>NZ_CP133778.1:1834285-2140000 GCF_034347405.1 Pseudomonas sp. CCC3.1
AGCCCGCGCCTGCGACGATTTGTAACGTTAATTGTGCGAAAACGACAAAGAGCTGGCACCCTTGTTGCTACATCTCGGTAAGCGCTTTGAAAGTGTCAAAAAAATGCGGGTCGTCGGAGGCAGTTGTCCATGAGCCAAGGTATTGAATTCAATCGATTGATGCTGGATATGCGGGCCATGCAAATGGACGCCATGGCGCAATCGAAATCGACTGTGCAGGCCGCGCCTGAAGCGGGTGCGCCGAGCTTTTCCGACATGCTCGGCAACGCGATCAACAAGGTCAGCGACACGCAGCAGGCGTCGTCACAGCTGTCCAACGCGTTCGAAATCGGTAAAACCGGTGTAGACCTGACTGACGTGATGATTGCATCGCAAAAGGCCAGTGTTTCCTTTCAAGCATTGACTCAAGTTCGTAACAAGCTGGTTCAAGCCTACCAAGACATCATGCAGATGCCGGTTTAAGGACGCTATCAAGTCATGGCAGATGCACTCCCAGAGAACGTTCCGGCCAAGGCAGGCTTGGGTGGCGGCAAAGGTCCGCTGTTCGGCTTGTCCTTTCTGGACAACCTGGCCGAGATGACCATGTTGCGTCAGGTCGGCCTCATGGTCGGCCTGGCAGCGAGCGTGGCGATTGGTTTTGCCGTGGTGTTGTGGTCGCAACAACCCGATTACCGGCCGCTGTATGGCAGCCTGGCCGGTATGGATGCCAAGCAGGTCATGGAAACCCTGGCCGCCGCTGATATTGCCTACACCGTTGAGCCCAATTCCGGTGCCTTGCTGGTCAAGGCCGATGACGTCTCACGTGCGCGACTCAAGCTCGCCGCCGCGGGCGTTAGCCCCACAGACAGCAATATCGGTTTTGAGATCCTCGACAAGGATCAGGGTCTGGGCACCAGTCAGTTCATGGAAGCCACGCGTTATCGCCGCGGTCTCGAAGGCGAGTTGGCGCGGACCATTTCCAGCCTGAACAACGTCAAGGGTGCCCGTGTGCATCTGGCGATTCCTAAAAGCTCGGTGTTCGTGCGCGATGAGCGCAAACCCAGCGCTTCGGTGCTGGTGGAGCTGTATGCCGGGCGTTCGCTGGAACCAGGCCAGGTGCTGGCGATCATCAACCTGGTGGCCACCAGCGTGCCCGAGCTGAACAAGTCCCAGATCACCGTGGTCGACCAAAAAGGTAACTTGCTGTCGGATCAGGCGGAAAACTCCGAGCTGACCATGGCTGGCAAGCAATTTGACTACAGTCGCCGCATGGAAGGCCTGCTCACCCAGCGTGTGCACAACATTCTGCAACCGGTGCTGGGCAATGATCGCTACAAGGCCGAAGTGTCGGCGGACGTCGATTTCAGCGCCGTCGAGTCCACTTCCGAACAGTTCAACCCCGATCAACCGGCCTTGCGCAGCGAGCAGTCGACCAGCGAGCAGCGCACGGCCAGCAATGGCCCGCAAGGTGTTCCGGGTGCGTTGAGCAACCAGCCGCCGAGCCCGGCAACAGCGCCGCAGCAAACCGGTCAGGCCGGGGCGGGCGGTGCAGGCATGATCCAGCCAGGGCAGCCATTGCTGGATGCCAACGGCCAGCAAATCATGGACCCGGCCACTGGCCAGCCAATGCTGGCGCCGTACCCGGCAGACAAGCGCTCACAGTCGACCCGCAACTTTGAACTCGATCGCTCCATCAGTCACACCAAGCAGCAACAGGGCAGGGTCAATCGCTTGTCGGTGGCCGTGGTGATCGACGATCAGGTCAACGTCAACCCGGCCAACGGCGAAGTGACCCGTGCGCCGTGGAGCACCGATCAACTGGCGCGCTTCACCCGGCTGGTCCAGGACGCGGTCGGCTTCGATGCCAGCCGTGGTGACAGCGTGAGCGTGATCAACGTGCCGTTCTCGACCGAACGTGGCGAAGTGATTGCCGACATCCCGTTCTACTCGCAGCCGTGGTTCTGGGATGTGGTCAAACAAGTGCTGGGGGTGCTGTTTATTCTGGTGCTGGTGTTCGGCGTGCTGCGCCCGGTGCTCAACAACATCACCGGTCATGGTCGCAAAGGCGTAGCCGGTATTGGCAGCGACGCTGAGATGGGCGGCATGGGTGGACTGGACGGCGAGTTGGCCAATGACCGCGTCAGCCTGGGCGGCCCGCAAAGCATCATGTTGCCAAGCCCTAGCGAGGGCTATGACGCCCAATTGAACGCGATCAAGAGTCTGGTAGCCGAAGACCCGGGCCGCGTGGCCCAGGTTGTCAAAGAATGGATCAACGCTGATGAGTGATAACCGAGCTGCCGCCAACGCCAAGCTGACCCGGGTCGACAAAGCGGCGATCTTGCTGCTGTCGCTTGGCGAAACCGATGCCGCCCAAGTGCTGCGGCACATGGGGCCCAAAGAAGTACAGCGCGTAGGCGTGGCGATGGCGCAGATGCGCAATGTGCATCGCGAGCAGGTCGAACAGGTGATGAGTGAGTTCGTCGAAATCGTCGGCGACCAGACCAGCCTGGGCGTCGGTTCCGACAGCTACATTCGCAAAATGCTCACCTCGGCGCTGGGCGAAGACAAGGCCAATGGCCTGATCGACCGCATTCTGCTGGGTGGCAACACCAGCGGCCTCGACAGCCTGAAGTGGATGGAGCCGCGTGCAGTGGCCGACGTGATTCGCTTCGAACACCCACAGATTCAGGCCATTGTTGTGGCTTACCTCGACCCCGATCAGGCGGGCGAAGTGCTCGGTCACTTCGACCAAAAGGCGCGTCTGGACATCATCCTGCGCGTGTCCTCGCTCAACACCGTGCAACCGGCGGCGTTGAAAGAACTGAACCAGATTCTCGAAAAACAGTTCTCCGGCAACTCCAACGCTGCCCGCACCTCGCTGGGCGGCATCAAGCGTGCGGCCGACATCATGAACTTCCTCGACAGCTCGATGGAAGCGCAACTGATGGACTCGATCCGCGACATCGACGAAGACCTGTCCGGCCAGATCGAAGACCTGATGTTCGTCTTCAACAACCTGGCGGATGTCGACGACCGGGGCATTCAGGCGTTGTTGCGCGAAGTGTCTTCGGACGTGCTGGTGCTGGCGCTCAAGGGCTCCGACGACAACGTTCAGGAAAAGATTTTCAAGAACATGTCCAAGCGCGCCGCCGAACTGTTGCGCGACGACCTCGAAGCCAAAGGCCCGGTGCGCGTCAGCGATGTCGAAACGGCGCAGAAAGAAATCCTCACCATTGCCCGCCGTATGGCCGAAGCCGGAGAAATCGTTCTCGGCGGGAAGGGCGGCGAAGAGATGATCTAAGTGAGCAATGGTGAGTCGCCCGGAGATGTAATTCGCGCCAAGGATGTCGGGGCTTTCGATGTATGGGGGCTGCCCAGTTTTGACCCTTACCAAGAGCCGGACGAAGAGCCGGAGCCCGAGCCGGTTGAAGAACTCCCTGTCGACAGCGAAGAAGTGCCGCTCGACGAAGTGCAGCCGCTGACCCTCGAAGAACTCGAAAGCATCCGCCAGGAAGCCTGGAACGAAGGCTTTGCCACGGGCGAAAAAGAAGGCTTTCACAGCACCCAGCTCAAGGTGCGCCAAGAAGCGGAAGTGGCCTTGAGTGCCAAAGTCGGCAGTCTTGAGCGCCTGATGAGCAGTTTGCTGGCGCCGTTGGCCGAACAAGACCAGCAACTTGAAAAAGCCATGGTCGGGTTGGTCGAACACATGACCCGGTTGGTGATTCAGCGCGAGCTGAAAACCGATTCAAGCCATATCGAACAGGTGCTGCGTGACGGCTTGAAACTGCTGCCGATGGGCGCTGACAACATTCGCCTGTTTATCAACCCGCAAGACTTTGACCAGATCAAAGCCCTGCGCGAGCGCCATGACGAGCACTGGCGGATTGTCGAAGACGACAGCCTGCAACCCGGAGGCTGCCGCATCGAGACTGAGCACAGTCGCATCGACGCCAGCATTGAAACGCGGATCAAGCTGTCGATGAGTCAGTTGTTTGATCAGCTGCACGAGCAATCGCTGCACCCGGCGGCACCAGACATCGACGTCGATCTGGACCAATCCGATGCGCCTTAAGCGCACCAGCTTCGCCAAGCGCTTGGGCAGCTACGCCCCGGCGGTGTCATTACCCGCGCAACCGGTGGTCGAAGGGCGCCTGTTGCGCATGGTCGGCCTGACCCTCGAAGCCGAAGGCCTGCGTGCCGCCATGGGCAGTCGCTGCCTGGTGATCAACGACGACAGCTTTCACCCGGTCGAAGTTGAAGCCGAAGTCATGGGGTTTTCCGGCAGCAAAATTTTCTTGATGCCAGTGGGCAGCGTGGCAGGCATCGCGCCGGGTGCTCGGGTGGTGCCGTTGGCGGATACCGGTCGTTTGCCGATGGGCATGAGCATGCTCGGTCGGGTGCTCGACGGCGCGGGCCGGGCGCTGGATGGCAAAGGTCCGATGAAGGCCGAAGACTGGGTGCCGATGGACGGCCCGACCATCAACCCGCTCAAGCGTGACCCTATCAGCGTGCCGCTGGACGTGGGCATTCGCAGCATCAACGGTTTATTGACGGTTGGCCGCGGCCAGCGTCTGGGCCTGTTTGCCGGTACGGGTGTGGGCAAGAGCGTGCTGTTGGGCATGATGACGCGCTTCACCGAGGCCGACATCATCGTGGTCGGTCTGATCGGGGAGCGGGGCCGTGAGGTCAAGGAGTTCATCGAGCATATTCTCGGAGCAGAAGGCCTCAAGCGTTCGGTGGTGGTCGCGTCGCCTGCCGATGACGCGCCGCTGATGCGTCTGCGGGCGGCCATGTACTGCACGCGGATTGCCGAGTACTTTCGCGACAAGGGCAAAAACGTCCTGCTGCTGATGGACTCCCTGACCCGTTTCGCCCAGGCCCAGCGAGAAATTGCCCTGGCCATTGGCGAGCCGCCCGCGACCAAGGGCTATCCGCCGTCCGTGTTCGCCAAGCTGCCCAAGCTGGTTGAGCGGGCCGGTAATGCGGAGGCCGGTGGCGGTTCGATTACTGCGTTTTACACCGTTTTGTCCGAAGGCGATGACCAGCAAGACCCGATTGCCGACTCGGCGCGGGGTGTGCTCGACGGCCACATCGTGCTGTCGCGGCGTTTGGCCGAAGAAGGCCATTACCCGGCCATCGACATTGAAGCGTCCATCAGCCGGGTCATGCCCTCGGTGGTCAGCGCCGAGCACATGCGCCGTGCGCAGCAATTCAAGCAG
Source organism: Pseudomonas sp. CCC3.1 (assembly GCF_034347405.1). Lineage (NCBI taxonomy): Bacteria > Pseudomonadati > Pseudomonadota > Gammaproteobacteria > Pseudomonadales > Pseudomonadaceae > Pseudomonas > Pseudomonas sp. CCC3.1. The sequence continues at coordinate 1,839,484 of NZ_CP133778.1, forward strand.
CTGTGGTCGCGCTTCCAGCAAGCGCGGGACTTGATCAGCGTGGGTGCTTACGTGCCGGGTGGCGACCGCGAGACCGACACGGCCATCAGTTTGCAGCCCGCGATGGTGGCGTACCTGCGTCAAGGGCTGAACGACAACATCAGCCTGGGCGAAAGCAGCGGCCACCTGGGCACAATCTTCGCTCCAGCCGCGGGGGGTTAAGCGATTATGGCCAGCGGAGGAAGAGCGGCGCGTCTGGCGCCGGTGGTCGAAATGGCCGAAAAAACCGAGAAGGCCGCCGCCCAGCGTCTGGGGCATTTTCAGGGGCAGGTCAATCTGGCCAACAGCAAACTCGGCGACCTTGAGAACTTTCGTGGCGAATACCAGTTGCAATGGGTCGAGCGCGGCAGCCAGGGCGTGACCGGTCAATGGCTGCGTAACTACCAATACTTCCTCAATCAGCTCGAAACAGCGGTTGGCCAGCAGCGTCAGAGCTTGCAGTGGCATGAAAACAACCTCAACAAAGCCCGCGAGACCTGGCAGCAGGCCTATGCCCGGGTCGAAGGGCTGCGCAAGCTGGTCCAGCGCTACGCCGACGAAGCACGCCAGCTCGAAGACAAGCGCGAACAAAAACTGATGGATGAACTGTCCCAGCGCCTGCCACGCCAACAGGTTTATTGACCTCCCCCTGTAGGAGCGAGCTTGTCTCGCGATCTTTTGATCGTTTACAAGATCGCGAGGCAAGCTCGCTCCTACAGGTCCAGCTCATTTGCGCAAAGCGTCTATAGTTGTGGGTCAACCGACATCGGACACAGGAGCAGCCACATGGCAGTGACTTCGCACGTATCAGGCGATGGCAAAAAGCTGACGATTGCCATCAAGGGCCGGTTTGATTTTGGCACGCATCAAGCATTTCGTGAGGCTTACGAAAAGAGCGAAAAAAAGCCCGACTCGATTGTCGTGGATTTAAAAGAAGCCACCTACCTCGACAGTTCGGCGCTGGGCATGCTGTTGTTGCTGCGTGACCATGCAGGGGGCGATAACTCGGATGTGCGGGTGGTGAACAGCAACGCTGATGTCCGCAAAGTGCTGGCGATCTCCAACTTCGACAAGCTGTTCGACATTAATTGAGCAGCCCATTGCCGCAAGCGCATGGCCTGACGATATTGATCGCCGAGGACAGCGCCGCTGATAGGCTGTTGTTGGCCAGTATCGTGCAGCGCCAGGGCCATAACGTCTTGTTGGTCAGTAATGGCGCCGAGGCGGTGGAGGTATTCCGCCAGCAGCGCCCGCATCTGGTGCTGATGGACGGCCTGATGCCCGTGATGGACGGCTTTGAAGCCACGCGCCAGATCAAGGCACTGGCTGGAGAGGTGCTGGTGCCGGTTATCTTTCTGACCTCACTCAACCATGCCGATGCCTTGACCCGAACGCTTGAGGCGGGCGGGGATGACGTGCTGATCAAGCCGTACAATCCTTTGCTGCTGGCAGCCAAAATCACCGTGATGGACCGTCTGCGCCGCTTGCAGGAAACCGTCCTGCAACAGCGTGATCTGATCGCCCGGCACAATGAGTACCTGCTCAATGAACAGCGAGTGGCCAAGGCCGTGTTTGATCGGGTCGCGCATTCGGGCTGTCTGAGTGCGGGCAATATCCGTTATCGACAGTCGCCGTACGCCTTGTTCAATGGTGACTTGCTGCTGGCCGCTTACACGCCGTCGGGCGATACCCACGTGCTGCTGGCCGACTTCACTGGCCATGGTTTACCGGCGGCCATTGGTGCGATGCCGCTGTCGGAAGTGTTCTACAGCATGACGGCCAAGGGCTACGGCCTGGGCGAAATGCTGCGTGAAATGAATGCCAAGCTCAAACGTATCCTGCCCGTCGACATGTTCTGCTGTGCCACGCTGGTGTGCGTCAGTGCGGCGCGACGTAGCGTCGAGGTGTGGAGTGGCGGCATGCCCGATGGCTATCTGCAAGCAAGGGCTGCGGGGCAACGCATCACGCTGACCTCGCAACATTTGCCATTGGGGGTCTTGAAGGCCAAGGCGTTTGACCATTCGACGCAGGTCTTGCCGATGCTCCCCGGTGATCAATTGTTTTTACTCACCGATGGGGTCACAGAGACCAGCGGCCCGGATGACCAGTTGTTTGGCGTGGAACGGTTGCAGCGCGTGCTGGAGGCCAATCGCGAGCCGCAGCACTTGATCGACGAGGTAGAGCAAGCCCTGCGTGATTTTCAGGGCTGCACGCGCGATGACGTGAGCATGGTGCAGATCACCTCGCAACTGCCGGAGCATCCGGGCATGCCGGTCATGCTTTACACCGACAGCGGTCAATGCAGCCCGCTCGACTGGTCGGCCAGTTTTGAGTTTCGTGCCTCAACGCTGCAACAATTCAATCCGCTGCCTTATTTGCTGCACTTGCTGATGGAAGTCCACGGGCTGCGTGCGCAAGGGGCGGTGATTCATTCTGTCTTGTCCGAGCTGTACAGTAATGCGCTGGAGCATGGCGTACTGGGGCTCGATTCTCAGCTCAAGCGTGACGCCGAAGGTTTTACAAGATATTACCAATTGCGCAATCAGCGCTTGGCTAAGCTACAAAGTGGTTTCGTGCGTGTTTCGATGCAGGTGATGCCAGGCCCGAGGGGTGGGCGGCTGGCGCTTGACGTTGAAGACAGTGGCCAAGGCTTTGATGTCGCCAAGATGCTGGCCAGGCCGCTTGAGCGTGATCGTTTGTCGGGGCGCGGGCTAAATCTGGTACGCCAACTGTGCCCGGCAGCGCGTTGGTCCGACGAGGGTCGAAAGTCGACCGTAGAGTTTTCATGGGAGGCTCTGGCATAATCCGCCACATTCTTGATCAAGGAGTGAACAAGTGTCTGATATTCATATGGATGAGCAAGTCATCAGTTCGTTGCGCGAGGTGATGGAAGGGGGGTTTGCAGACCTGCTGGACACCTTTCTCTCAGATTCCGAAGAACGTATCGACCAATTGCACAATGTCCAGGAAGTCCGCGACCTGACTCTGGTTGCGCACAGCTTCAAAGGCAGCAGCAGCAACATGGGCGCCACCCGCCTGGCGTTGTTGTGCGGTCAGCTCGAAGAACGTGCGCAAAAGAAGCAGTTGGCGGACATCAAAGAGCTGGTCAGCGAAATTAATGATGAATATCAAATGGTCCGCCAACTTTATCGTGCTGAGCGCCAGCGGGTAATCGTTTCCAGTTACGTCCCGCGGAACTGACGTTAAAGCTGGCCCGAACCTTGCTCTGTCTCTTTGATCTGTACCTATGCCAGCCGTACAGCGGAGACTTTGCCAATGCCACTCGCCGCCAATCCGTTACTCCAGACACCTGCTGTTGCTGCGTCCAAAGCAACGGTGGCCAACGCTGCACAGCCCGACGTCGGGCCTGCAAAGTCAGGGGCTGAGCATTTTTCCAAGGTCTATGCCAAAGCGTCTGATGCCCCGTCCGCTGACACGAGCCGCAAGGCTGGCGCCAAGCATGAAGCAGTCAATGACAGCGCCGAGCAAAGCCCTCCAGGCATTGCCGATAGCGGCAAACACTTGCCTGCTGGCAAGAGCAAAGACACCGATCCGCATGACAAACCGCTCAAGCCTGACGAATCCCAATCGGCTGCCGATGTGCCTGCGTCCACGGCAGTAGCGCCCTCAGCACCTCCTGTTGCCGAAGTCCCGCCGCCCACGGTGCCTGCACAACCTGACATTCAGTCTGCGCAATTGGCTGCCGCCGCCATCGCGGCGCAAACCCAGCCATCGCCTGCCGTAGAGGCGGATGACAGTTTTGACCCGCAGGCAGACCCGCTGGATGACATGCCAGCGGTGCGATTGGCGATGGAGCAGGGTGGTCATGTGTCTGCCAGCAGTCAGTCGGCGGCCAAGAACGTTCAGTCAGATAATTCGACCTCGACGGCCCAAGGTCAGCCGAGCGGTATCGCCATGCTGATCGATCCGAAAGCCGATGGGTCCACCGGTGGTGAAGGCGGCGAGAAGGCGTTCAAGGGCTTGGTTGACGAGGGGCTGAAAGACCTGAAAAGCGCGTCCAGCGACACTCGGGTCGATGACTTCGCCAATCGCCTGGCTGCTCTGACTCAAGCCGCCGTTCCAAAAACGGCCAATGCGTTGCCGGTTAACCAGCCGTTGGCGATGCACCAGAGTGGCTGGACCGAGGAAGTGGTCAATCGCGTGATGTACCTGTCCAGCGCCAACCTCAAATCGGCCGACATCCAACTGGAGCCAGCAGAGCTGGGGCGGCTGGATATTCGGGTCAACATGGCGGCCGACCAGTCGGCGCAAGTCAATTTCATAAGCGGTCACGCGGGCGTGCGAGAAGCGCTGGACAGCCAGATGCACCGCCTGCGTGACATGCTGGCCCAGCAGGGCATGAACCAGGTCGACGTTAACGTGTCGGACCCATCGCGCAGTTGGCAGGGCCAAGGCCAGGAGCAGCACGCTCAAGGCCGTTCCACTGGCCAGCGGCTCCAAAGTGGTGGTGAAGAGGACGTCTCTGTCGCGGTGCCTGAGCCTGTAGCCCCAAGCATCGTGCTGGGCTCCAGCGCCGTGGACTACTACGCCTGACCCCGCACGCCACCCCCCTGTAGGAGCGAGCTTGCCTCGCGATCTTTTGATCTTTTACAAGATCGTGAGGCAAGCTCGCCACTACATGGCATAACACTTGCTCTGCCTAGTCATGCACCTGTGAAAACCCCAAAGTGACGGATTATTGGCATGGCGACGAGCGACGCAGTAAAAGATCCCGCCGACAAAGGCAAACTCAAGCTGATTATCCTGATCGTCGTGGGCGTACTGCTGGCCATCGGCGTGTCTGTGGGGGCCACCTGGTACTTCATGAGCGGCGACAAAAGCGCGCCGCCGCCGGTGGCTGAATCCAGCGCCAAGCCCGCCGCCATTTACGAGCCGCTGCCTCCTGCCTTTGTCGTCAATTTCAATGACAACGGCCGCCAGCGCTATCTGCAGGTGAGTGTCACCTTGCAGGCGCGTGATCAAAATGACCTCAATGCACTCAAGGTGCATATGCCGGTGATCCGCAACAATCTGGTCATGCTCTTTTCCGGACAGACCTTTGACAGCCTGGCGACCCCCGTGGGCCAGGAAATGTTGCGTCAGAAAACCACTGCCAGCGTGCAGGAAGTCGCGCAAAAAGAACTCGGCAAAGTGGTCATTGATCAAGCGCTCTTTACTAACTTCGTATTGCAGTAGGACCACGACATGGCCGTGCAAGACCTGCTGTCCCAGGATGAAATTGACGCGCTGTTGCATGGCGTCGATGACGGTCTGGTACAGGCCGAAGCCGCCGCCGAGCCCGGTAGCGTCAAAAGTTACGACCTGACCAGTCAGGACCGGATTGTCCGGGGCCGCATGCCGACCCTGGAAATGATCAACGAGCGTTTCGCCCGTTACACCCGCATCAGCATGTTCAACATGCTGCGCCGCTCGGCCGACGTGGCAGTGGGCGGGGTGCAAGTGATGAAGTTCGGCGAGTACGTGCACTCGCTGTACGTGCCCACCAGCCTCAATCTGGTCAAGATCAAGCCGTTGCGCGGCACCGCGCTGTTCATCCTCGACGCCAAGCTGGTGTTCAAGCTGGTGGACAACTTCTTCGGCGGCGACGGCCGTCACGCCAAGATCGAAGGCCGCGAATTCACCCCCACTGAGTTGCGGGTTGTGCGCATGGTGCTGGAGCAAGCCTTCATCGACTTGAAGGAAGCCTGGCAGGCGATCATGGAGGTCAATTTCGAGTACATCAACTCGGAAGTGAACCCGGCCATGGCCAACATCGTCGGCCCTAGCGAAGCCATTGTGGTCTCGACCTTTCACATCGAACTCGATGGCGGTGGCGGCGACCTGCACGTGACCATGCCGTATTCGATGATCGAGCCCGTGCGTGAAATGCTCGATGCCGGTTTCCAGTCCGATCTGGACGATCAAGACGAACGCTGGAGCAAGGCCCTGCGCGAAGACGTGCTGGACGTCAGCGTGCCGTTGAGCGCCACCGTCGCCCGGCGTCAATTGCGCCTGCGCGATATTTTGCACATGGCGCCTGGGGACGTGATCCCGATCGAATTGCAGGACGAATTGGTGATGCGCGCCAATGGCGTGCCCGCCTTCAAGGTCAAACTGGGCTCGCACAAAGGCAACCTTGCCTTGCAAGTGGTCGAGCCCATCGTTCGGCGCTAAGCGCTGGGCCACACATATTTGCTGTGCTAATGATTCACTGCTCGCCGAGGACACCCGATGGCTAACGAACACGATACAACTGCTGCTGACCAGGCGCTGGCTGATGAATGGGCAGCAGCGCTGGAAGAAACCGGCGATGTTGGCCAGGCCGATATTGACGCACTGCTGGCCGCCGATGCTGCCAAAAAGCCTGCTTCCAATCGTTTGCCGATGGAAGAGTTCGGCAGCGTGCCGCGCAATAACGACCCGGTCTCGCTGGACGGTCCCAACCTGGACGTGATTCTGGACATTCCGGTGTCGATCTCCATGGAAGTGGGCAGCACCGACATCAACATTCGCAACCTGCTGCAACTCAACCAGGGCTCGGTGATCGAGCTGGATCGTCTGGCCGGTGAGCCGCTGGACGTGCTGGTCAACGGCACCTTGATTGCTCATGGTGAAGTGGTCGTGGTCAACGAAAAGTTTGGCATCCGTCTGACCGACGTGATCAGCCCAAGCGAACGCATCAAGAAGCTTCGCTGAATGAAATGGGTTCTCGGCGGTTTCCTGGCGTTACCTTTGAGCGTGCTGGCGGCAGAACCGGTGACCAGCGCAGCCACGGCCGTTGCGCCGGTGGCTGGCAGCAGCCTGGGTGGGCAGTTGACGCAATTGGTGCTGGGCTTGTTGCTGGTGCTGGGGTTGATCTTTGCCTTGGCCTGGCTGCTGCGCCGGGTTCAGCAAACCGGGCCGCGCCACGGGCAGGTTATTGAGTTGATCGGCTCACGGGCGCTGGGCACGCGTGACCGACTGGTGCTGGTGCAAGTGGGCAATGAGCAAATCCTGCTTGGCCTTACACCGGGCCGTATCACGCCGCTGCACGTGCTCAAAGAGCCTGTCTCGGTGCCGGGCAACTCAGAGCCGGCAACCCCGGAGTTCGCCAAGCGATTGATGGAAATACTCGGTCAGCAAAAGGACAAGCCGTAATGCGTTTAGTTGTTGCGCTGTTGTTGGCGTTGCTCGCACCTGCAGCATTCGGGGCTGACCCGCTGTCGATTCCGGCGATCACCCTGGGCACCGGGGCCAACGGCCAGCAAGAGTATTCGGTCAGCCTGCAAATTTTGCTGATCATGACCGCCCTGAGCTTTATCCCGGCGTTCGTGATGCTGATGACCAGCTTTACGCGGATCATCATCGTGTTCTCGATCTTGCGTCAGGCGCTGGGCCTGCAACAAACCCCGTCCAACCAGATCCTGACCGGCATGGCGCTGTTCTTGACGATGTTCATCATGGCGCCGGTGTTCGACAAGGTGAATCAAAACGCCTTGCAACCGTACCTCGCGGAAAAACTCACGGCCCAGGACGCGATTCTCAAAGCCGAAGGCCCGATCAAGGATTTTATGCTGGCGCAGACCCGCACCAGCGACCTTGAGCTGTTTATGCGTTTGTCCAAGCGCACAGACATCCCGACGCCCGACGCGGCGCCGCTGACCATTCTGGTGCCGGCGTTTGTCACCTCCGAGCTGAAAACCGCGTTCCAGATCGGCTTCATGATCTTCATCCCGTTCCTGATCATCGACCTGGTCGTGGCCAGTGTGCTGATGGCCATGGGCATGATGATGCTCTCGCCGCTGATCATCTCGTTGCCGTTCAAAATCATGCTGTTTGTATTGGTCGATGGTTGGGCGCTGATTATCGGCACCCTGGCCAGCAGTTTCGGCGGAGTCTGAACCATGACCCCAGAAGTCGCGGTTGACCTGTTTCGCAGTGCGTTGTGGCTGACCACGATGATGGTTGCGGTGCTGGTGATCCCCAGTTTGCTGGTGGGGTTGCTGGTGGCGATGTTTCAGGCGGCCACCCAAATCAACGAACAGACCCTGAGCTTTTTGCCGCGTTTGCTGGTGATGCTGATCACCTTGATCGTGGCCGGACCCTGGTTGGTGCAAACCTTTATGGAATACATCCTGCAGTTGTACGGCAGCATTCCGCAGTTGATCGGCTAAATGTCGCTGCTGGCCCTGACGGACGCGCAGATCAGTACCTGGGTCGCCAGCTTTATGCTGCCGCTGTTCCGGGTAGGCGCACTGCTGACCACCATGCCGATCATCGGCACGACCCTGGTGCCCAAGCGCATCAAGCTGTTTCTGTCGTTGGCGATCACCCTAGCGATCCTGCCCAGCCTGCCGCCGCTGCCCACAGTCAACCCGCTGGACCTCAGCGGGCTGATGCTGATTGCCGAACAAATCATCATCGGTGCGTTGCTTGGGTTCTCATTGCAGCTGTTTTTCCAGGCGTTCGTGGTGGCCGGGCAAATCGTCGCGATCCAGATGGGCATGGGCTTCGCGTCCATGGTCGACCCGGCCAACGGCGTCAACGTGGCCGTGATCGGGCAGTTCTTCACCATGCTGGTGAGCCTGCTGTTCTTGTCCATGAACGGGCATCTGGTGGTGTTTGAAGTGCTCACCGAAAGCTTCACCACCTTGCCGGTCGGTGGCGGGCTGCTGACCAACCACTATTGGGAAATCGCCAACAAACTGGGCTGGGTGCTGGGGGCCGCATTGCTGCTGGTATTGCCTGCCATCACCGCTTTGCTGGTGGTCAACATCGCCTTTGGCGTCATGACCCGCGCCGCGCCGCAACTGAATATCTTCGCCATTGGTTTTCCGCTGACCTTGGTGCTGGGCATGGTGATCTTGTGGATCGGCATGGCCGACATCCTCAATCAGTATCAACCGCTGGCCTCCGAGGCTTTGCAGTTTTTACGTGAACTGGCACAGGCGAAATAGCCATGGCAGAAAGTGAGAGCGGTGCCGATAAAACAGAAGACCCCACGGAGAAACGAAAAAAAGACTCCAGGGAAAAGGGCGAAATCGCACGCTCTAAAGAACTCAACACCTTGGCCATCATGCTGGCGGGCTCAGCCGGACTCCTGATATTTGGCGGCGCTCTGGCCGAAGACATGATGGAGCTGATGCGCTACAACTTCAGCATCAGCCGCGAAACACTGCTTAACACCGACTCCATGGGCGCGTATCTACTGCACTCGGGCAAAGTCGCCCTGATCGCCGTACAGCCGGTGCTGATCACTTTGTTGATCGCTGCCATCGTGGGGCCCATCGCCCTTGGCGGCTGGTTGTTTGCCGCGGGCAGCCTGGCGCCCAAATTCAGCCGCATGAACCCGGCGGCGGGGATCAAGCGCATGTTCTCGGCCAAGGCCCTGGTTGAACTGCTCAAGGCGCTGGCCAAGTTTTTCATCATCCTGATCGTGGCGTTGCTGGTGTTGAAATCCGACATCGACGACCTGCTGCGCATCGCCCATGAGCCCCTGGAGCTGGCGGTGATCCACAGCCTGCAAGTGGTCGGCTGGAGCGCTTTATGGATGGCCTGCGGCTTGATCCTGATCGCCGCCGTCGACGTGCCCGTGCAGCTCTGGGAAAGCCACAAAAAACTGCTGATGACCAAGCAGGAAATCCGCGACGAACACAAAGACCAGGAAGGTCGACCTGAGGTTAAACAGCGTATTCGTCAGGTGCAGCGCGAAATGTCCCAGCGCCGCATGATGAGCGCCATCCCGGACGCAGACGTCATCATCACCAACCCGACGCATTACGCCGTGGCCCTCAAATACGACCCGGAGAAGGGCGGGGCGCCGATGTTGCTGGCCAAAGGCAGCGACTTTCTGGCGCTGAAGATTCGAGAAATCGGCGCCAAGCACAACATCCTGCTGTTGGAGTCCCCGGCGCTGGCGCGCTCGATCTACCACTCCACCGAGCTTGAACAGGAAATCCCGGCGGGCTTGTACCTGGCCGTGGCGCAGGTATTGGCGTACGTGTATCAGATTCGTCAGCACCAGGCGGGGAAGGGCAAACGGCCTGATCCGCTGAAAGATGTACCGATTCCGCCGGATTTACGGCGCGATGAATAGTGAGGGCCGCGGCCGGACGCATCGACCTGATAAGCGGTAGCTATTGGGTCGTGGACTGTTATTTCTGACAGTAGAGGCTTTTCGTAAACCTGCTTAACTGATGACAGCGAGTGTCATTTTGGTGTGTGCAGGCAACGGAGATGCGCGATGTCTATCGAGTTAACCCTTATTCCCGACGGTTCGGTCAGAACCTGTGCGTTGAGCGATACGCGAGACAGCGCCCATGTTGACCTTGAGGGGTTATTCCCGAAGTTTCCTGCGCTTGACGGTACGTTTGCGATCTTTTGGCTGGATCAGTTGAAGGGCCGCCACATCGTGGGGTTCAGCACTGAGGGCTCAAATTTGCTGGCGGTGATTTCGCTGCCCACAGTGCCGCACAGCTGTGGTCGCGAGCAGTATTACGGGGCAATCATGGAACGCTGCTACAAAGAGCGTGATTCCATTCTGTCGTTTTTGCGCAAATCGTTGAGTTTTGAGGGCATCAATGGGCGCTGCGTGCGCAGTTTCATCCTTTACAAACTGGTGCGCCAGTTGCAGTTGGACAGCGTGCCGGTGTGGGAAGACAATCCCCATACACGTGATCAGCGTTGTGGTGAAATTTTGATAGGTGGGCGCGGGTCAGAACGCTACGAGCCCAATCGCAAGATAGACGTAGTGTTTGGGTCCAGCAGCAGCGCGTGCCTGGTGATTGATTTGGGTGAATGGCGCTGGAATTAGCGTGCAGGCCAGCCAGCCGTGACCCCGGTTTTGATCTGGCATGTGATCTGGTTTTTGATCTGGTTTTTGATCTGGTTTTTTGATCTTGATCTACCCGCCCCTTCGGGAGGCCGAGTGTAGGTTTCGCGTAGTGGGTTGACCGGCATGGATGCCGGGAGAGCTGCGCTGGGCCATGGAAGGCCCGTCGCAGCGTGCCCACGGAGCGGGACCGGAGCGAGGGAACCTGAGCGCAGCGATGGCCGTACGTGGGGGCAAGGACCTTTTGCTTACTTTTGGGGCTGTTTGCCAAAAGTGAGCCGCCGTAAGGGCGGAACCCGTAAAAAGCCTTCATACATCCAACGGATATGTACGTAAACCATTAAAAAGCACTGCCGCTGGCGCGCCAGATCGCAGCCTTCGGCAGCGGCTACACGTCGTTGTTAAAAGTGCCATTGAGTACATAAATGTAGCTGCGCGATGGCTGCGTAGCCGTCGCAAGCAGACTGTCGCCGTCCTTCAATTAAATCGGGTTCTCAGGATTTACCATCGTTCGGCAACGGCTAAGCGGTTCGTGTATGGCCACTTGCCAAAGTTGGAAGGCTTCTTGCAGTGGCAGGCCTCACGGCGCATCTGGCGTCAAAAGTTTGCTAAAGGTTTAGGCATGTCATTGGATCGCTCTCAGTTAATCAACACCGCACGCAACGGTCTGGCCGGTTTGGGTCAGGGGCAGTTAGGCGTGCCGCTGTTGCTGCTGGTGATGCTGGCAATGATGATGCTGCCCATCCCGGCATTCCTGCTGGATGTGTTTTTTACCTTCAACATTGCGCTGTCGATCGTGGTGTTGCTGGTGTGCGTCTACGCGCTGCGGCCCCTTGATTTCGCGGTGTTCCCGACCATCTTGCTGGTCGCGACGCTCATGCGCCTGGCGCTCAACGTGGCTTCAACCCGAGTGGTGATGCTCCACGGTCAAGAGGGCCACGCCGCTGCCGGTAAGGTGATTCAGGCATTCGGTGAGGTGGTGATCGGCGGCAACTACGTGGTCGGTATCGTGGTGTTCGCGATTTTGATGATCATCAACTTTGTGGTGGTGACCAAAGGTGCCGGGCGTATTTCCGAGGTCAGCGCGCGTTTCACCCTTGACGCCATGCCCGGCAAGCAAATGGCAATCGACGCTGACCTTAACGCCGGCTTGATCGATCAAAACCAGGCCAAGCTGCGCCGCCAGGAAGTCGCCCAAGAGGCTGAGTTCTACGGCTCTATGGACGGTGCCAGCAAGTTCGTGCGCGGTGACGCTATCGCCGGTCTGTTGATTCTGTTTATCAACCTGATCGGCGGCATGGCGGTGGGTATTTTCCAGCACGGCATGAGTTTCAGCGAAGCCGGTAAGGTGTACGCCTTGCTGACCATCGGTGACGGTCTGGTGGCGCAATTGCCGTCGCTGCTGTTGTCGACTGCCGCCGCGATCATGGTGACCCGTGCTTCGGGCTCCGAAGACATGGGCAAGCAGATCAATCGTCAGATGTTCGCCTCGCCCAAGGCGCTGGCGGTATCGGCTGGCTTGATGGCCGTGATGGGCATTGTGCCGGGCATGCCGCACTTCTCGTTTCTCAGCCTGGCCGCTGTTGCCGGTGGTGCTGCTTACCTGATGTGGAAAAAACAGAACGTGGTCAAGGTGCAGGCCCTGCAAGAGGTGCAGCGCCAGCAAGAGCTGCTGCCTTCGCCAGCCCGCGCTCAGGAAACCAAAGAGCTGGGTTGGGATGACGTCACGCCCATCGACATGATCGGGCTGGAAGTGGGCTATCGCCTGATCCCGCTGGTGGACCGCAATCAGGGTGGGCAGTTGCTGGCGCGGATTAAGGGTGTGCGTAAAAAGCTGTCCCAGGACTTGGGCTTTCTGATGCCGACCGTGCACATCCGCGACAACCTCGATTTGGCGCCCAGCGCTTACCGCCTGACCCTGATGGGGGTGATTCTGGCCGAGGCCGAGATTTACCCGGACCGCGAGCTGGCGATTAACCCCGGGCAGGTGTTCGGCACCCTTAACGGGATTACCGCCAAAGACCCGGCCTTTGGCCTGGAAGCGGTGTGGATCGAAGTCAGCCAGCGCAGTCAGGCGCAATCGCTGGGCTACACAGTGGTCGATGCCAGTACGGTCGTGGCGACGCACCTGAATCAGATTCTGTACAAGCACTCCCATGAGTTGATTGGCCATGAAGAAGTCCAGCAATTGATGCAGTTGCTGGCCAAGTCTTCACCTAAATTGGCCGAAGAGTTGGTGCCCGGCGTCTTGAGCCTGTCGCAGTTGCTCAAGGTCTTGCAGGCGCTGCTGGCCGAACAGGTGCCGGTACGCGATATACGCAGCATTGCCGAGGCGGTCGCGAACAATGCCCATAAGAGTCAAGATACTGCCGCTTTGGTTGCCGCTGTGCGGGTCGGCTTGTCCCGCGCCATCGTGCAAAGCATTGTCGGCGTTGAGTCTGAGCTGCCTGTGATCACCTTGGAGCCCAGGTTGGAACAAATATTGCTCAATAGTTTGCAGAAGGCAGGTCAAGGTCAGGAAGACGGTGTTTTGCTGGAGCCCAGCATGGCTGAAAAGCTTCAGCGTTCGTTGATCGACGCGGCTCAGCGTCAGGAAATGCAAGGCAATCCAGTGATCCTGCTGGTGGCCGGCCCGGTACGCGCGATGCTTTCGCGGTTTGGCCGTTTGGCGGTGCCGAACCTGCACGTGCTGGCGTACCAGGAAATTCCTGACAACAAGCAAGTGACGATCGTTGCGACAGTTGGCCCTAACGGCTGAGGGTTTGATTTATGCAAGTGAAGCGATTTTTCGCCGCCGACATGCGTCAGGCCATGAAACTCATTCGTGACGAGTTGGGGGCTGATGCCGCCATTATTGGCAATCGCCGGATCGCTGGCGGGGTTGAGCTGACTGCGGCCCTGGACTACAAATTGTCCGCGCTGGCCCCCAGGGTGCCGAACGTTGAACTGGAAGAAGAGCTGCGCAAGACCCAATCGAAGATTGTGTCGGCCCAGGCTGAGTTGAGTTTGCGCGGCGAGGGCGATGCCGAGGCCAGCCGTCAGTTGTTCGCAGGCTTGCCGCTGACTGCCGCCGAACCGTTGATTGAGCCCACGCTGGTTGAGCCTCCGCGCCCGCTGGCCGCGCCTGCGCCGTCGATTGACCAGCGTGCTTTCGACAACATGCGCAATGAGCTCAATGGCCTGCGCGAGTTGCTCGAAGTGCAACTGGGCTCGCTGGCCTGGAACCAGCTGCAAGGCTCAAGGCCCGAACAGGCCAACTTGTGGCGCCGTTTGCAGCGCATCGGATTGTCCGGTCCGTTGTCACGCGATTTGTTGGCGCAAGTGGCCCAGATAGATGAGCCGCGTCAGGCCTGGCGGATGTTGCTGGCGTACCTGGCGCGCATGATTACAACCCCGGAGCTGGAGCCGCTGGAAGAGGGCGGTGTGATCGCGATGGTCGGTCCCGCAGGCATGGGCAAAACCACAACGCTGGCTAAGCTGGCGGCGCGCTATGTACTCAAGTACGGCGCGCAAAATATCGCATTGGTGAGCATGGACAGCTTTCGTATCGGCGCCCAGGAGCAGCTTAAAACCCTGGGGCGCATTCTGAATGTACCGGTGACCCACGTGGCCCCCGGCCAGTCGTTGGGCCAAACCCTTGAGCCGCTGGTGCGCAAGCGCGTGGTGCTGGTTGATACCGCAGGCCTGCAAGCCAGCGACCCGGCATTACGCCTGCAACTCGACAGCCTCGCGGGGCGCGGGATCAAGGCGCGCAACTACCTGGTGCTGGCCACGACCAGCCAGAAACAAGTGCTGGCGGCGGCTTATCTCAGTTACAAGCGCTGCGGGCTGGCGGGTTGCATTCTGACCAAGCTGGATGAAACGGCGAGTCTGGGCGAGGTGTTGAGCCTGGCAATCGGGCACGCGCTGCCGGTGGCGTATCTCACGGACGGTCCACGGATCCCCGACGATCTCCACTTGCCGCGTCGTCACCAATTGGTGAGCCGGGCCGTCAGCGTGCAAATGCAGGAAGAACCCAGCGAAGAAGCCATGGCCGATATGTTCGCTGATATCTACCACAGCCCGCCCAAACGGGTTGGCTGAGGCAGTGATGATTACGTTGCAATGTACCTACATTGATGGTCTGCACGGTGTTGTTCCTGGGGAACACGCAGCAGTCTCTGTAGCCGCGTCTAAGTAAGACAAGGTAAAAAAAGATCATGGGCAGCATGCATCCCGTACAGGTGATCGCAGTGACCGGCGGCAAGGGTGGCGTCGGTAAAACTAACGTGTCAGTCAATTTGTCCATCGCATTGGCCGAAATGGGTCGGCGCGTCATGTTGATGGACGCCGACCTCGGGTTGGCGAATGTCGATGTCCTGCTGGGACTGACCCCCAAATTTACCCTGGCCGATGTGGTCGAGGGGCGTTGTGAGCTGCGTGATGTCTTGCTCCAGGGCCCCGGCGGGATCCGCATCGTGCCAGCAGCTTCGGGCACCCAGAGCATGGTGCACCTGAGCCCCGCGCAACACGCCGGTCTGATTCAGGCCTTCAGCGATCTGAGCGATAACCTGGATGTGCTGGTCATCGACACCGCCGCCGGGATTGGCGAATCGGTGGTGAGTTTTGTGCGCGCCGCCCAGGAAGTGCTGCTCGTGGTGTGCGACGAGCCGACCTCGATCACCGATGCCTATGCCTTGATCAAGCTGCTCAACCGTGACTACGGCATGAACCGCTTCCGGGTTCTGGCGAACATGGCCCAGAGCCCTCAGGAAGGGCGCAACCTGTTCGCCAAACTGACCAAAGTGACTGACCGCTTCCTGGACGTGGCCCTGCAATACGTCGGCGCCGTGCCCTACGACGAATGTGTACGCAAGGCTGTGCAAAAGCAGCGTGCGGTGTACGAAGCCTTCCCGCGTTCCAAGTGTTCGCTGGCGTTCAAGGCCATTGCCCAGAAGGTGGACACCTGGCCGCTGCCGGCTAATCCGCGGGGTCATCTGGAATTTTTTGTCGAGCGCTTGGTACAGCAAGCGGGTGGGGGACGGGTCTAATGACTGCCAGCGGCTATCGCATGTACAGCAAGCCGTCGCGTGACAGCCAATATGAGCTGATTGAGCGCTACGCGCCGCTGGTCAAGCGCATTGCGTATCACCTGCTGGCGCGTTTGCCCGCCAGCGTGCAGGTCGACGACCTGATCCAGGCGGGCATGATCGGCCTGCTTGAAGTGTCGAGCAAATACGACGCCACCAAGGGCGCGAGTTTTGAGACCTACGCGGGTATCCGCATCCGTGGCGCCATGCTCGATGAAGTGCGCAAGGGTGACTGGGCGCCGCGTTCGGTGCACCGCAACACACGCATGGTCAGTGACGCCATTCGGGTAATTGAAGCTAAAACCGGGTGTGACGCTAAAGATCACGAAGTTGCGGCCGAACTTAAGTTAAGTCTTGATGATTATTACGCCATCTTGAACGACACCCTGGGCAGCCGCCTGTTCAGTTTCGACGACCTGTTGCAGGACGGCGAACACGAAGGGCTGCACGAGGATGGCGCCAGTGCTCATCTTGAGCCATCGCGAGACCTGGAGGATGAACGCTTTCAGGCCGCGCTGGCCGAAGCGATCAGCTTGTTGCCGGAGCGCGAACGGCTGGTGCTGGCGCTGTACTACGACGAAGAGCTCAACCTCAAGGAAATCGGTGAGGTGCTGGGGGTGAGCGAGTCGCGCGTCAGCCAGTTGCACAGCCAGTGCGCCGCACGATTGCGAGCGCGTCTGGGGCAGTGGCGAGCGCACTGATCACGTAGTTTCCCTGTAGGAGCGAGCTTGCCTCGCGATCTTTTGATCTTTAAAAGCAAAAGATCGCGAGGCAAGCTCGCTCCTACAGGTAATGAATGCCGAATTGATTGAATGGCGCCTTCAGAGATGAAGTGCGTTTAAGACTGCTTGGAGGTCGAATTGGACAAGAATATGAAAATCCTCATCGTTGATGACTTTTCAACGATGAGGCGGATCATTAAAAACCTGTTGCGTGACCTCGGGTTCACCAACACGGTCGAGGCGGATGACGGCACGACTGCGCTTCCGATCCTCAATCTGGGTCACATCGACTTTTTGGTGACGGACTGGAACATGCCTGGCATGACCGGTATCGAACTGCTGCGCCATGTGCGAGCGGACGAAAAACTCAAGCATTTGCCCGTGCTGATGGTGACTGCCGAAGCCAAGCGTGAGCAGATCATTGAAGCCGCCCAAGCCGGCGTGAACGGCTATGTGGTCAAGCCGTTCACCGCTATCGCACTCAAAGACAAGATCGAAAAGATCTTCGAACGCATCGGTTGAACGGTTCCCTGGGGGGCGCAATGGAGCAGAAAGATTCAACAACGGGCGAGTTTGAGTCGACCCTCAAAAAACATGCTCACGAACTGGTCGAAAGCCTCGAAAAGGGCCAGTTTGGCGACGCCGTGCAATTGATTCATGAGCTCAACCAGACCCGAGATCGCGGCCTGTACCGGGAAGTCGGCAAGCTGACGCGCGAATTACACAGCGCAATAGTCGATTTTCATATTGATCCGACCATGCCGCGCGCCGAAGAAGTGTCGCAGATCACGGATGCCACTGAACGTTTGGCTTATGTTGTAAAGCTGACCGAAGCCGCCGCCAATCGAACCATGGATCTGGTCGAGAACTGTACGCCGCTGGTCAATGGTCTGGGTCAGGAAGCCAAAGCCTTGAGTGCTGACTGGGGGCGCTTCATGCGCCGTGAAGTCGGTGCACAAGAGTTCCGTGAGCTGGCCCATCGGGTTGACAGTTTTTTGACGCGAAGCGAAGCCGAGCAGCAGATTGTCTCCAGTAATCTGACTGACATTCTGCTGGCCCAGGATTACCAGGACCTCACGGGTCAGGTGATCAAGCGCGTCACGCAGTTGGTCACGGACGTTGAGCGCAATTTGCTCAAACTGGTGCTGATGGCCAGTCAGGTAGATCGTTTCGCCGGGATCGAACATGACCGCGATGCGCTGCGTGCTGAAAATAATGCGCAAAAAAACCCGGCTAAGGGTGAAGGTCCGCAGATTCATGCCGATAAGCGTAGTGACGTCGTATCCGGCCAGGATGATGTTGACGATTTGTTGTCCAGTTTAGGTTTCTAGGTCTTGAGTAGGCGTGCGGGCGCAGTTGTCCGGCGCTGAAAGTCCCTACTTCAAGGAGCACGTACATGAGCTTCGGCGCCGATGAAGAAATCCTTCAGGATTTTCTGGTTGAAGCCGGCGAAATTTTAGAGTTGCTGTCCGAACAACTGGTCGAGCTGGAAAGCCGACCGGATGATGCCGACTTGCTCAATGCTATTTTTCGCGGATTTCACACTGTAAAAGGGGGCGCCGGTTTCCTTCAGCTCAATGAGCTGGTCGAGTGCTGCCACATTGCCGAAAACGTCTTCGACATCTTGCGCAAGGGTGAGCGCGGCGTCGACTCGGAGCTGATGGACGTGGTGCTTGAGGCGCTGGACGCGGTCAACGCAATGTTTGCGCAAGTGCGCGAGCGCAGCCCGATCACTGCGGCCACTCCGGCGCTGCTGGCGGCGCTGGCACGACTGGCCGAACCCGCTGCGACCCAGGCGCCAGCTGTACCGGAGCCGGTGGCAGCGGTAGCGGCGGCCACGCCAAGCAACGACATCGTCGACATCACCGACAACGAATTTGAGCTGCTGCTCGACTCGTTGAATGCCGTCAAGGCCGACGCCGCAGAAGGGGCTCAGGCCACTGACGTCGCCTCGCTCAATGACGAAATCAGCGATGCCGAGTTCGAGTCATTGCTCGACCAATTGCATGGCAAGGGGCAGTTCTCCCCGGATGCCGTTTCCCGTGCCACGCCGGGTGTTGCCCCGGCTGAGCCGGTGGCGGCCAGCAATGAAATCACTGACGACGAATTTGAAGCCTTGCTCGATCAGTTGCATGGCAAGGGCTCGTTCAGTGCCGATGCCCTCGACGCCGTTGCAACGGCGCCAGCAGAGGTGGCTGCCGGGCCGACTGAGCTGGCCCCGCAGACCCACCCGGATCACATCAGCGATCACGAATTTGAAGCGTTGCTCGACGAACTGCACGGCAAAGGCAAGTTCTCGGCCCAAAGCCCGGCTGTTGCGGCGGCGATAGCCTCGACGCCAGCGGCGGTTGCCGCGCCAGTCGCGAGTAAGCCCGACGCCAGCGCTGCAGCACCGCGTTCTGCGCCAGCCCGTGCAACGGCTCCTCCCGCGGAAAAACCGACCGCCTCCGAGGCCGAAACCACTGTGCGGGTCGATACCGCACGGCTCGACGAAATCATGAACATGGTGGGTGAGCTGGTGCTGGTGCGTAATCGTCTGGTGCGCCTGGGGCTCAACAGTCACGACGAAGCCATGGCCAAGGCACTGTCAAACCTGGATGTGGTCACCGCCGACTTGCAAACCTCGGTGATGAAGACCCGGATGCAGCCGATCAAAAAAGTCTTCGGTCGCTTCCCGCGTCTGGTTCGCGATTTGGCGCGCCAACTGAAAAAAGAAATCAGCCTGGAACTGGTGGGCGAAGAAACCGACCTCGACAAAAACCTGGTCGAGGCGCTGGCCGATCCGTTGGTGCACTTGGTGCGTAACGCGGTCGACCATGGCTGCGAAACCCCGGAAGAACGTGAAGCCGCTGGCAAGCAGCGTTGCGGGCGAGTGATTCTGTCGGCCGAGCAGGAAGGCGACCATATTCTGCTGTCGATCTCGGATGACGGCAAAGGCATGGACGCCAATGTGCTGCGCGCCATTGCTGTCAAAAAAGGCTTGATGGACAAAGACGCCGCCGACCGCCTGAGCGAGAACGACTGCTACAACCTGATTTTTGCGCCTGGTTTCTCGACCAAAACCGAGATTTCCGACGTGTCTGGCCGTGGCGTGGGCATGGACGTGGTGAAAACCAAAATCGCCCAGCTCAACGGTTCGCTGGCCATTGAGTCGACCCTGGGCAAGGGCTCGAAGATTGTGATCAAGGTGCCGCTGACCCTGGCGATCATGCCGACGCTGATGGTGATGCTGGGCAATCAGGCGTTTGCTTTTCCGCTGGTCAACGTCAACGAAATCTTTCACCTGGACTTGTCGCGTACCAACGTGGTCGATGGCCAGGAAGTGGTGATCGTGCGCGATAAAGCGCTGCCGTTGTTCTACCTCAAGCGTTGGCTGGTGGCTTCGGCGGTACATGAAGAACAGCGCGAAGGGCATGTGGTGATTCTGTCGGTGGGCACCCAGCGCATCGGCTTTGTGGTTGATCAACTGGTTGGCCAGGAAGAAGTGGTCATCAAACCGTTGGGCAAAATGCTTCAGGGCACGCCTGGCATGTCAGGCGCCACCATTACCGGTGACGGTCGTATTGCCTTGATCCTGGATGTGCCGAGCATGCTCAAGCACTACGCCTCTCGGCGTATTTGATTCTGGTTGCGCGGGGCGCTGGTGCCCCAAGCCGCCTAACGGAGTGTTTATGGTAGTCAAGGTCCTGGTGGTGGACGATTCTGGTTTTTTCCGCCGCCGTGTCTCGGAAATTCTGTCCGCTGACCCGACGATTCAGGTGATCGGCACCGCCACCAATGGCAAGGAAGCCATTGATCAGGCGCTGCTGCTCAAGCCTGACGTCATCACCATGGACTACGAAATGCCGTTGATGGACGGCATCACCGCTGTGCGCCACATCATGCAGCGCTGTCCGACGCCGGTGTTGATGTTTTCTTCGCTGACCCACGAAGGCGCCCGGGTAACACTCGATGCGCTGGACGCTGGGGCCGTGGACTTCCTGCCGAAAAACTTCGAAGACATCTCGCGCAACCCCGACAAAGTCAAACAAATGCTGTGCGAAAAAGTACACAGCATTTCGCGCAGCAATCGTCGCGTGCCCAGCTACAACGCGCCGACGCCAGTGCCTGTTCCAGCACCTGCGCCGGTCAGTCGTCCGGCGCTCGGTGGTTTTGCGGCGCCAGCTCCCGCGCCAGCGCCTGTGCGGATCCCACCGATTGCCAGCCGCGCGGCACCGGCGCCAGTCGCCCATTCACCCGCGCCTAAACGAAAGCCCTACAAGCTGCTGGCCATTGGCACCTCGACGGGCGGCCCGGTGGCGTTGCAGCGGGTACTGACCCAATTGCCGGGTAACTTTCCGGCGCCTATCGTGCTGGTGCAGCACATGCCAGCGGCGTTCACCAAAGCGTTTGCCGAGCGTCTGGACAAACTGTGCCGCATCAGCGTCAAAGAGGCTGAAGACGGTGACACCTTGCGTCCAGGTCTGGCGTTGCTGGCCCCTGGCGGCAAGCAAATGATGATCGACGGCCGAGGCACGGTCAGGATCCTGCCAGGCGATGAGCGTTTGAACTACAAGCCGTGTGTCGATATCACCTTCGGCTCTGCGGCCAAGTCTTATGGTGACAAAGTTTTGGCGGTGGTTTTGACGGGCATGGGCGCGGACGGCCGCGAGGGCGCGCGTCTGCTCAAACAGGGCGGCAGTCAGGTGTGGGCGCAAGATGAAGCGAGCTGTGTGATTTACGGCATGCCGATGGCCATTGTTAAAGCCGGTCTGGCGGACGCGGTATACAGCCTCGACGACATGGGTCGGCATCTGATCGAGGCCTGCCATTAATGGACGTCCTCAGCCTGATCGGAATCATCATGGCCTTTGTCGCGATTATTGGCGGCAACTATCTGGAAGGCGGGCATTTTGGCGCCCTGGCTAACGGTCCGGCAGCGCTGATCGTACTCGGCGGGACTATCGGCGCGGCTTTGTTGCAGTCCCCCATGAGCGCCTTCAAGCGGGCCATACAGACCGTGGGCTGGATTCTGTTTCCGCCGCATATCGACATGGCTGGCGGCGTCGACCGGGTCGTCAACTGGAGCCTCACGGCGCGCAAGGAAGGCTTGCTCGGGCTTGAAGGCGTGGCCGACGCCGAGCCCGACAGTTATGCGCGCAAAGGCTTGCAGTTGCTGGTCGACGGGGTTGAGCCCGAGGCCATTCGCAGCGTGCTGGAGGTCGATTACATGACCCAGGAAAGCCGCGACATCGAAGCGGCCAAAGTCTTTGAATGCATGGGCGGCTATGCGCCCACCATCGGCATCATTGGTGCCGTCATGGGCTTGATTCATGTGATGGGCAACCTGGCAGACCCGACCCAGTTGGGCAGCGGGATTGCCGTGGCCTTTGTCGCAACCATTTACGGGGTGGCCAGTGCCAACCTGGTGTTGCTGCCGGTTGCCAGCAAGCTCAAGGGCATTGCCACGCGGCAATCGCTGTACCGCGAAATGCTGCTCGAAGGCATCCTCTCCATTGCCGAAGGCGAGAACCCGCGGGCCATCGAACTCAAGCTTCAAGGGTTTACGGGATAACCATGAGCCGTCGTCGTCGCGCTGTCGAAGAGCACGTCAATCACGAACGCTGGCTGGTGTCCTACGCGGACTTCATCACCTTGCTGTTTGCTTTTTTTGTGGTCATGTACTCGATTTCGTCGATCAATGAAGGCAAATACAAGGTGGTTTCCCAGGCGCTGGTCGGGGTGTTCAACGACAGCGAGCGCAGCATCAAGCCCATTCCGATAGGCGAAGAACGGCCGCTGACCAGCAAGCCTGCCGAGCCGCTGATCAAAGACAGTGAACAGACGGATGCCGGCCTGGGACAGATTCCGGATGACCCGCTTAAAGCCATTGCCAATGACATTACCCAAAGCTTTGGCGATTTGATTGCCTCCCACCAGATGACCGTGAGCGGCAACGAGTTGTGGGTCGAGATCGAACTCAATTCCAGCCTGCTGTTCGGCAGTGGCGATGCGATGCCCAGCGATCTGGCGTTCAGCATCATCGACAAGGTGGCGGCGATCCTGAAGCCTTTTGACAACCCGATTCATGTCGAAGGGTTTACGGATAATTTGCCGATCCGCACGGTGCAATATCCCACCAACTGGGAGCTGTCCTCGGCGCGTTCGGCCAGCATTGTGCGCATGATGGCGATGCAAGGTGTGAACCCTGCACGCATGGCGTCGGTGGGGTACGGCGAGTTTCAGCCGGTGGCCAATAACGCCACGCCCGAGGGGCGTGCGCTTAACCGTCGAGTGGTGCTGGTGGTGTCCCGCAATCTGGAAGTACGCCGCAGTCTGACGGGCAGCGGTACCGCCAAGGCAACACCGGATGCGGCCCTGAAGCGGGCTGGCACACAAACTGCACCGCCGCATACAACGCCGCTGGTTCGTGGGAATGGTGTCAATTCCCCGTCACCGTCCCTATAAGTGCATGTCAATTCTCGGCCGGCACAGTACAGCCGGGAGGAACAACTGAATGAGAGTCTGGGCAGTAGCTAATCAAAAAGGTGGAGTCGGCAAGACCACCACATCCATCGCACTGGCCGGTTTGCTGGCTGAGGCGGGCAAGCGCGTGGTCGTGGTCGATCTCGACCCGCACGGTTCCATGACCAGTTATTTCGGTTATGACCCGGACGCCCTTGAACACAGTAATTACGACCTGTTTTTGCACAAGGGCCAGGTACCGGAAGGCCTGACCGCGCAACTGCTGTTGCCCACCAGCAACGAGCAGATTGCCTTGTTGCCGGCCAGCACTGCGCTGGCCACCCTGGAGCGCCAATCGCCGGGGCAAAGCGGTTTGGGGCTGGTGATCGCCCGTGCCTTGGCCCAACTGTGGCAAGACTACGACTACGCGATCATCGACAGTCCGCCCTTGCTGGGTGTGCTGATGGTCAATGCATTGGCGGCCAGTCAGCAGTTGGTGATCCCGGTGCAAACCGAACACCTGGCGCTGATGGGGCTGGAGCGCATGGTCAATACCCTGGCGATGATCAACCGCTCGCGCCAGCAGGCGTTGCCGTTCTGCATCGTGCCGACCTTGTTCGATCGCCGTACCCAAGCCTCAATGAGCACCTTGCGGGTGTTGCGTGACTCGCACCCCGAAACGCTGTGGCAAGGCTTTATTCCGGTCGACACGCGTTTGCGTGATGCGAGCCGGGCAGGGCTGACACCTTCGCAGTTCGACACCAAAAGCCGTGGCACGATTGCGTACCGCGCCTTGCTCAAACATATGTTGACCCAGCAACTTTCACCGCAGGCGGTGTGAGATGGGCGGGCATCCAAGTACCTGTGTTGAGCGGCCGAGAACCCTGACTGGTTTTTGTCGCCTCAGCGTTGAGTGGGGCACTTTATGAAGCAACCGGTCGCGCTGTCCACGAGCCCGCAAGTGGCGTTGCAGTCTTACCTGGACACCTTGCTGTTTGATGCCACGGCAGAGGTACTGGATGAAGTCCCGCTGGCTGAGCCCGAGTCTGAAGCGCTGGAGGATTTCGCCGCTGCCGTGCTCGAAGAGCAGGTGCGTGATGCCCGCGCAGCTCCGGTAGAACTGGCGGTGCCACTGGCACTGTCAGCGGTGATCCCGACTGCCGAGTTATGGGTGCCGCCTCGGGTTGAAGCACATCATGCGAGCGCGTCGGGTACACGTTTGCCGGTTCGGGATGACGGGCGCCCTGCGTGGGCGAGCGAACCGTTCGAGTGCTTATTGTTCGACGTTGCCGGGCTGACACTGGCTGTGCCGCTGGTGTGCCTGGGCTCGATTTACTCGCTCGAAGGCCGTGAATTGACCCCGTTGTTTGGCCAGCCAGAATGGTTTTTGGGCATTCTGCCAAGCCAGAGCGGCAAGCTCAACGTACTCGACACGGCCCGTTGGGTGATGCCTGACCGCTACCGCGACGATTTTCGCGAAGGGCTGCAATACGTCATTTCGGTCCAGGGTTATGAGTGGGGGCTGGCAGTGCATCAGGTCAGCCGCTCGTTACGGCTGGACCCTAACCAGATCAAATGGCGCTCCCATCGCGGGCAACGTCCTTGGCTCGCGGGCACTGTGATCGAGCACATGTGTGCCTTGCTGGACGTCGCCGAATTGGCGGAATTGATCGCCAGTGGTGGCGCCAGACACATCGCAGCCCATCAAGCAGACACATAAGCGACCGGCCTTGAGCGCGGTCAGACAGCACACACCGTTATGGTTTTTAGTCAGGGGTTTGGGGAATGAAACAATCAGCCGCACAGGGTTCCGAAGATCCGATCCTGCAATGGGTCACCTTCAAGCTGGACAACGAGACCTACGGCATCAACGTGATGCAAGTGCAGGAAGTGCTGCGCTACACCGAAATTGCCCCGGTGCCGGGTGCGCCCGCCTATGTGCTGGGCATCATCAACCTGCGCGGCAACGTGGTAACGGTCATCGACACCCGTCAGCGTTTTGGCTTGAACCCTGCCGACATCAGCGATAATTCGCGCATCGTCATCATCGAAGCCGACAAGCAAGTGGTCGGAATTCTGGTCGACAGCGTGGCGGAAGTGGTTTACCTGCGTCAGTCTGAAATCGAAACGGCCCCCAACGTGGGCAACGACGAGTCGGCCAAGTTTATCCAGGGCGTCTGCAACAAGAACGGCGAACTGCTGATTCTGGTTGAGCTGGACAAAATGATGACCGAAGAAGAATGGTCGGACCTGGAGAACATCTGATTGATCCTTGAGGTGGCGGTAATCGTCCTGGGGCTGCTGTGGGCAGCCAGTCTGTATGCGTTCGTCACTTACGTGCGCAAACAGCGCGTGGCAGCGGCGCAGCAGGCCGTGGCCGATGCACAGCGCGATCGCCGCCTCAAAGAACTCAGCCGCCGCCTGGACACCTACCAGAACGGCAACGTGCAAATGGGCGAAGAACTGCACGAAATGCGCTCTGTCGTTGCGCCCCTGCCTGAAAAACTGACCCGCCTGGAACAGCGCGACCCGACCAGCCTGTCGTTTGATCAGGCCGCGCGGTTGGTGGGCATGGGGGCCAGCGTCGACGAACTGACCCAATCGTGTGGATTGACCCAGGCTGAGGCCGAGTTGATGAGCAAGATGCATAAGGGTTAATGCTTCATACGACTACCGGTGTAGGAAGCTGCCGCAGGCTGCGGTCTTTAGATCTTTTAAAAGATCGCGAGGCAAACCCTAATGCACGTCAGTTATTAAACGCAGCCAGAAACCTGTGGGAGCTTGGCTTGCCAGCGATGCAGGCGGTGCGGTTTCCCTGTTAAACCGCGCCGATACCCTCGCGGGCAAGCCCGCTCCCACAGGGTATATGTGTTAACTGACTGGCATTAAGGCAAGCTCGCTCTCTCACACAATTCCCCCACAAACGCCAAAAACGCTCGCACCTTGGCCGCCGGTAAATGGCGCGATGGATAGAAGGCGTACAGCGGAAATCGCTCATCTGGCCAGTCCGCAAACACGTCCACCAAGCGGCCGTCCTTGAGTGCTGGCGTCAGCCCCAAATCAAGCATCTGCGCCACCGCGTGACCGTGTTCGCAGGCGCTGTACAAGGTGCTGGCATCGTTGATGATCAGTCGACCGTCGGTCTGCACGATGATCTTTTCTGCGCCTCGATGAAACTCCCACGCAAAAGGCCGCCCGGTCTGCGTGTCGCGAAAATCGATGCATACGTGCTGGCCATCCTCCAGATCGCGAGGGGTCAGAGGGCGGCCATGGCGCTCGAAATAGGCCGGTGCCGCGACGGTTAACACCCTGACTTCCATCAGCTTGCGCGCAACCAGTGATGACGATTGCGGATAGCCGAAACGAATGGCCAGGTCAAAGCCGTCTGCTACCAGATCGCCCAGTTGATCCTTGGTGTGCAAGTCCAACTGCAATTGCGGGTGGCGGCTCATGAATTCGCCCAGCGCGGGGCCGAGCACCTGTCTTGAAAAATACGGGTCGATATTGACCCGCAAACGTCCGCGTACGGTCAGCGCGCTGTCTGCCGCCGAGTTGGCTGCGTCTTCGAGGCCAGCCAGCAACGGGGCGACTTCCTGGTAAAACCGCCGCCCTTCGTCGGTCAGTTGCACCGACCGTGTGGTGCGGTCGAACAGGCGAATGCCCAAGCGTTTCTCCAGTCGGGAGATGGCCCGGCTCACGCCTGAAGGCGTGATGTCCAGGCTGTCGGCCGCTTTGGCAAAGCTGCCACTGTCGACCACAGCACTCAACACGCCCATGCCGCTGGCCAATCCCGGATCGAAGCTCATTGATGATTCCTTGTCATGTGTGCATTGACACTGATGCTATCGAAGAACGAGGTTCTTGGGCTGGATAATTCAGCTCACACAACAGCCGTTGTTTGAGTTGAGGAGAAACGCATATGTACGCAGTTACAGGCATTACCGGGAAGGTGGGTGGCGCCGTTGCCCGGACTTTGCTCGGTGCCGGGCAGTCGGTGCGGGCAGTGGTTCGCAGCACCGAAAAGGGCCTGCCTTGGGCGCAACTGGGGTGTGAAGTGGCGCTGGCCGACGTCGACGACGCCCAAGCCATGGCGCAGGCTTTCACGGGTGTAGACGGGGTGTTCATCATGCTGCCATCCAACTTCGACCCGCTCCCGGGGTTTCCCGAGGCGCGCTTGATCGTCGAGAATATTCGTCAGGCGCTCGAATACGCCAAGCCGGGTAAGGTGGTCTGTCTGTCGACCATCGGTGTGCAGGCGACTCAACCTAATCTGCTTAACCAGTTGCAATTGCTTGAGCAGGCGGTGGGCACACTGGACACGCCCGTGGCGTTTTTGCGCCCCGGCTGGTTTATGGAAAACGCCTTGTGGGATGTTGCTCCAGCGATTGAGCACGGGGTGATTCCAAGCTTCTTGCAACCACTGGACAAGCCCGTGCCGATGATTGCCACGGCGGATGTTGGCCGGGTGGCTGCCGAACTTTTGCAGGATGTATGGCAAGGGCAGCGCGTGGTTGAACTTGAAGGCGTTCAGCGCGTGACGCCGAATCAGATTGCCGAGACGTTCGCCCGGTTGCTCGGCAAGCCCGTGAGCATGGAGACCGTGCCTCGTGAACGTTGGCAGGCGTTGTTTACGGCTCAGGGCATGCGCAACCCGTTGCCACGCATGCAAATGATCGATGGCTTTAACGAAGGCTGGATTGAGTTTGAGGGCACGCCGCGCAAAGGGCAGGTTGTGCTTGAAACCGTGCTGAGGACACTTTTGCCGTAGAAGCTGCCGCTCCGTTTTAGACGCTGTGTTGTCGCGCAGCAAACAGGCCACCGAGCATCTACGGATCCGCACTCGATCACTGCGATCAGGCTTCTCAGGTAGCGGTATCCATAAAAATTTGTTTCGCTCAGGTAAAAAATAACAGGCTATCTGTTTCGAGTTTGGCGCGGCATGATTTCCGTCCTGATCATGTGGCCGCATCCGACTGTGGCGCTTGATTTGAAATCGCTATTTCATTTCGCCTACCACGTTCACGATTTGGTCGCGGCATCGATCCGTCGGGCAATTCCATTGAGGTCAAAGGGTTTGTGGACTGGGCATTGGTGTATGCCGTTTAACAACAATAAAGCCAAGGGTTGGACACAAAGATGAGCCTTCTAGATACCGCCGATGCCACTTTGATTGCTGAGCAGGTGCGCACTGCGCGTATCAGTCCCCGCGAAGTGGCTGAGCATTTTTTGGCACAAACAAACGCCCGCGAAGCTGAAATCCAGGCATTTGTTTCACTGGACCCCGCCGCACTGAACAAGCAAGTGGTGGAGTTGAAAGGACCCGCACTCAAGGGTTTGCTGGCGGGTGTGCCGGTTGGCGTCAAGGACATCATTGATACCCACGACCATCCCACGTGTTTTTACTCCCCGCTTTATCAAGACAACCGGCCATCGCGCGATGCTCACGTGGTAGCTCTGCTGCGCCAGGCAGGCGCGGTGATCATGGGCAAGACCCACACCACCGAGTTTGCCTATATGCAGACCGGGCCGACGCGTAACCCACTTGACCTGAGTAGAACACCCGGCAGTTCCAGCGCGGGTTCTGCTGCGGGTATGGCGGCAGGTTTTTTTCCTGTGGCGTTGGGCACGCAGACTGCAGGTTCGCTGCTCAAGCCTGCGTCGTACTGCGGGTTGTATGCATTTAAACCGTCCTACGGGCTGGTCTCTCTGGAAGGGATCAAGCCGCTGGCGCCGAGTTTTGACACGTTGGGCTGGTATGGGCGTTCTGTGGGGGATCTGGCTTTAATCGCGCGGGTGTTGATTCCTGGGCTGACAACCACCCAGCCGGCGAGTGGGCGCAGAACGTTTGGATTTTGCCGCACGGCACGTTGGGGCGACATTGAACCGCCGGTGGCCGACGCACTGCTGGCGTCACTCGATGTATTAAGCGCGGCGGGGCACAGGGTGACGCAAGTCGTCCTGCCGGATGAGTTTGTCGGCGTGTTTGACGACCATCTGTTGATCAACGATTGCGAGGGGGCCCGCTCGCTGGCCAAAGAATGGCAATCGAGCCCCGAGTCACTCAGCCCGCAGGTAATGGCCATGATTGAGCGGGCTCAGCAGACCACGTGGGAGCAGGAAACGGCCGCTAAAGCCCGCTTGGCCGCACTGGCCCCGATACTTAAAGCACTGTTCGCCCCTTTTGACGCCATGCTCGGGGCTACATGCGGCATGGTCGCGCCCTTGGGGCTGGAGGCCACAGGGCCTTCTGATTTTTGCAAATTCTGGATGGCATTCGGCTTGCCGCAGATCAACATTCCTTTGCCCAGAGCGCCGGGAGAGCTACCCATAGGTTTGCAAGTGGTGGGTGATTATCGCAGCGACAGCCAACTGCTGGACGCGGCAATGCACGTGGACCATGCACTGAACGGCGCCTGCTTAATACGCTGATGGCAGGCGTTACAACGGCGTGATGTCGCGCTCCACTGGCTCGGCATCCGGGTCAAAGCCCACCGGAAACTTGCCTTTGAGCTGCCAGGCAAAGGCAATAATTTCGGCCAGTGTTCGGTACAGCTCCTGCGGGATGCTGTCGCCCAATTCC
This sequence comes from Pseudomonas sp. CCC3.1, assembly GCF_034347405.1. Lineage (NCBI taxonomy): Bacteria > Pseudomonadati > Pseudomonadota > Gammaproteobacteria > Pseudomonadales > Pseudomonadaceae > Pseudomonas > Pseudomonas sp. CCC3.1. The sequence goes on from NZ_CP133778.1 coordinate 1,869,127, forward strand.
ATGCGGGCCAGTAACCTGACCAGTTCGGCATTCTCATAAATAGGCACTTCGTATTCGCGGGCCAATTTAAGGATGGCTTCGGCCAGGGCGTCGTCGCCTTTGGCCGTCAAGGTGGGTGCCTGTTTTCCGTCGTATTTAAGGGCAATGGCCTGACGCGGTTCGGAAGGTGTGTTCATGCGGTGTCGTCGACCCAGCGCTGTTCAAGTTTGGCAGGGCCGCTGTGGGGCGGGGTGCCTTGGTGGCAGTCGAGGTCAGTGACGCTCAGGCCTGCCTCATTCAAACGTTCACGCAGCACGCCCAGTTGGCTGGCAATCAGTTCGGCCGTGAAGCTGCGTTGTGCCCACAATTGCCCGGACAGGCTGCCACGAATCAGTTGCGCCTGCACATGCAGCGGCCCCAAGGGCGCCAGGTCGAAAGCCAGTTCGACGCGCCACAGTTGATCCTTGGTTTCGCGGTGTTCGCGTTTGTCTTCCGGCCCTTGCTCGGGCGGTTCTTCACGTTGGAATTTGACCTGCAGCGGCACGATGTCGTGGGCGTTGCGCAGGGGGATTTCCAGCTGCCAGGTGGTCAGCAGATTGCCGTCTGCGGTGCGCCCGCTTTGCTCCAGACTCGCCAGTTGATGGCTTTGCAGGCGCGAAATGGCGGCGGCGGCGAGTTTGAGCAGGTTTTCCAGGCTATCTTCGCCTTCGCCTTCGCCTTCGCCATGTTGCAGCAGGCGCGGCGGCAGCGGAAAACCGCCCGGCTGTGGTTTGGCGCTGACCTGGCCAAGCACGCCCAACGCATTGCGCACAAAGGTCGGCAGCGCTTGCGCCTGGGTGCTGGCGGCGACACCGGGGTTGAAGCTGGAGTTGGCCGGGACCCCAGGGAGGATTTGCGCAATCAGCCGCAACAAGGTGGCTTTCATGTCTGGGGCCAACGCCTGCAACTGTCCACCGAGCAGCTTGGCTTCCAGAAATGCCCCACTGTTGAGTAGGGCGCTGCTTAAAGTGCTGGGGTTGCTCAGTTGTTGGGGGGTAGGCAAGCCGCCCAACAACTTGTCGATAGTGGCTCGCAACGCGTCGGGCATGCTGTCGCTGGGCGGGAGTTTTTGCAGGGCGCTCAACAACCCGTCGAGCGAGCCTTGGCGGGCTTGCTGGGTTGCCAGTTGCTGGGCAATGGCCAATTGGTCTTGGCGGCCGCTGAGCGGTACGAAGTTCAAGGTCTGGCTGCCTTGCACGTGCGCGGTCAGCAAACTGTCGACGCGCAAAGGTCGTGGGCTGTCGACGCTCAGGGTACTGCCGCTCAAGGCGCTGTTCAGCAGGGTCACCAGTGAGCGATAGATCGCGGGTTGCCCAGCCGCCTGCGGCAACGCTTGAGTGCTCAGTACCTTGCCTTGCAGCAGCGTCCCCGTCGGCAATTGTTGCGGATCAAGGCGGGAGAGGGTGGCGGCACTGCTGCTCAAGGCGTGTTGCAGGCTAATCGCGAGGTTGCCAGGCGACGGTTGCGTCACCGACAGTAGCGTGCCCAGAGGCAAGGGCTGGTTGCTGTTAACCTGCACGTGAGTCTGCTGGCCGCTGTCGAGGGTCAACTTGAGCAGCAGTTGAAACACGGCATCGCCTTGCTTGAGCGACACGACTTGCGCTTGAGCACTCTGGCCGGGTCCGATCAGGCCATCCAATGGTTGCAGCAGTTTGAGCACGTCACCGCTGACAGCGCTGGGGCGTACGTTGGTGGGCGCAGCTTGTGGGATGGGTGGAATACTCATATCGCTTTTCATCGTCACAACCTGTCGAAATTGCCCTCTTTAGAGTAGGACATGGCATGTATAATGCTGCCCCGTTGGTCAAGGGGCTTGAAAAACAACACAATTCTTTGATCCAGCTCTCTTATACAGGCCGTAAATGCATTTATGCTGCATCACTTTAACGGCCACGCCCGCGCCGACTTGAACCGTGAAGGCCTCAATTACGTGACCAGTCCTCTTCTAGAAGCCGTAGCGCTCGCCTGTGAGCGTGACTGGCGTTTGTTGTTCGAAAATCTCGAATTGCGACTGAGCCCCTGCGACATGCTACAGATCAGCGGCCCCAACGGCAGTGGCAAAACCAGCCTGCTGCGTTTGTTGGCGGGCCTGATGCAGCCGACAGCGGGCGAAATACGCCTGAATGGGCGCGCGCTGAGTGAGCAGCGCGCTGAGTTGGCCAATAACGTGCTGTGGATCGGTCATGCGGCCGGGATCAAGGACTTGCTCACCGCCGAAGAAAACCTCAGTTGGCTTTGTGCCCTGCATCGCCCCGCAAGCCGCGAAGCGATTTGGGATGCGCTGGCTGCTGTCGGTCTAAAGGGCTTTGAAGATGTGCCGTGTCACACCTTGTCGGCCGGGCAGCAACGGCGTGTGGCGCTGGCTCGTCTGCACCTGGACAGCCCGGCGCTGTGGATTCTCGACGAGCCGTTTACAGCACTGGATAAACAAGGCGTCGCGCAACTTGAAGAACATTTGGCCCGCCACTGCGAGTTGGGTGGCACTGTGGTGCTGACCACTCACCATACGTTGACCCGGGTGCCTGCCGGTTATCGCGATCTTGACCTGGGGCGCTGGGCCGTATGAGTGTGTTTGCATCATTGCTGGCGCGTGAAGCGCGTTTGTTGTGTCGGCGTCCGGCCGAATTGGCGAACCCGCTGGTGTTTTTCGCGATAGTGATCGCCATGTTTCCGCTGGCCGTGGGCCCCGAGACTCAATTGTTGCAAACCTTGTCGCCTGGCTTGCTCTGGGTGGCCGCGCTTTTATCGGTTCTGCTCTCGCTGGACGGGCTTTTTCGCAGTGATTTCGAAGACGGATCACTGGAACAGTGGGTCCTTTCGCCGCACCCTTTGCCACTACTGGTGTTGGCCAAGGTACTGGCACACTGGGCGTTTTCCGGGCTGGCTCTGGTGATTTTGTCGCCATTGCTGGCGCTGATGCTGGGATTGCCGGTGGCCTGTTTGCCGGTGTTGCTGATGTCGTTATTGCTCGGCACGCCGGTGCTGAGTTTGCTCGGTGCCGTGGGCGCCGCGCTGACGGTGGGGCTTAAACGCGGTGGCTTGCTGCTGGCGTTGCTGATTCTGCCCTTGTATATCCCGGTGCTGATTCTTGGCAGCGGCGCCTTGCAAGCGGCATTACAAGGCATGCCCGCAACCGGTTATCTGTTATGGCTGGCAAGCCTGACGGCCCTGGCAGTCACCCTGACACCTTTTGCTATAGCGGCCGGCCTGAAAATCAGCGTCGGCGAATGAATAATGAGGTCTGGCCCCACAAGGGCCAGTAAAGACCCGCGTTTTGATAACGACCTTTGCAGGCCGCGTCAAAGCACCGTGATGGAAACAGCGTGATGAACTGGACTTGGTTTCACAAACTCGGCTCGCCCAAATGGTTCTATGCCATCAGCGGGCGCTTGCTGCCCTGGTTGAGCAGTGCCGCCGTACTGCTGATTGTCAGCGGGGTGGTCTGGGGCTTGGCGTTTGCGCCGCCGGACTATCAGCAAGGCAACAGCTTTCGGATCATCTACATCCATGTGCCGGCGGCCATGCTGGCGCAGTCCTGCTACGTGATGCTGGCGGTGTGCGGGGTGGTGGGGCTGGTCTGGAAGATGAAAATCGCTGACGTCGCGCTGCAATGCGCCGCGCCCATCGGTGCCTGGATGACCGCCGTGGCGCTGGTTACCGGCGCCATCTGGGGCAAACCGACCTGGGGCTCGTGGTGGGTGTGGGATGCACGCCTGACCTCCATGCTCATTTTGCTGTTTCTGTACTTCGGCCTGATTGCCCTGGGCAATGCCATCACTAATCGCGACAGCGCAGCCAAGGCCTGCGCGGTACTGGCGATTGTTGGCGTGATCAACATCCCGATCATCAAATACTCGGTGGAGTGGTGGAACACCCTGCACCAGGGCGCGACCTTCACCCTCACCGAAAAGCCCGCGATGCCGGTGGAAATGTGGCTGCCGTTGCTGCTCACCGTGCTCGGTTTCTATTGCTTCTTTGGCGCCGTGCTGTTGCTGCGCATGCGCCTGGACCTGCTCAAGCGCGAGGCGCGCAGCAGTTGGGCCAAAGCGCAAGTGTTAAAAGCGCTGGAGGGAAGGCGATGAGTTTTGCTTCGTTCAGCGACTTTGTCGCCATGGGCCATCACGGCTTGTATGTCTGGTCGGCCTATGGCATTTGCCTGGCGGTGCTGGCGTTAAACGTGGCGCTGCCGCTGGCGGCGCGCCGACGTTATTTGCAACAAGAGGCGCGCCGTCTGCGTCGGGAGAATTCGAAGTGAATCCGCTGCGTAAAAAACGTTTGATCATCATCCTGGCGATTCTGGTGGGCATCGGCGCCGCCGTCGCGTTGGCCCTGAGCGCCTTGCAGCAGAACATCAACTTGTTCTACACCCCGACCCAGATCGCCAATGGCGAAGCGCCACTTGATACCCGGATTCGCGCAGGCGGCATGGTAGAAGCCGGTTCGCTGAAGCGCTCGGGCGACTCGCTGGACGTTCAGTTCGTGGTCACTGACTTCAACAAGGCAGTGACCATTCAATACCGCGGCATCTTGCCGGACCTGTTTCGTGAAGGGCAGGGCATCGTCGCGCTGGGCAAGCTCAACGCCAACGGGGTAGTGGTGGCCGATGAAGTGCTGGCCAAGCATGACGAAAAATACATGCCGCCCGAAGTGACCAAGGCGCTCAAAGAGAGTGGCCAGTCTGCGCCTGCACCGGTCGAATCTGTACCGGCTAACGAGGTCAAGTGATGACGTCTGGACTGTTTATTCCCGAATTGGGCCACTTGGCCATGATTTTGGCGCTGTGCTTTGCCATCGTGCAGGCCATCGTGCCGTTGCTCGGCGCCTGGCGCGGCGACAAATTGTGGATGAGCCTGGCGCAACCGGCGGCCTGGGGTCAGTTCGCCTTTTTGCTGTTTGCCTTCGGTTGCCTGACCTACGCCTTTATGGCCGATGACTTCTCGGTGGCGTACGTCGCCAGCAACTCCAACAGCGCGCTGCCGTGGTACTACAAGTTCAGCGCCGTATGGGGCGCCCACGAGGGGTCGTTGCTGTTGTGGGCCATGATTCTGGGCGGCTGGACCTTCGCGGTGTCGGTCTTCTCGCGCCAGTTGCCGCAAGTGATGCTGGCACGGGTGCTGTCGATCATGGGCATGATCAGCGTCGGCTTTTTGCTGTTTCTGATTCTGACCTCCAACCCGTTCGTACGCTTGCTTCCGCAAATGCCTGCCGATGGCAATGACCTTAACCCACTGTTGCAAGACATCGGTCTGATCGTTCACCCGCCGATGCTGTACATGGGCTATGTCGGTTTCTCGGTGGCCTTTGCCTTCGCCATTGCGGCCTTGCTCGGTGGTCGGCTGGATGCCGCGTGGGCGCGTTGGTCGCGCCCCTGGACCCTCGTGGCGTGGGCCTTTCTCGGCATCGGTATCACGTTGGGTTCGTGGTGGGCGTATTACGAGCTTGGCTGGGGTGGTTGGTGGTTCTGGGACCCGGTGGAAAACGCGTCCTTCATGCCATGGCTGGTCGGCACGGCGCTGATTCACTCGCTGGCCGTGACGGAAAAACGCGGGGTGTTTAAAAGCTGGACGGTGTTGCTGGCCATTGCCGCCTTTTCGTTGAGCCTGCTCGGAACGTTCCTGGTGCGCTCCGGGGTGCTGACGTCGGTGCACGCGTTCGCCTCGGACCCTGAGCGCGGCGTGTTTATCTTGATCTTCCTGCTGTTCGTGGTCGGTGGCTCGCTCACGCTGTTTGCGCTGCGTGCGCCGGTGGTCAAAAGCCATGTCGGTTTTAACCTGTGGTCGCGTGAGACGTTGCTGCTGGGCAACAACCTGATTCTGGTCGTGGCCGCGTCGATGATTCTGCTTGGCACCTTGTACCCGCTGATTCTGGACGCCCTCAGCGGCGCCAAAATGTCGGTCGGGCCGCCGTACTTCAACGCGCTGTTTATCCCGCTGATGGGCTTGCTCATGGTGGTGATGGCCGTGGGTGTGCTGGTGCGCTGGAAAGACACGCCGATCAAGTGGCTGCTGGGCATGCTGACCCCGGTGCTGCTCGGCAGCGCTGCGCTGTCGGCGATTGCCGGTGTGGCCTATGGGGACTTCAACTGGGCCGTGATGACCACCTTTATGTTGGCGGCCTGGGTGTTGCTGGCCGGGGTGCGCGACATCGGCGACAAAACCCGCCACAAAGGCCTGGTCAAAGGCCTGCGCAGCCTGACCCGCAGCTATTGGGGCATGCAGATTGCGCACTTGGGCATCGCGGTGTGCGCGCTGGGCGTGGTGTTGTCGAGCCAGAACAGTGCTGAGCGCGACCTGCGTCTGGCACCGGGCGAGTCGATGGAACTGGCGGGTTACCAGTTCATTTTTGAAGGGGCCACGCATTTTGAAGGGCCGAATTTCACGTCAGACAAAGGCACCGTGCGCGTCATTCGCAATGGCAAGGAAGTCAGCGTGCTGCATCCGGAAAAACGCTTGTACACGGTGCAAAGCTCAATGATGACCGAAGCAGGGATTGACGCCGGTTTCACCCGCGACTTGTACGTGGCGCTCGGTGAACCCTTGGAAAATGGCGCTTGGGCGGTCCGGGTGCACGTTAAGCCCTTTGTGCGCTGGATCTGGTTTGGCGGTTTGCTCACCGGATTCGGGGGGGTGCTGGCGGCGCTGGATCGGCGTTACCGGGTCAAGGTTAAAACCCGCGTGCGCGACGCGCTGGGCATGACAGGAGAAACCGCATGAGACGCTGGCTAATGCTGGTCCCGCTGGTGGTGTTTTTGGGCATGGCAGGGTTTCTCTACAAAGGCTTGTACCTGGACCCGACCGAGTTGCCGTCGACAATGATCGGCAAGCCATTTCCGGCGTTCAGCCTGCCGTCGGTTGAGGGTGACAAAACCCTGACCGAAGCCAACCTCAAGGGCAAGCCGGCGCTGGTTAACGTCTGGGCCACGTGGTGTGTCTCGTGCAAAGTCGAGCACCCGGTGCTGACCAGACTGGCCGAGCAGGGCGTGGTGATCTACGGCGTCAACTACAAGGACATCAATGCCGACGCCAAAAAGTGGCTCACGGAGTTCCACAATCCGTATCAGTTGGACATCAACGATGAAGCAGGCTCTCTGGGCCTGAACCTGGGCGTGTACGGCGCTCCGGAAACCTTTTTGATCGACAGCCAAGGCATCATTCGCCACAAATTTGTCGGGGTGATCGACGAGCGTGTGTGGCGCGAGCAACTGGCGGGCAAATACCAGGCACTGGTCGACGAGGCCAAGCCATGAAGCGCTGGTTAGCGGCCGTTGCTTTCGGCTTGACGCTCACGGGCGTGGCCCACGCGGCCATCGACACCTATGAGTTTGCCAATGACGCCGAACGTGCGCGCTTTCGTGAACTGACTCAGGAACTGCGTTGCCCCAAATGCCAGAATCAGGACATCGCTGATTCCAATGCGCCGATCGCCACCGACCTGCGTCGCGAGATTTTCCGCATGCTGGGCGAGGGCAAGGACAACCAGCAGATCATCGACTTTATGGTCGATCGCTACGGCGACTTTGTGCGCTACAAACCGGCCTTGACTAGCAAAACCGCCGTGCTGTGGTTTGGTCCGCTGGCCTTGCTGGTGGGGGGGTTGGTGGTGATCGGGGTAATTGTCGGGCGCCGCCGTCGTACAGAACCTGCCGCAGGTTCGGACACACTTTCTGCCGAGGAGCGTCAGCGCCTCGATACCTTGCTGGATAAAACCAAAGATGATTGATTTCTGGCTCGCAGCAGGCTTGCTGCTACTGATCGCCCTCAGCTTTTTGCTGATTCCGGTAGTGCGCGGTCGTCGTGCCCAGCGCGAAGAAGACCGCACCGCCTTGAACGTGGCGCTGTACCAAGAACGCGTGGCCCAATTGCAGGCCCAGCGTGAAGACGGCGTATTGACCGCTGAGCAACTGGAGGCAGGACGCGCTGAAGCCGCCCGTGAACTGCTGGCGGACACCGAAGGCGTGGCGCCGTCACGAACCTCCAACCTTGGCAAAGCGGTGCCGATTTTGGCTGCGATCCTGGTGCCGGTCCTGGGCCTGGGCCTGTATGTGCACTTTGGTGCGAGTGACAAGGTTGAGCTGACCCACGAATTCGCGACACCGCCGCACTCGCTCGAAGAGATGATCTCGCGCCTTGAGCGTGCCGCCGCTGCGCAGCCGGACTCGGCCGAGAGCTGGTACTTTCTGGGTCGCGCCTACATGGCGCAAAACCGCTCTGCCGATGCGGCGAAAGTCTTTGAGCGGGCTGTTGCACTGGCCGGACGTCAGCCTGAGTTGTTGGGGCAGTGGGCGCAGGCCCAGTACTTTGCCGACAATAAAAAGTGGAGCGACAAGACCCAGGCGTTGACTGATGAAGCCCTGAAAGCTGACCCCAACGAAGTCACCAGCCTTGGCCTGCTCGGTATCGCGGCATTTGAGGGCAAGCGCTATCAGGAGGCAATCACTTATTGGGACCGACTGTTGCAGCAATTGCCCGCAGGCGATCCGTCTCGCGACGCCTTGCAAGGCGGCATTGAGCGCGCCCGTGAACAGTTGCTCGCCAGCGGCGGCAAGGTTGAAGCCGCGCCTGCGGCTAGAGCCGAGACGTCGATCAAAGTCAGCGTGGATGTGGCTGACGCGGTCAAAGCCAGCGTATTACCGGGTGACAGCGTCTTCATCTTTGCCCGTGCGATGTCTGGCCCACCCGCGCCGCTGGCGGTCAAGCGCGTCACTGTGGCCGACCTGCCCATCACTGTGGAGCTGGGCGATGCCGACGCAATGATGCCGCAATTGAAACTGTCTAACTTTCCCGAAGTCCAACTGGTTGCGCGCATCTCCCGTGCTGGCCAACCGACAGCTGGTGAATGGGTAGGGCGCAGCAAACCGTTGGCCAACAGCACCCAAACGCTGCAACAGCTGACCATCGACAGCCCGGATAAATAAATTCATCACGGGCTTGATTCTGTGGGAGCGGGCTTGCCCGCGATGGGATCGACAAGGTGTTACAGGTACACCGCGTCGCTTGCATCGCGGGCGAGCCCGCTCCCACAGGTCCTTACGACTTACATGAGAACCCGTTATGGCCGCACTTGCTCGTATCACCCTGCTTAGTCTGGCCGTCGGCCTGAGTGCTTGCGCGGTTCATCAGCCTTACGAATCCACCACGCCCTCAGCACCCAGCCCGATCCCGGCGCCTCAGCCTTCTGGCAAGCCGCTACCGGACATGCCCATCCCGCAACCGCCAAAACCGTTGCCGCGCACCTCGGCCACCTTCGCGCCGCCGCCCGGTGGCCCGAGCCACTGGGATGCGCGCCTGGGGGTGTATGTGCTGGATGACCAGAACAACATTTTCTATCGCCAGCGCACCTACTACCGCTGGGACAACGGCTGGAGCCGCTCGATCAGTCCGCGCGGGCCGTGGGAAGACACCGACATCAGCGGCGTGCCGCCGGGCTTGAGTCGGCAGTTCAAGTAGCGCCAAGCGCCGATACGGGTGCACCGTCTTGCGATCTTTTAAAAGATCAAAAGATCGCGAGACAAGCTCGTTCCTACAGAGGAATATCCCGGCTCTAATTGACCGCGATCGGGAGCCTGGCATGAGCCAATTTGAATTCAAGCAAGTCGACGTTTTCAGCACCGTTGCCCTTAAAGGCAACCCGGTGGCTGTGGTGTTGGATGCCGACAGTTTGACCGATGAGCAAATGGCCGACTTTGCGCGTTGGACCAACCTCAGTGAAACCACCTTTGTACTCAAACCGCAAAACCCCGAGGCGGATTACCGTCTGCGCATTTTTACCACGCTCAGAGAGCTCCCCTTTGCCGGGCACCCGACGCTGGGCAGTTGCCATGCCTGGCTGCAAGCCGGTGGCAAGCCGCGTGGTGAAGCGATCATTCAAGAGTGCGGCGTAGGCCTGATCACCCTTCGCCGCAACGGCGAGCAACTGGCTTTTACTGCGCCGCCGCTGCTGCGCTCCGGGGCTGTTGAGGACGCGTTGTTGCAGCGCGTATGCGCAGGTTTACGAATTGAGCGGCAAGACGTCCTGCAAGCGCGCTGGGTCGACAACGGCCCGGGTTGGGTGGCAGTGCTGCTGCGTGATCGTGAGCAGGTACTGGCGTTAAACCCCGACTACTCCCAGCTACAGGGCCTGGCCTTGGGCGTCGTTGCGCCTTGGACGCCCGAGCGTGATGGCCAAGAGGCGCAGTTTGAGGTGCGTGCGTTTGTGGCGGGCGACGGCATGTCTGAAGACCCGGTCACTGGCAGTCTGAACGCGGGGTTGGCGCAGTGGTTGATCGCCGACGGGCTGGCCCCGGCGCGCTATGTCGTCAGCCAAGGCACTGCCATGGGCCGTGCCGGGCGGGTTTTTATTGAGCAGATCGGCCAGGATATTTGGGTGGGTGGCGCCGCGGTGACCTGCATTTCGGGGTCTTTGAGCCTTTGATCGACGCCTGATTACTCAGGCACTTTTAGCCTTGGTCACACGCTTGGCCTTGGGCTTGCCCGCGGGGCTTTTGCGTTTTTTCTTCCAGGCGGGTGCCACACCCGCCGGGCTGGCCGGGCCGCTGATGGTCAGGCGCAGGCCGCTGCAGCGCTCGATGTGTTTGCTCATCCAGGCGGCTTGTTTGGCGACGAAGATGTCGAGGCTCATTTCGCCGCTTTGCACCATGTCCAGCGCTTGTTCCCAGATAGCGGTGGTGCCTGGGTCGGCGATGGCGCGGGGCACGGCGTCGATCAGGCTGAAAGCCGGTGCTGTGGCCGCCAGTGCCTTGCCGTTTTTGCTGAGATAACCGCGATCAAGCAAACCCTGAATAATCCCCGCGCGCGTGGCTTCGGTGCCAATGCCGGTGGTGTCTTTGAGTTTTTGTTTGAGCAGCGGGTCTTGGACCAGTTTGGCGACGTTTTTCATCGCTTTGATCAGGTCGCCTTCGGTAAAGGGTTTGGGCGGTTGGGTCCACAGGTCTTTGAGGTGGACGTTGGCAATCGCGCAGTCGAGCCCTTCACGCAGTATCGGCAAGGGTTGTGGCGCCGGGGCTTCGCGGCCTTTGGCCGGGGCCAGGGCTTCGGGCAGGGCGCGTTTCCAGCCCGGCTGGACGATTTGTTTGCCGACGGCGCGCACGTGCTGGCCAGCGCAATCGAAGTCGGCCTGGGTGCGGTCGTATTCGTGGTTGGGCAGAAACTGCGCCAGGTAACGGGCACGAATCAAGGTGTAAACAGCGCGGTGTTTGCCGCTCAGGCGTTCGAGGTTTTTTGCGGCGGCGGTGGGGATGATGCCGTGGTGAGCGCTGACTTTGGCGTCGTTCCATGCCCGCGAGCGGCGTTGCGGGTCGAGATGTTCGGCCAACGGCGCAAGGCTTGGGTCGGCCTGGCGCAAGGCCGCCAGAATGGAGGCCGCTTCGGCGTGCTGGCTTTGTGGCAGGTAGCCGCAATCGCTGCGCGGATAGGTCACGACTTTATAGGTTTCGTACAGTGCTTGGGCGACGTCGAGGGTTTCTTGCGCGCCGAGGCCGAGCTTTTTTGAACACACTTCTTGCAGGGTGCCGAGGTCGAATGGCAATGGCGCGACTTCGCGCATGCGCTCGGTGCGCAGTGTGCTGACCCTGGCATGGCTGGCGTTGTTGATCGCCGTGGCGGCCTGTTGTGCATGGGCCTGATTGAGGCAGCGGTCCTGATCGTCGCAGGTGTCGGGGTCGGCCCGCCATTGCGCGGTGAACAACTGGTTGTCGTGGTTGAGCTGCACGTCAATTGCCCAATACGCCACCGGCACAAAGTCGCTGATGCTGCGATCGCGGTCGACCACGAGACGCAGGGTCGGCGTTTGCACTCGGCCAACGGGCAACACGCCTTGATAGCCTGATTGGCGCCCAAGCAAGGTAAACAGGCGACTCATGTTCATGCCAATCAGCCAGTCGGCCCGCGAGCGCCCCAGGGCGGAGTGGTAGAGGTTGAAGGTTTCTGCACCAGGCTTGAGAGCGCCCAGGGCCTTGCGAATCGACGCGTCGTCCAGGGCTGACAGCCACAGGCGCTGGATGGGCCCGCGATAGCGGCAGTGTTCGACCAGTTCGCGGGCGATCATTTCACCTTCGCGGTCGGCGTCGGTCGCGATGACCAGTTCACTGGCTTCGCCGAGCAGTCGCTTGACCGCTTTGAACTGGCTGGCGGTTTTGGGTTTGACCCGCATCTTCCATTTGTCAGGGACGATCGGCAGGTCGGCCAGCACCCAACGCTTGTAGCGTTCGTCGTAGGCGTCTGGCGGGGCGGTTTCGAGCAGGTGGCCGATGCACCACGTCACCGTGGCAGCAGGCCCCACCCAGCAGCCATCACCGCGTCGGCTGGCACCGAGCACGGCTGCAATATCTTTGGCCTGGGAGGGTTTTTCACACAGAAACAGCCGCATAGCTTCACTCATTCGTGCTTCGCAGAAGAGGTGCAGCATGGGCAGTCATTGGCTGGAGAGCAAGTTTTTTTACTGTGTTTTTGTACAGGTCGTGCATGCAGGGATTGTAGCCGCTGCCGAAGGCTGCGATGGGTTGCGTAGCGACCCTCAGAAAGAGAAGGTCCTGCGGCCCTTATCGCAGCCTCGTTCCTCGGCAGCGGCTACACATGCAACATTACTGGTTGTAGATCTGGTCGAATACACCGCCATCGTTGAAGTACTTTTTCTGCACGTCGCGCCAGTCACCGAAGGTTTTTTCAACCGACAGGAAGTCGACTTTCGGGAAGCGGTCGTTGTACTTGGCCAATACCGCCTTGTCGCGTGGGCGCAGGTAGTTGTTGGCGGCAATTTCCTGGCCTTCTGGCGACCACAGGTATTTCAGGTATTCATCGGCTGCCGCACGGGTGCCTTTTTTGTCGACCACTTTGTCAACCACGCTGACCGGCGGCTCGGCTTCAGCCGATACGCTTGGGTAGATCACTTCGAATTGGTCACGGCCGAATTCGCGGGCGATCATTTCAGCTTCGTTTTCGAAGGTCACCAGCACGTCGCCGATCTGGTTGGTCATGAAGGTGGTGGTGGCGGCACGGCCGCCGGTGTCCAGTACGGGGGCTTGTTTGAAGAGCTTGCCGACAAAGTCTTTGGCCTTGGTTTCGTCGCCGCCATTTTTCAGCACATAACCCCAGGCCGAGAGGAAGGTGTAGCGGCCGTTACCCGAGGTTTTCGGGTTGGGCACGATCACTTGCACGCCGTCCTTGAGCAGATCTGGCCAGTCGTTCAGGGCTTTCGGATTGCCTTTACGGACAATAAACACGGTGGCTGAGGTGAACGGTGCACTGTTGTTTGGCAGGCGGGTCACCCAGTTCTCTGGTACCAGTTGGCCGTTATCGGCCAAGGCGTTGATGTCGGTGGCCATGTTCATGGTGATCACATCAGCCTTGAGGCCATCGATCACCGAACGCGCTTGTTTGCTGGAGCCGCCAAACGACATCTGTACGTTGATTTTGTCATTGTGTTCGGCTTGCCAGTGTTTCTGGAAAGCAGCGTTGTAGTCTTTATAGAAGTCGCGCATAACGTCGTAGGACACGTTCAGCAACGTGGTGTCCGCGTGCGCGAAGCTGCTGAGGACAAGGCCGGCGGCCAATACGGAGGCGCTAAAGAGTTTTTTCACTGCGTATTCCTTGTTATAGGGAGCAATAGGGGCAATTTGCCACCGACTATAGCGGGTGGCGCATAGTCCTTAAAAGATTAAAAAGCACTTTGGTTATACGTTTTTGGTAAATAGTGCATTGCCGCAGCGCGAGCAAAAAGACGCCGAGGGTTCGTGCTGGTCTTTCTTGCAGGTCGGGCAGTCGTGCTTGAGTTTCTCACCGCGCATGGCATTGGCCAGTTCGGCGGTAAAAATCCCGGTGGGCACGGCGATGATCGAATAGCCGGTGATCATCACCATGGCCGAGAGGATTTGCCCGGGGATTGTTTTCGGCACGATGTCGCCATAACCCACTGTGGTCAGCGTGACGATGGCCCAATAGATGCTGACCGGGATGCTGGTAAAGCCGTTTTCCGGGCCTTCGACCACGTACATCAAGGTGCCGAACACAGTCACCAAGGTGGAGACACCGACTAAAAATACGATGATTTTCTGTTTGCTGCCGCGCAAGGCCGAGAGCAGGTAGTTGGCCTGGCTCAGGTACGGCACCAGTTTGAGAATCCGGAAAATGCGCAGCATGCGGATAATTCGGATGATCAGCAGGTACTGTGCGTCGCTGTAATAAATGGCCAGAATCCCCGGCACGATGGCCAGCACGTCCACCAGCCCGTAAAAGCTGAAGGCGTAGCGCAGGGGTTTGGGCGAGCAGTACAGGCGCAGGCCGTATTCGACCGCAAACACAAAGGTGAAGCCCCACTCGATGTACGCCAACAGATCGGCGTAGTTGCGGTGAATACTGTTGATGCTGTCCAGTATCACAACCACCAGGCTCGCCATGATGATCAGCAACAGCGTGGTATCAAAGCGGCGTCCGGCTGGCGTGTCGGACTGAAAGACCATCACGTACAGGCGCTGACGCCAATCCTGATTATTCATGTAGGTTGCTCGAATCCAGAATGTCAGAAGATTCGGGTATTAACGCTCGATGCGCAACCGGCTTTGCTTGTCATCTGCAACGGGTTGAGGTCTGAACAGCCGTACACCGCTGACGATCAGCCAGCAACCGAGCACAAACGGGGCGGTCAATGGAGGCATCCCTAAAGCCTTGAAGACCGGCATCAGCAGCAATGTAAGGACGATACCGCTGAGCGGCAGCCAGACGCCACGGCGTTGCTGGCTCAAGGCCAATGCGGCCAGCGCCGGGTTGTATCCCGCCAGCCCGCTGAGCGCAGCACTGGTGTCGTGCTGGTAGAGGCTGAACAAAAGCCCCGCCAATGAGCCGATAAGCGCCCACACGGCGGCGCGCCAACTGCTTAGCCACAGGCCGAGCACAATCAGTAACCCGGCGACCGGGTGTTGCAGCAGCATGACCTGGCCGATGCCTTTAAACAGTGCTGTAACCAGGGTGAAGCTGTTGATTGCGTGTAGCTGTTCGGGCTGCGCGGGCAAGGGGTGCAGGCTGAGCAGCAGCCAGCCCAGGCCCACAAATGGCGCGGTATAGATCAACAGGCTTTGGGGCTGGGTGGACCGCTTGAGCCATTGATGAACTAGCATGCTGCTGAGCCCGGCGCTGGTGATGATCAGCAACGGCAGCATGGCGGACCATGGCAGTTGATGGCTCAGCAGTAGCCCCAGCAACACGCCGTTGTAACTGTAGAGCCCGGCCTGGCGCTCGGTTTTCGCATAGCCGCGTCGTTGCGCGGTCAGCAAACCGGCGACAGCGCCGAGCAATGCGCCGCCGAGCAGCGTGGGGGCGCTGATCAGAATGGCCAGCAGGCACAAAACGCCGCAGAGCGGATGACGTTGCAGGAAAATCTGACTGAAACCCGTGCACAGGGCGGTGGCCCAATCGGGGCAGATTGGGCTGAGTGAGGATGAACGCATGGAAACTCCTGACACGTAGTCGCTGCCAAGGTACGAAGGCTGCAATGCGGGCCGCAGGACCGCCGTCAGGGGCCGCTTCGCTGCCCATCGCAGCCTCATTCTTCGTCAGCGACTACACCATGTTGCGAGGAGAGGTTATTGGTCGCGGATAGAGAAGTTGGCCATGTGTTCCAGGCCTTTGATCAGCGCCGAGTGGTCCCAGTTGCTGCCGCCGATGGCGGCGCAGGTGCTGAACACTTGTTGGGCGTTGGCGGTGTTGGGCAGGTTGATCCCCAGTTCACGGGCGCCCGCCAGTGCCAGGTTGAGGTCTTTCTGGTGCAGGCTGATACGGAAGCCTGGGTCGAAGGTGCCTTTGATCATGCGCTCGCCATGCACTTCGAGAATCTTCGACGAAGCGAAGCCGCCCATCAGTGCTTCACGCACTTTGGCGGGGTCGGCGCCGTTTTTAGCGGCAAACACCAGGGCTTCGGCAACGGCCTGAATGTTCAGCGCAACGATGATCTGGTTGGCCACTTTGGCGGTTTGACCATCGCCATTGCCGCCCACCAGGGTGATGTTTTTACCCATGCTTTGCAGCAGGGGCAGGGCGCGGGCGAAGGTTTTTTCGTCGCCGCCGACCATGATGCTTAAGGTGCCGGCCTTGGCCCCGACTTCGCCGCCAGAGACTGGAGCGTCGAGGTATTGCGCGCCCTTGGCGTTGATCTTTTCAGCGAAGGCCTTGGTCGCGGTCGGGGAGATCGAACTCATGTCGATCACCACTTTGTTCGGGCTCAGGCCCGCTGCGATGCCGTCTTCGCGAAACAGCACGTCATCGACCTGTGGGGTGTCGGGCACCATGACGATGATGAATTCGGCTTCCTGGGCGACTTCTTTCGGGCTGGCCAGCGCGATGGCACCTGCGGCCACCAGATCGGCCGGAGCTGCGCCGTGGTGGGTGGACAGGAACAGGCTGTGCCCGGCTTTTTGCAAGTTGCTGGCCATAGGCGAACCCATGATTCCGGTGCCGATAAATCCGATTTTAGCCATGACAAATCCTCTTGTTTTTATTTAATAGTCAGCCTCTGTAGGAGCGAGCTTGCCTCGCGATCTTTTGATCTTTTAAAAGATCGCGAGGCAAGCTCGCTCCTACAGAAAATCCTTACACCGCGTTATGCGTTTTAAGCCATCCCAGCCCGGCTTCGGTGCTGGTCAGCGGCTTGTACTCGCAACCCACCCAACCCTGATAGCCGATGCGGTCCAGGTGCTCGAACAGGAATCGGTAGTTGATCTCGCCAGTGCCCGGCTCATGGCGCCCGGGGTTGTCGGCCAGTTGGATGTGGTTGATCTGCGGCAGGTGCGTCTGCATCGTGCGCGCCAGGTCGCCTTCCATGATTTGCATGTGGTAGATGTCGTATTGCAGGAACAGGTTGGCGCTGCCGACCTTGTCCTGAATCGCCAGCGCTTGCTGGGTGTTATTGAGATAGAAGCCCGGAATGTCGCGGGTGTTGATCGCTTCCATCACCAGCTTGATGCCCACCGCTTGCAGTTTGTCGGCGGCGTATTTGAGGTTGCTCACAAAGGTTCTTTCGACCGTCGCGTCGTCTACGCCTTGTGGGCGAATGCCGGCCAGGCAGTTGATTTGAGTGTTGCCCAGGACTTGCGCGTAGGCGATGGCCAAATCGACGCCAGCGTGGAATTCTTCAACCCGATCCGGGTGGCAGGCAATGCCGCGCTCACCCTTGGCCCAATCACCGGCGGGCAGGTTGAACAGCACTTGGGTCAGTTTGTTGGCATCCAGATGCGCCTTGATTTCGGCGGAGCTGTACTCGTAAGGAAACAGGTATTCAACGCCGTGGAAACCAGCATTGGCAGCCGCTTGAAAACGGACAAGGAAATCCTGTTCGGTGAACAGCATGGACAGGTTGGCAGCAAAACGCGGCATGGTGAACTCCTGCTTTGGGTGCCCTCTCCCTGTGGGAGAGGGGAAGGGCTAATCCGTTAATCGAGCATTGAAATAGCGGTCGGTGCATCGTTACCCACCAGCGCCAGATCTTCAAATTCGTTGACGGCGTTGATTTCGGTGCCCATCGAAATATTGGTCACGCGCTCCAGAATAATCTCCACGACCACCGGTACGCGGAATTCTTTGATCAGTTCTTGAGCCTTGCGCAGTGCGGGCTGAATTTGATCCGGCTCAAAGACGCGCAATGCCTTGCAGCCCAGGCCTTGCGCCACGGCGACGTGGTCGACGCCATACCCGTTGAGTTCCGGGGCGTTGAGGTTGTCGAAAGACAGCTGTACGCAGTAGTCCATTTCGAATCCGCGCTGTGCCTGACGGATCAGGCCCAGGTAGGAGTTGTTCACGACCACGTGGATATACGGCAGGTTGAACTGTGCGCCAACGGCCAGTTCTTCGATCATGAACTGGAAGTCATAGTCGCCCGACAAAGCCACCACATTGCGGCTCGGGTCGGCTTTGACCACACCCAGTGCGGCCGGAATGGTCCAGCCCAGAGGCCCGGCCTGACCACAGTTGATCCAGTGCCGAGGCTTGTAAACGTGCAGGAACTGCGCACCGGCAATCTGCGACAAACCGATGGTGCTGACATAACAGGTGTCTTTGCCGAAGACCTGGTTCATCTCTTCGTACACGCGTTGCGGCTTGACCGGCACAGTGTCGAAGTGAGTCTTGCGGTGCAGGGTGGCTTTGCGTTGCTGGCAGTCTTGCAGCCAGGCGCTGCGGTTTTTCAGTTTGCCGGCGGCTCTCCATTCGCGGGCCACTTCCAGGAACACCTTGAGTGCAGAGCCTGCGTCGGAAACGATGCCCAGATCCGGGGTGAACACGCGGCCGATTTGCGTGGGCTCAATGTCGACGTGAATGAACCTGCGGCCTTCGGTGTACACCTCAACCGAGCCGGTGTGGCGGTTGGCCCAGCGGTTGCCGATACCCAGCACCACGTCGGATTTGAGCAGGGTGGCGTTGCCATAGCGGTGCGAGGTTTGCAGGCCAACCATGCCCACCATCAGCGGGTGATCGTCGGCAATCGTGCCCCAGCCCATCAGGGTCGGGATCACTGGAATACCGGTCAATTCGGCAAACTCCACCAGCAGGTCGCTGGCGTCGGCGTTGATCACGCCACCGCCGCTGACCAGCAGCGGGCGCTCGGCCTGATCAAGCATGGCCAGGGCTTTTTCAACCTGGACCCGCGTGGCTGAAGGCTTGGCCAGCGGCAACGGCTCGTAAGCGTCGATGTCGAACTCGATTTCAGCCATTTGCACATCAAACGGCAGGTCGATCAGCACTGGGCCGGGGCGACCGGAGCGCATCTCAAAAAAGGCTTTCTGGAACGCATACGGTACCTGGCCCGGTTCGAGCACAGTAGTCGCCCATTTGGTCACGGGTTTGACGATGCTGGTGATGTCGACGGCCTGGAAGTCTTCTTTGTGCATGCGCGCCCGAGGGGCTTGGCCGGTGATGCACAGAATCGGGATCGAGTCGGCAGAGGCGCTGTAAAGCCCGGTCACCATGTCAGTGCCCGCTGGGCCGGAAGTGCCGATGCACACGCCAATATTGCCGGCTTTGGTGCGGGTGTAACCCTCGGCCATGTGCGAGGCGCCTTCCACGTGGCGAGCAAGGACGTGATCGATGCCGCCCACATTCTGCAGGGCTGAATACAGCGGGTTGATGGCGGCGCCTGGAATACCAAAGGCAGTGTCGACACCTTCGCGACGCATCACCAACACGGCGGCTTCGATTGCTCTCATTTTGCTCATTTGATTGTGCCTCTTACGTTTTATAATTGTATACAAGTGGCTGTGGGGCGAGTGTATTCATGCTCTGGTGTGCAGGTCAATCGGTTTTATTTGATCGGGTGATAGAAGGTGAAAAGGCCTCTATACAGGCCTTTCGGGTCAAGTTTTGATTTGGTTGTGCGGAAAATTGTATACAAATAATGTATTTATTGTGTTCTATTGGTCTCATTCGAGCCGCCTGATACAGGCGCGCATCAGGCTTTCCAATAACAAAATAAGGACGGCAACCATGAGTGCTTTAACCTTGAAAGACGCTTTAAACCTGACCGCTCAAGCCCTCAGCGCGGGTCGGCAGATCAATGCATCACCGCTGACAGTGGCGGTGCTCGACGCGGGCGGGTATTTACTGGCCTTGCAGCGTGAAGACGGCGCGAGCCTGTTGCGGCCCAACATTGCGATTGGCAAAGCTTGGGGCGCGATTGCCTTGGGTAAAGGCTCGCGCTTGTTGGCGCTGGACGCACAGCAGCGCCCGGCGTTTTTCGCGGCACTCAACGGGATGGGGCAGGGCGATGTTGTGCCTGCGCCGGGTGGCGTGTTGATTCGTGATGATCAAGGCACTGTGGTCGGTGCAATTGGCATCAGCGGCGACACCTCGGACATTGATGAGCAATGTGCGATCAGCGCGGTAGAAGGGCTAGGGTTGCGGGCGGATGCGGGGGTGGCGGTTTAATCACGTTTTTCTGTAGGAGCGAGCTTGTCTCGCGATCTTTTCAGGCCTTCAAAAGATCGCGAGGCAAGCTCGCTCCTACGGTTTTGCGCCAGGAGTCAATCCGGGGCACAGCCCTTGAGCACCAGCCGAATGATGGTTTGGGTCGCGGCTTCGTAGTCGCTGTCGTCGAGCTTGGCCTTGCCGGTGATGGCGGAGATTTGCCAGTCGAAGTCGGCGTAGGTCTGGGTCGCGGCCCAGATGCTGAACATCAGGTGGTGCGGATCGATCGGGGCGATTTGTCCACGGTCGATCCAGGTCTGGATGCAGGTGATGTTGTGCTTGGCTTGGGCGTTGAGCATCTCAACTTGTTTTTCACTCAGGTGCGGAGCGCCGTGCATGATTTCGCTGGCGAATACCTTTGAGGCAAACGGCAGTTCACGTGAAATCAGGATTTTGGAGCGGATGTAGTTACTCAGTACTTCGTTCGGCTCGCCGTCGGCGTTGAACGGCGTCGAGACGCGCAGTATCGGCTCGATGATGCTTTCGAGCACTTCGCGGTACAGGTTCTCTTTGGACTTGAAGTAGTAATAGACATTGGGTTTTGGGACCCCTGCTTTGGCCGCGATGTCGCTGGTTTTGCTGGCGGCGAAGCCCTTGTCAGCGAACTCTTCGCTGGCGGCTCGCAAAATCAGTTCTTTATTACGCTCGCGGATACTGCTCATAAACCGGGTATTTCCTTGCCTGTTGTGGCGGTCGGGCATGGTAGCACCGGGTTTGCGGACGGCTCAAGATTGCAGCTTATGGGCAGACGCACGCTATGCTTAGGCCCATTCACACTTCAAGGAATATTCCCCCATGGCAGGCAGCAGTTTGCTGATGTTGCTCGACGATATTGCCGCCGTGCTCGATGACGTCGCGTTAATGACCAAAATGGCCGCGAAAAAGACGGCCGGGGTGCTGGGCGATGATCTGGCGCTCAATGCGCAGCAGGTATCGGGCGTACGCGCTGAACGCGAGTTGCCGGTGGTCTGGGCGGTGGCCAAAGGCTCGTTTCGCAACAAGCTCATTTTGGTGCCCGCAGCCTTGGCGATCAGCGCGTTTGTGCCGTGGGCGGTCACGCCGTTGCTGATGGTGGGCGGTGCGTTCTTGTGTTTCGAGGGCTTTGAGAAGCTGGCGCACAAATTTTTGCACAGCAAGGAAAGCGCTCAGACTGAGCGCAAAGCCCTGCAAGAAGCCGCCGCCAGTTCAGAGGTCGACTTGGCGGCGTTTGAGAAAGACAAAATCAAGGGCGCGGTGCGCACTGACTTTATTTTGTCGGCCGAGATCATTGCCATCACCTTGGGCACCGTGGCTGAGGCGCCGTTGATGCAGCAGGTGGTGGTGTTGTCCGGTATCGCGATTGTGATGACCATCGGCGTGTATGGGGTGGTCGCGGGGATCGTCAAGCTGGATGACGGTGGGCTGTACTTGAGTCAGAAGACCGGAGAGGGCGCCTGGCGACGCCTTCAGCGCAGCTTCGGGCGCGGCGTGTTAAATGCCGCACCTTACATGATGAAAAGCCTGACGGTGATCGGGACCGCCGCGATGTTTTTGGTAGGCGGCGGGATTCTGACCCACGGCGTGCCGGTGGTGCACCACTGGATCGAAGGCGTTGCGCAAAACACCACGCCGTGGCTGGGCGCGGTGTCGGTGATTGTGCCGACCTTGCTTAACGCCGTGGCCGGCATCGTTGCTGGCGCAGTGGTGTTGGCGGCGGTCAGTGTTGCAAGCAAGATCTGGCACGCCGTGAAACGTTAGGCCAACGCGCTGGGGTGGGCTGATGTGCTGTTTTGCAGCAGGCGATAGCCCAACACGGCAAACAGCAGCATGCTCAGACCTGCCGCCATCGACACGTTGAACCCGGCCGGTGCGCCGTAAGCATCGATCACCCAGCCGCCGACCACGGCGCCGAGGGCCACGCCGATGCCCAGGCCGGTAATCATCCAGGTCAGGCCTTCGGTCAGCTTGGCCGGTGCGACGATGTTTTCCACCAGCGCCATCGCAGTAATCAGCGTCGGGGCGAAGAACAGTCCGGCTACAAACATGGCGGCGGCCAGGGTGATGATGCTGTTGGCCCACATCAGCGGCACCATGGTGATGGCTGTGGCCAGCGCACCCAACAGGAAGAGTCTGGGCAACGGCATGTTCAGCTTGAGCATGCCGAAGGCCAGCCCGGCGATGCAGGAGCCCAGCGCGTAGACCGACAGCACAATGCTCGCGGCGGCGGGTTGGCCCTGATGCTGGGCAAAGGCCACGCTGACCACGTCGACGGTGCCCACAATGGTGCCCAGCCCCAGCAGCGCCATCACCAACACCAGCACGGCGCCCTGGCGCAATACGGTGCCGTTATTTTCCAGCGTGCGTGGGTGCACCGGCGGCTCGGTTTCGCGTTGCAGCACAAACGCGGTTACCCCCACGGCCATGAAGATCGCCGCCACGAGCGGTCCGGCCTGAGGAAACAGCGCCACGCTGAGGCCCACTGAAATGGGCGGCCCGACGATAAAACACACTTCATCGAGCACCGATTCGAAGGCGAAGGCAGTGTGCAGTTTGGGCGAACCGCGATACAGCTCGCTCCAGCGGGCGCGGACCATGGCAGGCATGCTGGGCATGCACCCGGCAAGGGCGGCGCATACGAACAGCGTCCAGTCGGGTGCTTCTAGATGGCTGCACAGCAGCAACGCGAACATGGCGCACACGCCGATGGCGGCGGCACCCGGCAAGACGCGGCCTTGGCCGTAACGATCAACGGCCCGGGAGATTTGCGGCGCCAGCAGCGCCATTGTCAGGGCGAAGGTCGCCGCCACGGCACCGGCCAGCCAATACGAGCCGTGCAACTGCGCGAGCATGGTGATGATGCCGATACCCGCCATGGAGACGGGCATACGTGCGATCAGGCCAGCGGCGCAAAAGGCTTTGGTGCCGGGGGCGCTGAAAATCTCGCGATAAGGGTTAGCCATACAAGCTCCGGAACAATTGAGGCGTGGTGGGAGCGGGTTTCGCTCGGTATCACATACGCGGCGTATGTAGAAATATACGCATACGCGGCGTATGTCAATTAACATACGCCGCGTATCTTAAAAAAAGGTGGCACACATGGCGCCCAAAGCGCGGTCGCAGATGATTGAACAAACCCGTGGCAAGCTGTTGGATGCTGCGCGCCAGGCGTTCGGCTCGATCGGTTATGCGCAGACTTCAATGGATGAATTGACGGCCTCTGTCGGGCTGACCCGTGGGGCGTTGTATCACCACTTTGGTGACAAGAAGGGCTTGTTGCAGGCGGTGGCGAGGCAGATCGATGGCGAACTGGATGCGCAATTGGCGCAGGTGTTTGCGCAAGCCCCGAGCCCTTGGGAAGGGTTTCAGGCGCAGTGTCGGCTGTATCTGGAAATGTCGCTGCAAGTCGAAGTACAGCGCATCATCTTGCGCGATGCCCCCTCGGTGCTGGGCTCGGAGTATTTACAGAGCAGCCAGTCGGAGTGCAAAGCTTCGGTCGGGGTCATTCTGCAAGGCTTGATGGACACGCAGGTGATTCAACGCGCCGACCCTGAGGCGTTGGCACATTTGATTCAGGGCGGCTTGATGGATGCGTCGTTCTGGATCGCCGAAGCCGAGAACCCGCCGCAGCGTCTGACGGCGGCGCTGGGCAGTCTGGACGTGATGCTGCGGGGGTTGCTGCTGGCGCCTCAGCCCCTGTAGGAGCGAGCGTGCCTCGCGATCTTTTAAATGATCGCGAGGCTTATAGGCGTATCAGAAGTGGTACTTGACCAACAGGCTTGCGGTGTCCTGAGTGGTTTTGAAAGAACCGCTGTCTTCGATGCCGTATTTGTTTTTCCAGTAGTCGTATTCGATACCGACATACAACTGCTTGGCGCCCCAGTTCAGTGCCTTGCCCAAGTCATATTTGATCTGTGGGTTGAAGTGCAGGTTGGCGTGATACGTGCCGCGGGCGTTTTGGTCGTTGTCGACCACCCAGTCCATGTAGCCGTCGATGACCACGTCGGATTTACCCATCGGCAGGGTGTACGACCACACCGGGGTAATCTGCCAAACGCCACGGCCCGCACGATTGCCTTCTGGGTAACGCTTGTAGAAGTTCAATTGGAAGAAGTCGAAGCCTGGAACATTCAGGTCGAAACCCGGGCCGATCAAGTAAGAATCAGAGTCGCCTTCACCAAACTCGTAAGTCAGGGCCAGCAATACGTCTTTGATCGGGCCAAACTCAAACTTCTGGTCGAAGATTTTGCCGAACGATAAGCGCGGGGTGAACTCGCCGTAGTAGGTATTAGGGCCGAGGCTTCCGTCTTCTTTGCCGTTGTAAAAAATACGGTCGAGGAAGAAGAAGTTATCACCGTATTTCCAGCTGTCAGCGTGCTCGAAGGTCAGGGTCTGTTGAATCTTTGGATTCACCTGGAAGTCCTTGCCATACAAGTACGTCAGGCTGTTGGTTTGCCATTGCAGCAAGTCTTCGGCGGCTGCCGTTGACCCGCCCAGCAAGCTCCCCGCAAGCATCAGGCCGGTAAGAATGCGCTTCATTCGGTTACTCCAAAATTTTAAAAAAATCTGCATGAATAAGAACGCGGTGCTCTGTTTGGCCCTTGGTTCTTTTGTTTTAAAACTTGCCTTTTTGGTCAGCTTTAATGCGTAAAGCAAGTGTTGGGCCATGCGTGTCCTGCGGCCAAAAAACAGCGCTCAACTGCCGTTTGGTAGTTGAGTGGCAAGAGACTGATGCAGGTCGTAAACGCTTGGTTTAAACGCGTAAAGTTGGCTTCAAAGTCAGCTTTAAAACAGCGCCCATCTTTGAGCGGCCGCGGAGAATACTGGCTCTGAGGCTGGCACTCAAGTGCCCCGTCATTGCGCAGGGCTGGCAATGACGGGGCACGCACGGTGTTCAGGTTTAAAAGTGGACTTTGATCAAGGCGCTGGCGGTGTTTTGGTGGGTGTCTAAACGGCTGCTGCTGTCGATGCCGTATTTGTCTTTCCAATAGCTGTATTCAATGCCGACATAGAGCTGTTTATCACCCAGATTCAGGGCTTTGCCCAGGTCATATTTGATCTGTGGATTGAAGTGCAGGTTGGCGTGATAGGTGCCGTGTGAGTTCTGGTCGTTGTCGACCACCCAATCCATATAGCCATCGATCAGCACGTTGGAGCGGCCCATGGGAAGGGTGTAGGAGAACGACGGGGTTATCTGCCATACGCCCGTGCCAGGGCGCGGCCCTTCGGTGTGGCGGCGATAGAAATTGAGGGTGAAGTAATTAAAGCCAGGTACCGCCAGATCAAAGCCCGGGCCGATCAGATACGCCTCGCTGTCGCCTTCGCCGTACTCGTAGGTCATCGCCAGCAGCACGTCCTTGATCGGGCCGTACTCAAGCTTTTGATTGAAGATCTTGCCGAACGACAAGCGCGGGCTGAACTCGCCGTAGTACGTGTGCGGCCCTTTGTTGGGGTCCTCTTTGCCGTTGTAGAAAATGCGGTCGACAAACAGAAAGTTGTCGCCGTATTTCCATTTGTCGGCATGTTCAAAGGTGACGGTTTGCTGGATCGACGGATTGATCGCGAAGTTCTTGCCGTACAAGTAGGTGAGGCTATTGGTTTGCCACAAAAACAGATCACCGGCCATGGCCTGACTGGCAGCCAAAAACCCACCCGCGAGCGTGACGCCCCAGTGTTTGCAGTGCATGGGTGACATCCTTTTTTATTATTGTTTGAGTGTGAGGCGAATACCTGACCTGTGGGAGCGGGCAAGCCCGCTCCCACGGGAGGATCAGTGCTGATGCACGTGACCGCTCATAGCGGCGCGCTCGGCGCCACCCAGTACGTTGAACAGCAGGTTCAGTGACACGGCGCTGACGGCTGCCATGGCAATCCCGCTGTGGGTGATCGGGCCCATCCACAAGGGCAGGTGTGCGAAGAACTCTGGGCGCACCACCGGGATCAGGCCCATGCCGATGCTCACGGCCACCAGCAGTTGGTTGCGGCGGTCGGCAATGTCGGCCTCCTGGAGGATTTTGATCCCCGTGGCCGCGACCATGCCGAACATGGCAATCGCCGCACCACCCAGTACGGCGGGCGGAATCGAAGCCACCAAGTACGCCGCTTTAGGCAGCAGGCTGAGCGTGATCAGGAAGGCTCCGGCCATGATGGTCACGGAACGGCAACGCACGCCGGTCATTTGCACCAGGCCGATGTTCTGAGCAAATGAGGAGTGGGTGAAGGTGTTGAAAAAACCCGCCACAAACGACGCCCCGGCATCGCACAGCAAGCCGCGACGCAGCATGCGCGGGGTGACTTCCTGGCCGGTGATTTTGCCCAGCGCCAGGAACATCCCGGTGGACTCGACAAAAATGATCACCACCACCAGGCACATCGAGAGGATGGGCGCGAGGTGAAATTCAGGCATGCCGAAGTGCAGCGGTGTGACGATCTGAAACCACGGCGCCAGGCCAATGCCCTGAAGGTTGACCATGCCAATGGCGCCAGACAAGACATAACCGAGCGCCATGCCGATCAGCACGGAAATGTTGACCCAGAAACCGCGCATGAAGCGATTGATCAGCAAAATGGTGGCCAGCACCAAGGCCGCAATAAACAGGTAAATCGGTGAGCCAAACTGCTCAGCTGCGCTACCGCCGCCTGCCCAGTTCACCGCGACTGGAAACAGCGACAGGCCGATGGAGGTAATCACCGTGCCGGTGACCAGAGGCGGGAAAAAGCGCACGACCTTGGACATGAAGGGCGCGATGATCATCCCGAAGAAACCGGCGGCAATGGTGGCGCCGAAAATGCCGGTCATGCCGATGCCGGGCATGCCAGCCATCGCCACCATGCTGCCCACGGCGGCAAAACTGGCACCCATCATGACCGGCATGCGAATGCCCATGGGACCGATACCCATGGATTGGACGATGGTTGCGATCCCCGCCACCAACAGGTCGGCGTTGATCAGAAACGCGATCTCCTCACGACTCAGACCGGCGGCTTGTCCAATGATCAGCGGTACGGCAACAGCGCCGCCGTACATCAGCAAGACATGCTGTAAACCAACCAGAATCAATTGCATCAACGGCAGCCGCTGGATGGGCGGTGGTGCGGTCACGGCGGGTATGCGCGGTTCGGTTAAATCGGACATGCAACACCTCGGTCTTTTTTATTGTTGTGAGCTAATGGTGTGGTTGTGTGGCCGCCCACGGCGCGGCCACACCGCGTTCGTATCAGTTGGTTTGGGCTCCTGCGTTGATCCATGCGCCAATCAGGTCGCGTTCTTGTTGGGTCATTTGGGTGATATTGCCCAGCGGCATGATCTGGCTGGCGACGGCCTGGGCCTGAATCCGCGGGGCCATCAGCTGGATTTGCTGCTCGGTGTCGAACATCACGCCGGCCGGGGCCGCGCTGAACAGCGGGCTGCTCGGTGTAGCGGAATGGCAGACGGTGCAGCGTTCCTGGATCACGACATGGACTTTTTCGAAATCAACACTGGCCACAGGCGTTGCTGGAGCCGGAGCCGGAGCCGGAGCTGGGGCATCGGCGGCCTTCACACCGCCCAGTGCGGTTTCCGGAAGCGGTTGGTACTTGATGACCTTGGCCGTTTCAGGTGCCGTGGACACGGGTTTTGGTCCGGTGACATACGCCAGACAGACCATGCCCAATGCCGCGACCGGTAGGGTCCAGGCATATTTATGGCTGTCATGGCGGGTGTTGAAGTAGTGGCGAACCAAGACCGCCAGCACCGCAATTCCGGCCAGGATCAGCCAGTTGTATTGGCTGCCGTAGGTGCTCGGGAAGTGGTTGCTGATCATGATGAACAGCACGGGCAAGGTGAAGTAGTTGTTGTGACGCGAGCGCAGCAGGCCTTTGGCTGGCAATGCCGGATCGGGCGAGCGGCCTTCTTTGATGGCGGCCACCAATGCGCGCTGGGCGGGCATGATGATACGGAATACGTTACCGACCATGATGGTGCCGATAATGGCCCCGACATGCAGATACGCACCGCGGCCACTGAACACTTTGCTCAGGCCGAAGGCGGCGGCGACCAGCAGCACAAACAGGATGAAACCGAGCAGCGCCGGGCGTTTGCCCAAGGCGGAGTCGCACAGAAAGTCGTAAACAAACCAGCCGGCAATCAACGAACCAATGCCGATGGCGACGGCTTCAGGGCCGCTCAGGGTAGAGCCTGGAGCAATCAGATACAGCGCCGGGTTGAAGTAAAACACCAGGCACAGCAGGGCGATGCCTGACATCCAGGTGAAATAGGCTTCCCATTTGAACCAGTGCAGGTTGTCCGGCATGGTCGGTGGGGCCAGCTTGTATTTTTCGAGGTGGTAAATACCTCCCCCGTGAATGGCCCATAAATCGCCGGCCAAACCGTCTTTGGGGTTGGCCCGATTGAGGTTGTTCTCAAGCCAGACAAAATAAAACGACGCGCCAATCCAGGCCACACCGGTAATCATATGAATCCAGCGCACGCTCAGATTCAGCCATTCCATCAGATGTGCTTCCACAGTCTTTACCTCTCGCCTGTCACTCTTGAGTGAATGAGCAGACCTTCTCTTATTGGTGGGGGCTAGGGTCTGTTGATGTTTCATTGCGGCCGCGACGTAAGTCCACGTGGTGCAGGGCAAGGCGCGAGAAGCGTAGTTTGGTTGTTCCCAATAAGCTTCGAGCAACGCCGCCCTGCGCCACGTGGGCTTTCGTCCCTTGGGGTCGCGTGTCAAATTTAGCCAGGCTGCGTTGCAGGACTTGTGAAGGGAACAACCATTCCCTTCGTCCTGCGCCTTGCCTGGCTAAATTTGACCCAGCGACGCGGCTCGCAATGAAACGTCAACAGACCCTAGGATCAATTGCTCATCCTCTTTAAAGAAATGCTCATCGCAGTTATTGCCTGCACCACTGCGATCAACCACCAGGAAGTCATCCCGCTTTTCGATCGTCAGCACCGGGTGGTGCCAGACGCCGCGATGGTAATTAATGCCCTGCCTGCCATTACTGACAAAGGCGCGGACCAAGCCTGATACAGGTTCATCGCCAACGGGCGCGACCACGATCAGAAAGGGGTTGCCGAGCAGCGGGATAAAAGCCTGGCTGCCCAGCGGATGGCGCTCCAGCATGCACACGGTCAAGGGCATGTCCTGCGCATCGGCGCGGAAAATGCTGATGATCGCTTTGTCTTCTGGCGTCGCCGTTTCGACCTCGGCCAGACGATGAAAACGCATGGTTGAACCGTTATTGATCATGAAGTGGTCGCTGCCATCGGTTTCAATCACGTCACCGAACGGGGCGAAGGCTTCTTTGGTCAGCGGTTCAATCTGCAATGTGCGCATGGTGGTCTTCTTATCTGAATTCTGTGGTGTTTGTTGTATTGCTATCGCGGGCAAGCCCGCTCCCACATTGCAATGATTCCCTGTGGGAGCCGGGCTTGCCCGCGATGGGTTTTCCCCTTATTTAGCGACCTTGCCCAGTACACGCAGGCGGCTTACACCGCCGTCCGGGAACAGGTTGAGACGAATGTGGGTGATCGGGCCAAGGGCTTTGATCTGCTCGCTGAAGCTGTGCTCGGCGTGCATTTCAAGTTTTTGGCTCGGCAGCAATTCACGCCAGAACAGGCTCTGGGTTTCGATCTGGCTGTCGGTGCCGCCTTTGACGAACGCGCCTTGAATCGAGCAGCTGTCCGGGTAGTTGCCCTTGAAGTGCAGGGTGTCGACGATGATCTGTTCAATCTCGCCAGCATGCCCCAGCGCGACGATGACCCAATCGTTGCCGGGTGTACGACGACGTGCTGTTTCCCAGCCATCGCCCATGTTGATGCCACGGCCCGGGTTGAGGATGTTGCTCATGCGCCCGAAGTGTTCGTCGGAGCAGGCGAGGGCACGGCCACCATTCAGAGCGGCTGCCAGATCGACCTGTTCGTTGTCGCCCACGGCCGACCAGTCACGGAACGGCACGCCGTACACGCGCAGACGTGCTACGCCGCCGTCCGGGTAGATGTTGAAACGCAGGTGGCTGAACGCCTGATCATTGCTGATCTCGTGGTAGTGATGGCTGTTACCTTGCAACTCGACGGCGGACAGCACCTCAACCCACTGAGTTTTCTCGTTGGGTTCACCTTCAGCCAAAAAGCAGGCTTCAAGCGAGGCAGACGGCGGAAAGTTGCCGGTGAAGAATGAAGTGTCGATGTCGACGCCCTTGATTGAGCCCGGAACGCCGAGGCGGATGACAGCACTGTCATAGCCTTCAAAGCGCTTGCGGCGCGACTCCCAGCCGTCCATCCACTTGCCGTTGTCATCGAAAACGCCCTCCTTCCATACGGCCGGGGTCGGCTGGAACAGGCGGTTGGCGTCTGCGAACCAGTCATCGGTCACCGAAATAATTTTGGTGCCAAGACGGGCGTCGGCCAAGTTGACGAACTTCTCGAAAGGTACGGCGTAAGCTTTCATTCTTCTGGTCTGCCTTTAAATAAGTGGCTGGAGATGCGTCACCGGCAGGTGCCGGCTCGGCTTAGAGCTGGAGTAATCGGAACAGGGCTATTTTGTTGATTTCTGCCAACGCGCATTTGAACTCGACGTCTGCCGGGTTGTGGATACGAGTCTCGAACGCGGCAAGGATCTGGTGCCGGTCGCTGCCTTTTACCGCCATGATGAAGGGAAACTTGAACGTGGCTTTGTAGGCCTCATTCAGCTCGGTGAAGCGCTGAAACTCTTCTTCCGTGCAGTGGTGAATACCGGCGCCAGCTTGTTCATGGGTGCTGGCTTCGGTCAGGTGGCCCTGTACGGCAGCTTTGCCCGCCAGGTCCGGGTGAGCGTTGATCAGCCCCAGTTGGCTGTTGTGATCGGCGCTCAATAAAATGTCACTCATGCGCTGGTGCAAGGTTTCGATCTGATCGACGCTGGCATCCAGGCCCAGGTCGTAAGCCTTTTCGGCGACCCAGGGC
The DNA here is from genome assembly GCF_034347405.1 of Pseudomonas sp. CCC3.1. NCBI lineage: Bacteria > Pseudomonadati > Pseudomonadota > Gammaproteobacteria > Pseudomonadales > Pseudomonadaceae > Pseudomonas > Pseudomonas sp. CCC3.1. Next base: position 1,899,988 of record NZ_CP133778.1, read on the forward strand.
GAGTGTTCGTAAATATCGGCAAAAGCTTCGACAAACGCTTCACGGCTCATGGCTGAAGGCTTGAGGGTCTTGAAGGCGCTCATTGGTCGGTCTCTGCAACAAAAGGGTGGGTGGCGTGCCAGTGACGGGCGATGTCCACGCGGCGGGTGAACCACACCTGCTCGTGACCCTTGGCGTATTCAATGAAGCGCTTGAGGGCGGCGAGACGCGCAGGGCGGCCAATGAGGCGGCAATGCAGGCCGATGGATAGCATTTTCGGCGACTCTGCGCCTTCGGCGTACAGCACATCGAAAGCGTCCTTGAGGTACTGGAAAAACTGCTCGCCGGTGTTAAAACCCTGCACTTGGCTGAAGCGCATGTCATTGGTGTCCAGGGTGTAAGGAATCACCAGATGCGGCTTGCCTGTCGGGTTATTCGGTTCCCAGTAGGGCAGGTCGTCGTCATAGGTGTCGCTGTCATACAAAAAGCCGCCTTCTTCCATCACCAGCCGCCGGGTATTGGGGCCGGTGCGGCCGGTGTACCAGCCCAGCGGCCGTTCGCCGCTGATGTCGGTGAGGATGCGGATGGCTTCGAGCATGTGCTCACGCTCCAGCGCCTCGTCCATGTACTGGTAGTCAATCCAGCGATAGCCGTGGCTGCAAATCTCATGCCCGGCGGCGACCATGGCGCGGATCACATCGGGATGGCGTTGCGCAGCCATGGCCACGGCAAACACCGTGAGCGGGATGTCGAATTCCTGGAACAACTTGAGCACGCGCCACACGCCAGCGCGGCTACCGTATTCATAGAGAGACTCCATGCTCATGTTGCGCTCACCTTGCAGCGGCTGCGCCGACACCATTTCCGACAGGAAGGATTCAGATTCTTTGTCGCCATGGAGGATGTTGCGCTCACCGCCTTCTTCGTAATTGAGTACGAAAGACAGAGCGATGCGGGCGTTGTCCGGCCAATGCGGATGAGGAGGGTTGGGACCGTAACCAATCAGGTCGCGTGGGTAGTCAGCGCTCACTACAGTCTTCCTTATTGTGGGTGTTAACAGTCGACTGGCCACACCTGGCGTCACTGCGATGGCCTGATTGTATACAACTTTATAATGTCTTTGTAACCCTGAATTTGTGCATTTTTATCATGCCTTGTGCTGAAAAGGTACCTGCAAGAAACTTGCCTGATTAGTCAGCTTCTGAACATAAAGTCTAGAAAAGCTGTGGCTTTCAGGGGGAATGTTGTCTAGGCCACGTGGTTCGTGGGCTGGGTAAAATTGCGTTTTTAATTGTGTACAATTTTTGTGATAAGTGTCTTAATCTTCGCTTCGCTGTGACTTTTGGCGCGCCAAAAGAGCACAGCGGCCGTATTTATTCACCGAGGTCGGGGAGGTCGCAGAACCAATGGGACGTTTGACTACGCACGTTTTAGATGCCGCACACGGCTGCCCTGGAAGCTCGATCAAGGTCGAGTTGTATCGGGTAGAGGGTTCACAACTGACGCTGGTAGGGAGTGCGTTGACTAACAGCGATGGTCGCTGCGACGCGCCGCTGTTGCAGGGTGATGACTACCGTTCCGGGGTTTACCAGTTGCAATTCGAGGCGGGTGATTACTATCGCGCGCGGGGTGTGAAGCTGCCGGAGCCGGCGTTTCTGGACGTGGTGGTGCTGCGTTTCGGGATCAGTGCCGAGCAGGATCACTACCATGTGCCGCTGCTGATCTCGCCGTACAGCTATTCGACGTATCGTGGAAGTTAGGGTTTAAGCACTGCGCACCGTGGTAGATTTTCGCCCGCTCACACTGCGGGCTTTTTTTGCCTGGCGTTTGAGTAAAACCCCGTAGGAGCGAGCTTGCCTCGCGATCTTTTGATCTTTAAAAGATCGCGAGGCAAGCTCGCTCCTACGGGGTTGAGGCTATTTAGCGGCTCAACAACGAGGCGGTGCCTGCCACGCCAAACAGACCGGCGCTGATTCGGTTGAACCAGCTCTGGCCCTTGCCACTGCGCAGGTAATTCGCTGCGCCGTGCGCGCCAAGACCGTAGGCCAGCTTGCACAGCAGGTCGAGCACGGTCCAGGTGGCGATCATCACCAGCAGTTGCCCCAGGAAGGGTTGGTCGGGGTTAAGAAACTGCGGCAAGAACGCGGCGAAGAACAAAATGTCTTTCGGGTTGCTGGCGCCGAGCACAAAAGCGCGCCCAAACAGGGCGCTGAAGCGCGGTTTTGGTGCGGCTTCGGGCACTTTTGCTGCCGTTGCCGGCTGGCGCGATTGCTTCCAGCTTTGCCACGCCAGGTAGAACAGGTACAGCGCACCGACGATTTTCAGGGCGCTGAACAACTGCTCCGATGCCAGCAGCAACGCGCCCAAGCCCAGTGCGGAGGCGCTGAGCAAGCAAATCGAGGCAATGACACCGCCCAAAAAAGCCGGGTAAGAACGGCGCAGGCCGTAGTTCAGGCTGTTGCTGATCATCAATAACGACAGTGGTCCGGGTATCAGGATCACTACCAATGCCGCGCTGCTGAACAGCAGCCAGGTTTCGAGACTCATCACTTCCTCCATGTACACGCGCCTCCCGATACAGTGCCGGGGTCTGCTGATTTATGCGTTTGTATACAAATAAAGCAAGTATTGTTTTAAGTTTCAGCGGCTTTGCCCTAGCGCCTGATTAATCGCCAGCCAGCCGTTGACGGCTTCTTCGCCTGCTTGAGCGAACACCCGTTGCAACAGCTTGACCTGCTCGCGGCGCAGGCTGGCTTCAAAACGAACGCCGTCGGCAGTTAACTCCAGCAGGCGTTTACGTTTATCGGTTTCGGGCGCCACGCTGAGCACCAGGTTCATTTCGATCAATTGGCGCAACGGCGTGTTGAGCGCCTGCTTGCTCACGCCGAGCAGCGTCAGCAATTCTGTCACGCTGACTCCGGGGTAGTGGGCGATAAAAAAAACGATGCGCTGATGCACCCGGCTCAGACCGCGGCGGGCCAGCATCTCATCTGCTTTGGCGGTAAACGCTTGGTAGCCAAAGAAGAAGGCCTGCATGGCGGCGCGCTGGGTGGTTGGATTTTTAAGGTCAAGCATATTGACGTATCTAGGCTTCGCGGCGTAATTTCGGTCAACCAGTTTGACTTATTTCCAATGACTTCTGCTACCGGTGATCTGTATGGCCTTCTCCGAACGTGTTTCCCGCCTTAAAAGTTCTTTGATTCGTGAAATTCTGGCAGCGGCCCAGCGTCCGGAAGTCATGTCTTTTGCAGGCGGTCTACCGGCTGAAGCCATGCTGCCCAAAGTCGACTGGACCGACATGCCGGTCTCGATGGGCCAATACGGCATGAGCGAAGGCGAGCCGGCCCTGCGTGAAGTACTGGCCGCAGAGGCCCGTGCGCTGGGTGTGAACTGCGACGCGAGCCAGGTAATGGTGCTCAGCGGTTCGCAGCAGGCGCTCGACCTGGCGGCCAAGCTGTACATCGACAAAGGCACAGAAATCATGCTCGAAGCGCCGACCTACCTGGCGGCGTTGCAGATTTTCCAGCTGTTTGGCGCGCAGTGCCTGACCTTCCCGTTGCAGGCTGATGGCCCGGATTTGGCCGCGCTGCGCGTACAGCTGGAAAAGCACCGTCCGGCATTTATCTACCTGATCCCTACGTTCCAGAACCCGTCTGGCGTGCGTTACAGCGAAACCAAGCGGGATGCTGTGGCCGCGTTGCTGGACGAGTTCGGCGTGACCCTGATTGAAGACGAGCCGTACCGCGAACTGAACTTCGATGGCGCCAGCGCGACGCCGATCGTCAGCAGCCTGAAAAAAGCCAGTTGGATTTACACCGGCACCGTGTCCAAGACCCTGTTGCCGGGCCTGCGTGTTGGCTTTCTGATTGCCAGCCCGGACTTGTTCCCGCACTTGTTGCGTCTAAAGCAATCGGCAGACTTGCACACCAATCGCGTGGGGCAGTGGCAGGCGTTGCAGTGGATTGGCACTGAAAAAATGTCCCGCCACCTGGCCGAGTTGCGTGATTTCTACCGTGCGCGCCGGGATGGTTTCCAGTTGGCGCTGGAAGAGCACTTTTCTGACTTGGCTGACTGGAACGTCCCGCAGGGCGGGCTGTTTTTCTGGCTGACACTTAAACAGCCGCTGGATACCCGTACCTTGCTCAAGCCTGCGCTGGCGCAAAACGTCGCGTTCATGCCGGGCGAACCGTTCTTCGCCAACCCGGACCAGAACCTGGGTAGTCTGCGTCTGAACTTCAGCCACATCGATCCAGAGCGTCTGCATGAAGGTCTGAAACGTCTGGCTACTGTTATTCGTCAAGCACAAGCCGCACAGGCTGCTTAAGGGGGGCGCGATGCTCAAGGTTTACGGCGATTACAACTCGGGAAATTGCTACAAAATCAAGCTGATGCTGCATTTGCTCGGGCTTGAGTATCAGTGGCAGTCGGTGGACATTTTGAAGGGTGAGACCGAAACCCCGGAATTCCTCGCGAAAAATCCGAACGGCAAAGTGCCGGTTCTGGAGCTGGAAGATGGCACGTGCTTGTGGGAGTCCAACGCGATTCTCAACTACCTGGCGGACAGCAGCGAATACCTGCCGACGGAGCCGCGCCTGCGCACCCAAGTGCTGCAATGGCAGTTTTTTGAGCAATACAGCCATGAGCCTTATATCGCGGTGGCGCGGTTTATCCAGTTCTATCTAGGGTTGCCTGAGGAGCGTCTTGAGGAATACCGCAAGTTGCAAAAGCGTGGTTACAAGGCGCTGGACGTGATGGAGCAGCAGCTTCTGCGAACCCCGTATTTGGTGGGTGAGCACTTCTCGATTGCCGATGTGACGCTGTATGCCTACACCCACGTGGCGCATCAAGGCGGTTTTGATCTGAGTGGTTATCCGGGGATTCAGGCTTGGCTGGAACGGGTGGCGAGCCGTCCGCGGTATGTCGGGATGCTGTCGCTGACTTAGGTGTGACTGCTGCGCAGCTGATCGCAGCCTGCGTTCCTTGTCAGCGACTACAGGACTATGTGGGCTTAAACGTTGGCAAATCGCTGGTTCAAGTAATCAATGATCACCTTGGAGTCGTACATCCAGGTGGTCTTGCCGTCTTCTTCAATGCGCAGGCAAGGGACTTTGATCTTGCCGCCTTGTTCCAGCAATGTCTGGCGGTCCTGTTCGTTGTTCTTGGCGTCACGCAGGGCCACCGGAACGTTCAGACGGCGCAGGTTGCGGCGGGTTTTGACGCAGAACGGGCACGCATGGAACTGGTACAGGGTCAGGTTTTTAGCCGCCTGATCAACCTGTGCCTGGGCAGCAGCAGGGCGCTGTTTTTTGCTGGGGCGAGTAATGAAGTCGCCCGCGATGATCAACTGACCCAGGCCGATGCGAAGCGCTTTGATAACCACGGTAAAAGCCTCATGGGCAAGTAAAGAAGGGGCGCAGCTTACCTGAAATTGCCAGGCGAAAAAAAACCGGCGATGAACGCGTAATGCCAGTCAGTTAAGCGAACGCTGTTTAACCTGTGGGAGCCTGGCTTGCCAGCGATGCAGACGACGCGGTTTTTCTGTTTAACCGCGTCGAGGCCATCGCTGGCAAGCCAACTCCCACAGGGGAGATGCGTTAACTGACTGGCATTACGATGAACGCCGGTTTTTTTGTGCCTGTATTACTTGATCAGGCTGAGAAACTCGCTGCGCGTTGCCGCGTTTTCACGGAATTCGCCCAGCATCACTGAAGTGATCATCGACGAGTTTTGCTTCTCGACACCGCGCATCATCATGCACATGTGTTTGGCTTCAATCACCACTGCAACGCCCAAAGCACCGGTCACTTGCATCACGGCGTCGGCGATCTGGCGGCTCAGGTTTTCCTGAATCTGCAGGCGGCGGGCGTACATGTCGACAATGCGTGCGACTTTTGACAAGCCCAACACTTTGCCGCTTGGAATGTAGGCAACGTGCGCCTTGCCGATAAACGGCAGCAGGTGGTGTTCGCACAACGAGTACAGCTCGATGTCCTTGACCAGCACCATTTCGCTGTTGTCAGAGCTGAACAAGGCACCGTTGGTGACTTCTTCGAGGGTCTGCTCATAACCGCGGCAAAGGTACTGCATGGCTTTGGCGGCACGCTTTGGCGTGTCCAGCAGGCCTTCACGGGAAACGTCTTCACCGAGTTGGCCGAGGATCGCCGTATAGTTTTGTTCCAGGGACATTAATCTACCTGTGGGATTTTTCGCAAAGAGCAAGGGTACGGGGGCTGGCACGGCGCTGCAAGTGGGGCGATGCGCGGTTACTCGTCGCGGCCTTCCATCATGGTGCGTTTAAGCATCACGTAAACGGCGCCAGCACCCCCATGTTTGGCTTGGCACGAGCAGAACCCCAGCACCTGTGAATGTTGGCGCAACCAGGTGTTGACGTGGCTTTTGATCATGGGGCGCTTGCCGTCCAGCCGCACAGCCTTGCCGTGGGTGACGCGCACGCAGCGCACTTCAAGGCGGGTGGCTTCGCTGAGGAACTCCCACAGGGTTTCTCGGGCCTTTTCGACGGTCATGCCGTGCAAGTCCAGGCTGCCCTCGAAACCGATCTGCCCCAGCTTGAGCTTGCGCATCTGGCTTTCTTGCACGCCATCGCGGGCCCAATGCAATTGATCTTCGGGGCCGACATCAATCACGAACTGGTCTGACAGACCGTCAATGATCGTCGCATTGCTACGCACGGTAGCGTTTTGGCGCAGTGTGGCCATCTGTGCGCGGTCCGCTTTGGGTTTGCCGGTGTCAGCGCGATCATGCTTGATCGGCTTAACGCCGCGAATTTCGTTTTTGAACAGGGAAAAGTCGTCGTCTTGCATGTCAGCCTCCGCGAAGGGCGCACAGTTTACCCAAGTCGACGACAATCGGGCGGCGGATGTGCCTCAGTCGCGCTTTTTCATCAGGTGTGGGGCGATGTTCAAGCCAAACGGCTGGCGCATCCGGCGTCGACAACGACGCCACAGCCATATGCCCAGCCAACTGACCAGCAGGCCGATAACCAGAACCAGCGCAGCACCTGTGGTGCTGTTATTGAGTTCCCCCAAGGTGCTTGGGTGGCCAATCAGGCTACTGGCGCCTGCCAGCAGTAACAACACGCCCATCAATGTCAGCAGGGCGGCAAAGGCCAGAGCAAAACGCGCGCGCCAGTTTCGGTGTTCTTTGGGACGCAAGCGTCGTGCATCAAAACCATCGGAGATCTTCATTCCGATCTTTCCTTATAGGGTATCGGCCCTTCGACAGGAACATTGGGAGGTTGTTCCTGAAGTGCTCTGAAACCGGAACTTCACATGCAGGGAAGAAGGAGTCCAGACAGGCGGTTTGAGCAAGCCGCCTGTCAGCAACAGGATCAGATCAAATCAGATTTTTAGTCAGGGTCAGGGTGGCGAAGTTGTCGTTCATGATCGCCATCTCGGTTCTTTGCACATCTGCTGCTTTGATGATGCCGTCAGGCGTCGGCAGGTCCCGGGTGGCGCAAGCGTCTTCGACCAGGGTGCAGCGGAAGCCGTAATCTTTGGCTGCACGCACAGTGGTGCTGACGCTGGAGTGGCTCATGAAGCCGCAGACGATCAAATCCAGGTGACCCTGTGCCTCCAATGTAACTCGCAGGCGGGTGTCGTTGAAGGCATTGGGCATGCGCTTTTCAATGGTGACTTCATCGGCAATTGGCTCAAGCCCTGCGATGAACTCACCTCGTGGGCCTTGCGGGTCGAACATGCCACCAACGGTGCCCAGGTGGCGAATATGGATCACCGGGCGTTTTGCCTTGCGGGCGGCTTCGAGCAGAAGGGCAATGTTGGCGGTCGCTGCGTCTATACCGGACAGGGCCAGCGGGCCGCTCAGGTATTCCTTTTGCGCATCGATGATCAGCAGGCTGGCATTGCTCAAATTAGCGGCGGCATAACCACGGCCAGTGAGTTGAAACATCGTCTTTAAAGCGGACATTCGGGGGCTCCTTTGAGTGGGGCTTTTGCGACATTCTCCACTGGCAGAGCGTTTATGTGAATGGCCAGTCGTGTAAGCCACGCCGTTGTTGGCCTACAGCGATGTCAAGGACGATCGGTCGAGCGAGTAAACCTACGAAACGGAGCGTTATTCAGATTTTTGGAGTGCACGAGGCGTGCTGGATAAGGGCGTTTTTTTGACCGCCGGGCACAACTTTAGCCGCGTCAGAATTTGGCTGTTAGAATCACCGGTCGATTTTGAGGAGTAAGACCGTTGATCACTTCCCGCCTGCGCACATTGCGCGACCATATTCGCTGGGCCGTTAGCCACTTTCATGGGGAAGATCTGTTCTTCGGGCATGGTACCGACAACGCCTGGGACGAAGCCCGTCAACTGGTGCTGGGGGCATTGAACCTGCCTTGGGAAATTGCGGACAGCTACCTCGATTGCCGTCTTGAAGACGATGAATTGGTTAACCTGCAACATTTGCTAAAACGTCGGATTGAAGAGCGCGTACCGACGGCTTATCTGTTGGGCGAAGCCTGGTTCTGTGGCATGTCGTTTATTGTTGATGAGCGCGTGTTGATTCCGCGTTCACCGATTGGTGAACTGATCGAAAACCGTTTTGAACCCTGGCTGGCGGCTGAACCTGCACGCATTCTCGACCTGTGCACGGGTTCGGGTTGCATCGGTATTGCCTGCGCGTATGAGTTCCAGAATGCCGAAGTAGTACTGGCCGATCTGTCGTATGAAGCGCTTGAAGTGGCCAACCAGAACATCGAGCGTCATGGTGTTGATGAGCGCGTTTACACGGTGCAAGGCGACGGTTTTGACGGCTTGCCGGGCCAGCGTTTCGACCTGATCGTGTCCAACCCGCCGTATGTCGATGCTGAAGATTTTGCCGATATGCCAGCCGAATATCAGCACGAACCAGAGTTGGGTCTGGCGTGTGGCGATGATGGTTTGAACCTGGTTCGCCGGATGCTGGCAGAAGCCGCAGATCACCTGACCGAGAAAGGGTTGTTGATTGTTGAAGTGGGCAACAGCCAGGTTCATGTTGAAGCGTTGTACCCGGAAGTTGACTTTGCCTGGCTTGAGTTTGAACGCGGCGGACACGGCGTGTTTATGCTGACAGCAGAGCAATGTCGTACGCATAAAACGCTGTTTTCTGAGCGAATCTAAGCGCTACAAATTCTGCAATATCTCTGCACGTTTCGATGAGCCAAAACTCGATACATTCGGGATCTGTTGGGCGTTGAGTTAACCACGGTGGGCAGGCATTTCATCCAGTGCCTGCCTGACTTGATGCCCGTAATCCGATGTTACGAGTATTCGTCATGGCTAAAAACGATATCAACGATCTACCCCGTTCCGTTCCCCTTGAAACCCTGGAAGAGCGCGCTCGACGTATCGTCGCAGGGATGACCCTGCGCGAAAAAATCGGCCAGAAAATAATAATCGCGTTGCGCTACTGGTGCCCGGAAGAGCAGCCGCTCTGCGTGTTGGGCATGACCGAGTTCAATACGGAAATTGGCGACGCTTTGCGCGACAACGCCATTGGTGGGGTCATTTTGTTTTCTGACAATCTGCGCACCCTTGAGCAAACCCGATTGCTGATCGATCATTTGCGCGGAGTACCGCCATTGACCAGCGAGCTTGGCTTGTTGGTGGGGGTGGATGAAGAGGGCGGAACGGTCTTTCGTTTGCCGCGTACCCAATCCACGGTGTTCCCCGGCAATATGGCGTTGGGTGCGGCTTATGAGGCTACTGGCAATGACCAATTGGCCTATGACCAGGGCGTGGTGCTGGGGGCAGAAATCGCCGCCCTGGGCTTTAACCTGAATTTTGCCCCGGTGGTCGACGTCAACAGCAATCCGCTCAACCCGGTGATCAACGTGCGGGCTTATGGCGACGATGCACAGGCCATCAGCCTTTTGGGCCGTCGCACGCTGCAAGGCATGGCCAGCCAGGGTGTGATCGGGGCGTTCAAGCATTTTCCGGGGCATGGCGACACCGCGACCGACTCGCACTATGGTTTGCCGGTGGTGAGCAAGTGCCGTGAAGACGCCTACGCAATCGACTTGGCTCCTTATCAGCAGGCGATTGTGGCGGGCGAAGCGCCTGAAATGATCATGACCGCGCATATTCAATACCCGTCACTCGACAGCACCACAGTGTCTACCCGCTCCGGCGAGCAAATGATTGCGCCGGCGACCATGTCGCGCAAAATCCAGCACGACATTCTGCGGGGCGAGTTCGGTTTTCAGGGCGTGACCGTGACTGATGCCATGGACATGAAGGCCATTGCCCAGTTCTTTGAACAGGCCGACGCGACGATCAAGGCCTTCAAGGCAGATGTCGACATTGCACTGATGCCTACTGAATTTCGTACGGCCAGCCAGCGGCACGTGCTGCCGGAACTGATTGATCGGGTGGCGGCGGCCGTCGAGGAGGGCGAGATAGATCACCAGGAACTGGATGAGTCGGTGTTGCGTATCGTGTTGTTAAAGCTGCGCAACGGCATCACCGCGCAACCCTCAGGCCGGCCGCAACCGGAATTGAGCGTGATCGGCAGCCCGGCGCACCGGGCGATTGAGCAGTCCATCACTGCCAAATCCATCACCTTGATCCGTAATCAATGCGCGATCTTGCCGCTGCAGGGGCAGTGCAAGCGCATTTTTATCCTGATGCCTCTGCGCGAGCAGGCAGAGGCCATTCGCCGACGCTTTGTCGAGAACGGTTATCCGGTGATGCTGCTGAGCAGCGCAGTGCTGGGAGCCTTGTCCTGGGCTGAACTTCAGCAGGCGCTTGATGGGGCAGACACGGTGATCCTCGGGACGGCGTCAACTCGGGTCAGTGCGGTTGTGCGCAATGGCGATCCACAGGCCGAGGGGCCGCACAGTAAGTTGCAATGGATGCGCTTTGCGCTGGAGTACGCCAAGGCGCGCAACAAGTCGGCCATTCACCTGTCTCTGCGTTCGCCCTATGACGTGGTGAACGTTGACGACCTGGCCGATGCCACTCTGGCCACCTATTCGTCCCATGGTTATGACGCGGGTTTGCGTGGGCCATCTCTGCCCGTTGCCGTGGATGTGATGCTGGGGCGCCAGGCACCTGTGGGGCGTTTGCCCGTAGCCATTTATGCGCCTGGCGAAGAGGGTGCGCCGGGACCCTTACGATATGCGCGAGGCTTTGGCCTCGATTACCCCATGCCTTGAGTGACCCGCAGCGGCTGCTGGTGATGCGATCAACGATGGGTCGCAATCCAGATCAGCAGCCCTGCCTGAAACACCGCGAAAGCGACGAGGCAGGTGATGGTGAAGCGCAAACCCGTGTCTTCGCGCTGGTACTTGCTGATTTTTTCGTCTTTTTCGCGCAGCTTCAGTTCTTTCTCCTGCAAGTGCTGTTCGGCTTGCTGGAGCATCTGAGCGGCGTCGAGAATCTCGATGAACTGGATTTTGTCGCTGTTCCAGGTGGTGTACAAATCCCCTATTACCCCCGCTTCAATGCGCGCCTTGCGATGCAGGGCATCTTCATAGACCACGTCAAATCCCTGCGTGCGCAAGCAATGGTCGCGGCGCAAGCGCATGTCTTCGCTTAAAGCGTCCTTGGTGGGCAGGTCCAGGCTTTCAAAACGATAGCGCGAGGCTTTTTTTTGCGCCCATTGCACGCCTCGAGCCATCAGAAAGCGTCCGATGCCACGATTCAAGGGGTCTACCAATAGGCCGCGCTCGGGATTGATGCTGACGCGTTTTTCAGCATGGTCGAGCCAGATATCGAGTTGGTTCTGTTCTTTGTGCACGTGTTGACCGGGCAACTCGATGCTCAGGCGCAGCAAGCTGAGCTCTTTGTTATGGCGCTCGGCATAGCCCAATTGCACAAAGCGCAAGGGGCGCGCGCCGGTGCTGCGGTCTGTTTGCAGAGGGGCCAGCCGCAGCATCCTGAAATGCTCGGGTTGCACGTCAGCCCAAGGCCGCGGGAGCGCCTCGGGCGTTGCCGGCTCTTCAGAGCCGGCGGGTTGTGATGGGGTGTCGCTCATAACGGCTGAATCCTGTGCAAGCCCGATATGTCGGCCAAATCAAGGCAGCCGACAATGACTTATCGGCCGTTATGCGTAGGACTGGAGGGTTGAGCGGCGTTCACTTTTGCGATGAAACGCACAATTCGATCACCGACTTCCCCCGCCAGGCGCTGGTTGGGGTCGTTGTAGGACAATATCTGGCGTTTCATGTCCATGGGCACGATGCGCATCACATGGTTCATGCCATGTACCAAGGTGAGCGCTGCATCCGGTTTGGCCGCCTTGAGCAGGCGCGCATCTTTGACGTCGACCTGAATGTCGTGGGTGCCCTGAATAATCATGGCGGGCATCTTCAGTGCACTAAACGCGGCAGCAGGGTTAACACGCAGCAAACTGATCAAGTAAGGCTGCACGCTGGGGCGAAATACCACCTGAAGCTCAGAAGGTACATTGTCATCAGCCTGACCCGCTTCAAGGCTGCTGATCAGCTCAAAGCTGCGCTTGAGCAAGGCGGGGGGCAGGTTGTTGCGTTGCAACTGCTCGCGCAGTACTTGGCCGACCGGGCGTCCGGTGCCTGCAATGGAGATGACCCCGGCAGCATTGATGCGCGGTGCAGCGAGGGTGGCGACAAGCGCACCTTCACTGTGGCCCAGCAAAAACACTTTGCTGAAGCGCGGGTCGCTTTTGAGCTTGTTGCCCCATGCCACGGCGTCGTCGACGTATTGGTCGAGAGTCAGTGTACGTTCGTCTGGCGCGGCAGCCAGGCTATGCGCAATGCCGCGTTTGTCAAAGCGTACGCTGGCAATGTTGTTTTGTGCCAAGCGCCAGGCCAGCTTTTTCAGGCTGTCGTTGCGTCCTCCTTGGGAGTTGTTGCCATCACGATCAGTTGGCCCGGAGCCTGCAATTAGCAGCACCACCGGCACCGGTTTGTCACTCTTGGGCAGTACCAGCGAGCCGTAAAGCGTGCCCGAGCCGGTGTCCAGCTCAATGGGGCGCAGCAATACATTGGACTGTGGGGCCGCAAAGGCCTGAGTACCGAACAGGGTTAGAACGAGGAGGAGTATTCGCAGCATCATTACGCCATCATTGTTTGAAGTGCCGGTTGCACAAAACCGGATGAGTAAGGTTGGAGGATGAACTACAGAGGCAGCCTGCGTATACTGGCGCGCTTAGTTATCCAAGCTTAGTTTATAGGCTGATTTTCACGGAGCGCCCTGAATGTCCGGCAATACCTACGGCAAGCTGTTCACTGTCACCACCGCTGGCGAAAGCCATGGCCCGGCGTTGGTCGCCATTGTAGATGGCTGTCCGCCTGGCCTGGAGCTGTCTCTTGAAGACTTGCAGCGTGACCTGGACCGCCGCAAACCGGGCACGAGCCGCCACACCACGCAGCGTCAGGAAGCCGACGAAGTCGAAATCCTGTCGGGCGTGTTTGAAGGTCGCACGACCGGTTGTGCCATTGGCTTGCTGATCCGCAACACTGACCAGAAGTCCAAGGACTACTCGGCCATCAAGGATTTGTTCCGTCCTGCCCACGCTGACTACACCTATCACCATAAATACGGCGAGCGCGATTATCGCGGAGGCGGGCGCAGTTCTGCACGTGAAACTGCAATGCGTGTAGCGGCAGGCGCCATCGCCAAAAAGTATCTGGCGACCCAGGGCATTGTGATTCGTGGCTACATGAGCCAGTTGGGGCCGATTGAAATCCCGTTCAAAACCTGGGACTCGGTCGAAGAAAACGCCTTTTTCAGCCCGGACCCAGACAAGGTGCCAGAACTTGAGGCCTACATGGATCAACTGCGCCGCGATCAGGATTCGGTCGGTGCCAAAATCACCGTCGTCGCCGAGGGTGTGATTCCGGGGCTGGGCGAGCCGATTTTTGACCGTCTGGACGCCGAACTGGCGCATGCACTGATGAGCATCAACGCGGTCAAGGGCATCGAGATCGGCGCCGGTTTTGCCAGCGTTGCCCAGCGCGGCACAGAACACCGTGATGAGCTGACACCAGAAGGTTTCCTCAGCAATAACGCGGGCGGCATTCTGGGCGGTATTTCTTCGGGGCAGCCGATTGTTGCGCACCTGGCGCTCAAACCGACGTCGAGCATCACCACACCGGGCCGTTCGATTGATGTGAACGGCAACCCGGTGGATGTCATCACCAAAGGTCGCCATGACCCGTGTGTCGGCATTCGTGCCACGCCGATTGCTGAAGCCATGATGGCGATCGTGCTGATGGATCACCTGCTGCGCCATCGCGGACAAAATGCCGACGTGCGCGTGAGTACGCCTGTGTTGGGGCAATTGTGATTCAGGGGTTGTTGAGCGCTATGGTCTGACAACGATGGCGCCTCTTCCCTACTGGCGATTGTCGGGGTTCTATCTTTTCTACTTCGCCTTGCTCGGTGCTACAGCGCCTTTTCTGGCGCTGTACTTCCATCATCTCGGTTTCTCCAGTGCACGGATTGGCGAGTTGGTGGCCATCCCGATGCTGATGCGCTGCGTGGCCCCCAACCTGTGGGGCTGGCTGGGGGACTACACCGGCAAGCGCCTGCTGATTGTGAGGCTGGGCGCGCTCTGCACCTTGCTCGGTTTCAGCCTGATTTTTATCAGCAAGAGCTACGCCTGGCTGGCGCTGGTCATGGCGCTGCATGCGTTTTTCTGGCACGCAGTGTTGCCGCAGTTTGAAGTCATCACCTTTGCCCATCTGCGTGAACAACCCGAGCGTTACAGCCAGGTGCGCTTGTGGGGCTCGATCGGCTTCATCATCACGGTGGTGATTCTGGGCCGCCTGTTTGAGTGGCTGAGCCTGGACATCTACCCGGTGGCGCTGGTCGTGATCATGGCCGGGATTGTGTTGTGCAGCCTGTGGGTGCCCAATGCCCAGCCCGCGAGACTGGGGCGCAAATCCCACGAGGGTGGCTTTATAAAGCAACTGCTCAGCCCCGGTGTGCTGGCGTTTTATGTCACCGTCGCGCTCATGCAAATGAGCCATGGCCCGTATTACACCTTCATCACCTTGCACCTTGAGAGCCTGGGTTACAGCCGAGGTGTGATCGGCATGCTGTGGGCCTTGGGGGTGGTGGCTGAGGTGCTGATGTTTTTGGCCATGCGCCGCATTCTGCTGAAGTTTTCGGTGCGCCGCGTATTGATGGCCAGCTTTGCGTTGGCCGCCTTGCGCTGGCTATTGCTGGGGTCTTTTGCTGAGTACCTGTGGGTATTGCTGCTGGCGCAACTGATGCATGCTGCAACCTTCGGCAGCTTTCACGCGTCTGCCATGAGCTTCGTGCAACGTAGTTTTGGCCCCGGCCAGCAAGGGCAGGGGCAAGCGCTGTATGCCACCCTGGCAGGAGTCGGCGGCGCGGCCGGTGCACTTTATGCCGGTTACAGCTGGAACACACTTGGTCCGACTATCACCTTTAGTATGGCAAGCCTCGCAGCGCTGGCTGCAGCCGTTATCATCGCAACTCGATTGCAAGAGGACAGGGCATGAGCCTTACCCGTGAACACTTGAGCCTGGAAATCATTGAAGCCGGGCGCTTTTTATATGGTCGTGGCTGGTCGCCAGCCACCAGCAGCAATTACTCGGCCCGGCTGTCAGCCACCCAAGCGCTGCTGACAGTTTCGGGCAAGCACAAGGGCCAGTTGGGCCTTGATGATGTACTGGCTACCGATTTGTCAGGCAACAGCCTGGAACCGGGTAAAAAACCTTCGGCCGAGACGTTGCTGCACACACAGCTTTACAGCTGGCGCCCGGAGATCGGCGCGGTGTTGCACACCCATTCGGTGAATGCCACGGTACTGTCGCGTTTGACGCCGGGCGAGAGCATCGAGTTTGAAGATTACGAATTGCAAAAAGCCTTCAGTGGCGTCTCGACCCACGAGTCGACAGTGCGTGTGCCGATTTTTGACAATGACCAGGACATCGAGCGCCTGGCAGCCAAGGTTCAGCCTTGGCTGGATGCGCACCCCGATTGTGCGGGTTATTTAATTCGCGGCCACGGCCTCTACACCTGGGGCGCTCGCATGAGTGATGCTCTGCGTCAGATCGAGGCTTTCGAGTTCTTGTTTGAATGCGAGTTGAAAACTCGCGCTGTGCTCAACCGTTAACGCTGACTTCACTGCGAAGAAGCTCACCGCCTGATTTAAACGGTCTGCCTGAACGGTTTGGAAAACACCGAAAGTGCACGCCGAAGCCGAGGAATTACGCCCCATGAGCAGCCTGTCCGTTTACCACGTATCGAGCCCGGACTTACCCAACAAGGTGTTGACTCACTTTGATGACATCGCCTCCACACTGGCCGAACAAGGCGTGCGCTTTGATCGCTGGCAGGCGGCCACCCCTATTCAGCCGGGGGCGAGCCAAGACGAAGTGATCAGCGCCTATCGGGTTCAGATCGACCGACTTATGACTGAGCACGGTTATGTCACGGTCGACGTGATCAGCCTTAACAGTGACCACCCGCAAAAAGCCGAGTTGCGCGCCAAGTTCCTTGATGAACATCGTCATGGCGAAGATGAAGTCCGTTTCTTTGTCGCGGGCCGTGGGCTGTTTACTTTGCACATAGGTGATTTTGTTTACGCGGTGCTGTGCGAAAAAAACGACCTGATCTCCGTCCCCGCCGGCACCCCGCACTGGTTTGACATGGGCGAACACCCGCATTTTGTGGCTATCCGGTTGTTCAACAACCCTGAGGGCTGGGTCGCGAACTTTACCGGCGAAGACATCGCCAACCGTTTTCCGCGCCTCGAAGACTAAGGAACCTGTATGCCGATCAAAGCTATCCTGACCGATATTGAAGGCACCACCAGCGCTGTCAGCTTTGTGTTTGACGTGTTGTTTCCGTATGCGGCCAAACACCTGCCCGAGTTTGTTCGCGCGCACGCTGAAGATCCGGAAGTCGCGAAGCAGCTAGGCGCGGTACGTCTGGACAGTGGGGAGCCCGAGGCGGACGTTGAGCGGGTGATCGAGATCCTTCAGCAGTGGATTGCCGAAGACCGCAAGGCCACGCCGCTTAAAGCGTTGCAGGGCATGATCTGGAAGCAGGGTTATGAGGCTGGCGAGCTGAAAGGGCACGTGTACCCGGATGCGGTGAGTGCGCTCAAGGCCTGGCATGAGCAGGGGTACGACTTATACGTGTATTCGTCGGGTTCGATCCAGGCTCAGCAATTGATCTTTGGCTGCTCTGAGGCGGGCGATTTGACCCCGCTGTTCAGGGGCTATTTCGATACCACTTCGGGGCCCAAGCGCGAAGCGCAGTCGTATCGACACATTAGCGAAGCGATTGGCTGCCCGGCGAGCAACATCCTGTTTTTATCGGACATCGTCGAGGAGCTGGATGCGGCGAAAGAAGCCGGCATGCAAACCTGCGGCCTGGCGCGAGAAGGCGGGGAGTTGCGTGGGCATGCTACGGTCAGCAGTTTTGCCGACATAGGCCCAACTTCTGTTTAGTTCACGCAGGTTGCGCTGAGATGAATGCCTCGTAGGCGCTGACAAGGCACGAAGGCTGCGCTCTTTTCATCTACGACACAGGTCGTCAATGTCAAAAGATCGCAGCCTTCGGCAGCTCCCACAGGGCCTTTCAGCGGCTGTGATAAGTCGGCAGGGCAAAGCGGTGCTGGCTTTGCAGCAGGGAGATCGATGGCAATTCACTGGCAGTGCCAGCCAGGTCGCGACGAATGGCGCTGATCACCCATGTCAGTTGTTCTGCTGTGTGCAATTGCGCGTAAGAAATAGAGCGTTGGGTCTGTGTACCTTCGCTGTCACGCAGCGTCAGCAATACGCCGCCATCCGGGCGAGGTTTTACGGTGACGGTGTGGTTCGAGAACAGAGAGGCGAATTTTTCTTGGATCAGGCTCATGTGATTCAGCTCCATTAGCTCATGAAGGGCTTGCATGGAGTAGAGATTGCAGCGATTGTGCCATCATCGGATTTTTATAAAATCCTTATAAATCAATATCTTATAATTTTACGTAAATATGCTTCTCGTGCATTTTGCATGAATGGCCATCGTGCATCCTGCATTTTGCCCACTTGTGCTGTAGCGGCGTCGCGTATTGTGCGGATGTTTACCCTGCTGAAGCTTGTTGATTGATTGTCTCTATGGATCTGTTGAGCAAAAAAGGGATGACACAGTGGGCCGCTCTCACGAAACTATGTTTTTTTTGTAGCCAACGTGGAGCCTCACATGTCAGACGACAAGCCAGCAGATCAACAGCGGCAGATGACCCCCGAGCAAGCGGCCGACTTTGCCGAGCAGGTGTTCAACAAGGCTCGCGAAGGCGACGCGGCGATGCTGGCGGCTTTGCTGAGTAAAGGTTTGCCCGTTAATTTGCGCAATCACAAGGGCGATACCTTGTTGATGCTGGCCAGTTATCACGGGCATGTCGATGCCGTTAAGGTGTTGTTCGAACACAAGGCTGACCCCGAAATTCGCAATGACAATGGCCAAAGCCCGATTGCCGGAGCTGCGTTCAAAGGCGATCTGGAAATGGTCAAAGCTTTGGTTGAAGGGGGAGCAGAAGTTGAAGGCGCTTCATTTGATGGGCGTACCGCGTTGATGATGGCGGCGATGTTTAATCGCACCAAAATCATTGAGTACCTGGTCAGCAAAGGTGCCGATCCGAAAGCCAAGGATGCGAATGGCATCACCGCGCTGGATGCAGCCAGGACTATGGGTGCAACCGACAGCGTCGATATGTTGGGCTGATTGCATGCCCTTGAGGCGCGCAATTGATATATCCTGCGCGCCCTCAATTTTCCTTGTGACAGGCCTGCCCATGAAAAACACTCTCGTTGAACTCATCAGCAAAATCAGCTCTGGGTGCATGGGCGACGACGAAATCGCAAAAATCGCTGATGAAGCGGCTCAGGCTTACGCCGATCAGGATGGTTTTCTGGCTGCTAACCCAGACATCAACTACGACGATACCTTTCCTATTCCGTTGGGCGAGTGGGTGGTCATCGGCAGCTTGCCGGAAACTGTTTTGTTTCAGGCCGACACGTACATGGATCTGTTTGCGCAGATCGTCGCCTCGTTTGGCCCGGGCGTAGCCTTCAATATCAAGCCTAAACAGCTGGCCAAGACCGAAGCGTTGACTGCACTTAACCGCATCCAGATCCAGATGGGCAGCATGAACCCTGAAAAGGGCGGCTATGTACTGATGAACCTGAGCCAGCCATTGGACGACGAGATTCAACTGGTGCTGGTCTATGGCCAGGACGTCCCTCGCGTGCTGGAGTTGTGCGCTGAAGTCGGTATCAGTGCCGCCCCTTCGCTGGAAGCTTTGAAAGTAGCCGTCCACGTTTGATGGTGTCGCGCCTGCAATAAAAAACGGAACCCTTGCTGAGGCTGGCTATCCTAAGTGAACACGCACTCACTCGGGAGCATCATCATGGGTTCGACGTTTAACGGCCTGATTGGCCTGATTATTCTGGCGCTGGATATCTGGGCCATTATTAATGTGCTCAAAAGCGGCTCTGAAACCGGGATGAAAATCCTTTGGGTGCTGTTGATTATCTTCTTGCCGGTGCTGGGGCTGATCATCTGGGCCATTGCCGGACCGCGGGGCAATGTCCGCATTTAAGCCATCAATCAGCGGGCTGTGACGGCTTAATTGTCTCCGTCCGCTGAGTTTGTCAGCGTCAAGGTTCGACCTGTCATGCTCGTCGACGTAGAATGCGCGCCTTTCTTGGGCAGTTGAACCCGCGTGCCGCGACAGTGGCAAACGGCTCGGCTGTCGATCATGGGCGGGTGACCGTCCGTTGCCACCAGCATTCAAGGGGACTTCCCATGACCGAAGTGCTTAACACCGACTATCTCGAAACCCTTTACGAAGGCTATGGCCAGCGTTTTCGCATGGACAAGTTGCTGCATGAAGTACGCACCGAGCACCAGCATCTGGTGATTTTCGAAAACCCAGTGATGGGCCGGGTCATGGCGCTGGATGGCGTGATTCAGACCACGGAAAAGGACGAGTTCATCTACCACGAGATGCTGACCCATGTGCCGATTCTGGCGCACGGCACGGTCAAGCGTGTGCTGATCATTGGCGGTGGCGACGGCGGCATGTTGCGTGAAGTGACCAAGCACTCTGGTATCGAGCACATCACCATGGTCGAGATCGACGGCACGGTGGTAGATATGTGCAAAGCGTTCCTGCCCAACCACTCCAAAGGTGCCTACGACGATCCGCGCCTGAATCTGGTGATCGATGACGGCATGCGTTTTGTCGCGACCACCGAAGAAAAGTTCGACGTGATCATTTCTGACTCCACCGACCCGATTGGGCCGGGTGAAGTGCTGTTCTCTGAAAATTTCTATCAAGCGTGCCACCGCTGCCTGAATGAAGGCGGCGTATTGGTGACGCAGAACGGCACGCCGTTCATGCAATTACAAGAAGTCCAAACCACCGCCGGGCGCATGCGCAGCCTGTTCGCCGACTGGCACTTCTATCAAGCGGCCGTTCCAACTTACATCGGCGGCGCGATGACGTTTGCCTGGGGCTCGACGAATAGCGAGTACCGCAAGTTGCCACTTGAAACCCTGCGTCAGCGTTTCGCCGGCAGTGGCATCGTGACCCGTTACTACAATCCGGAAGTACACATGGGTGCTTTTGCTTTGCCGCAATACGTTTTGCAGGCCATCAACAAACCAAGCAACAGCTAAAATGTCGTAACAATAAGCAAGGGCCGAAAGGCCCTTTCTTATGTTTCAAAATATGCTGTGCACGAAATTTTCACGTGCTGTTTAAGACAATTTGCATGCAGAATTTCGGCTCTACAGCTTTTATAAAGGCACTTGTCTGGAGTTTTCAGATAAACGCAGAGCCAAACTTTGGGTGTTAAATGGTGCGGCATCAGTGGAAAAACACCGATGATCGTGCATCATTTGCTCGCCCGCGCATGACAACTTGGCACGTGCGCCTATCAGCGCAGGTGCTGCTCATGTACAGAAAGCCACTTCAACTTGAACCAATGGGTCCTACAACGACATGGCAAACCCGGACGCCCTAAGACAACAGAACGCTGCCTCGCGTCTGTTGCAACCGACCGTCAAATCGCATCTGGCGTTTACGCTGCTCAGTGCCTTGATCATGATGCTGATGTTTACCCTGTTGCGGGTGGCATTGCTGGTTTACAACCGGGAAATGATCCTCGATACCCCGGCCTCGACGTTCCTTGAAGCATTCGCCAACGGCCTGCGCTTTGACCTGCGTATCGTGGTTTACCTCAGTATTCCTTTGCTGCTGGCGCTGCTCAGTGCGCACGCCATGAAGTGGCGTGGTGTCATGCGCTTCTGGCTGACAGCGGCTTCCAGTCTGGCGCTGTTTTTGGGCCTGATGGAAATGGACTTCTATCGTGAGTTCCACCAGCGCCTCAACGGGCTGGTCTTCCAATACGTGAAGGAAGACCCGAAAACCGTCATGAGCATGCTCTGGTACGGCTTCCCGGTTGTGCGTTATCTGCTGGCCTGGGCCGTGGGCACGGTAATTCTGTATTTTGCCTTCAAAGGTGCCGATCGCTTGACCCGCTCGCAGACAACTGCGGCCGCTGCTGCTGGCACCAAAGGCGCTGTAGCGCCGTGGTATGCGCGTACTGCGGTGTTTGTGGTGCTGTTGCTGGTGTGTGTGGTCGCCGCTCGCGGCACTCTGCGCCAAGGTCCTCCACTGCGTTGGGGCGATGCCTACACAACGGACTCCAACTTCGCTAACCAATTGGGGCTTAATGGTTCCTTGTCGCTGATTGCAGCGGCGAAAAGCCGTTTCTCGGACGAGCGCAGCAATATCTGGAAGGCCACGCTGCAGCAGCCTGAAGCTCAACAGGTCGTGCGTGACATGCTGTTGACCGAGCACGACAAACTGGTCGATCCGGACACCGCAGCTGTACGTCGTGATACGACGCCACCCGCGGAAAAAACCCTGCCGATCAAGAACGTTGTCGTCATCCTGATGGAAAGCTTTGCTGGCCATTCAGTGGGCGCGCTGGGTCGTCCCGGGAATGTCACGCCCTACTTCGACAACCTGTCTAAAGAAGGCTTGCTGTTTGAGCGCTTCTTCTCCAACGGCACGCATACCCACCAAGGCATGTTCGCCACCATGGCGTGCTTCCCGAACCTGCCAGGTTTTGAATACCTGATGCAAACCCCGGAAGGCAGCCACAAGCTGTCCGGCCTGCCGGAACTGCTGAGTGCGCGCAAGTTTGACGACGTGTATGTGTACAACGGTGATTTCGCCTGGGACAACCAGTCAGGTTTCTTCAGTAACCAGGGCATGACTAACTTCGTTGGTCGCAACGATTTCGTGAACCCGGTGTTCTCCGATCCTACGTGGGGCGTGTCCGACCA
The DNA here is from genome assembly GCF_034347405.1 of Pseudomonas sp. CCC3.1. NCBI lineage: Bacteria > Pseudomonadati > Pseudomonadota > Gammaproteobacteria > Pseudomonadales > Pseudomonadaceae > Pseudomonas > Pseudomonas sp. CCC3.1. Next base: position 1,922,278 of record NZ_CP133778.1, read on the forward strand.
GGACATGTTCAACCGTGGCCTCGAAGAGTTGAAGAAACGCGAAGGCAAAGAGCCGTTCTATGCGTTGCTGCAAACCCTGTCCAACCACACGCCGTACGCCTTGCCGACTCCATTGCCGGTTGAGCCTGTGACCGATCGCGGGTCGTTGAACGAGCATTTGACTGCGATGCGTTATTCGGACTGGGCATTGGGTCAGTTCTTCGAGAAAGCGCGTAAAGAACCGTACTTCAAGGAAACCTTGTTTGTGGTGGTCGGTGACCACGGTTTTGGTAACGAGCAACAGATCTCTGAAATGGACCTTGGGCGCTTTAACGTTCCGTTGCTGTTGATCGGGCCGGGCATCCAGGAGAAGTTTGGCGCACGGGTTGACACCGTGGGCACTCAAATCGACGTTGTCCCGACTATCATGGGCCGTCTGGGTGGTGAGTTCCGTCAGCAATGCTGGGGCCGCGACCTGCTGAACTTGCCGGAAGGCGACAAGGGCACAGGCGTGATCAAGCCATCGGGTAATGATCAGACGGTGGCCATCATCAATGGCGATCATCTGTTGGTTCAGCCTAAAGATATGCCTCCCAAGGTTTGGCAGTACAACCTCGGTGCTAATCCATCAGCTAAAGTAGTGACCGATTCGCCAGACGAAGCGGAGCTTAAAAAGAAGCTCGAAGCTTTCTTGCAGACGGCGACCAAAAGCTTGCTGGATAACACGGCGGGTGTAGCCGATCCAAAGTAAGTCATCGTTCAATAAAAAAGAGACCTTAGGGTCTCTTTTTTATTGGAGGCAATAACGTTTCGCAGCGCTAGATTTTGCCGAGCAAGACCAATATCAACAGCACAATTAGTACGGTACCGATAATGCCGGACGGACCATAACCCCAGCTTTTTGAGTGAGGAAAGACAGGCAGTCCGCCCACCAGCAGCAAGATCAGGACGATCAGAAGAATCAGGGTCATGACTATTTCCTCATTGAGTTATTCCAGAATGCGCGGCGTCCAGTGGGTGTTTTAATCACGGTCGGTGCGCTCTTATAAAGTCCGACTTGTTCCGTGCAAGAAAAATTCAATTTTTATTCATCAAATAGTTGGACCTTGCCTGGTCATTAGCACGCGGGTAGGGTGGCGCGCTTGCCTATCGAAGGACGTATCGCATGCTTAATTATGTTTGGTTTTTTTTGGCAGCACTGTTTGAGATCGCTGGGTGTTACGGGTTCTGGATGTGGTTGCGTCAAGGCAAGAGTGCGTGGTGGGTGGTGCCCGCAGTCTTGAGCCTCGCAGTATTTGCCTTGCTCTTGACCAAGGTTGAAGCGGCTTATGCAGGGCGGGCGTATGCGGCCTATGGCGGAATTTACATCGTGACGTCCATCGCCTGGCTGGCGGTTGTAGAGCGTGTTCGGCCGCTGGGTTCCGACTGGATTGGCCTCGGGCTGTGTCTGATTGGCGCAACGATTATCTTGTTAGGGCCACGTTTTTCAACGTCATGACAGATTTTTACCTTTGAAGGCGCGTATTCGGCAGCCGATATGTAGGATTTTTAATTTTTGCTTGTAGGAATAAAGACTCAAATATGTAGGCTTTGGATGAATTGATTTGTAGGGATTGAAGTAGCATTTTGCGCGGTTCAGTCTTTGTGGCCACCCACCCCAGAGGATGAAAGCCATGCAGGTATTGAAGCGCGTAGTCGGCGAACACTTTTCAATTGGCGAAGACATTACCGTGAGAGTGATTGGCGTAAATGGCAGCCATGTTCGATTGGGCATTGAAGCCCCCAAGAGTGTCAGTGTTCACCGGGCTGAAGTTTATGACCGGATAAAAAACCAGCATGCCGGGCGTTTGACTATCGAGCCCCTTGTTAAGCGTTAATCAAACAACTCTTTTGGCACGGCGTGTTTAGGCATCAACTGGCATTGCTGGCTTTCAAGGTCGAAGAAAATAACGGCCTGCCCTTTGCTCAGGGCTTGGCGGACACGCAGGACGCGCGTCTCTTGAGATGTGTCATCGCCATTGTCGGTGCCATCACGACTGACAAAGTCTTCAATCAGGCGGGTGAGGGTGTCAGGTTCAAGCTGGTCGTAAGGGATTAGCATGGCAAACTCTCGTAAACAGTGCGGGCGATGCTACTGGCCTGACGCGCGTGCGGCTAGTCCTGTAGCGTCGTACCCGCATTGATTTTATCCACGCAGGCACTATTGCCAGATACCGCTGCCTGCCAGTCGGCCACGATCATGAGGGGTGGTGAAATCCAGGGCCGGACCTTTGGGGATGATGCCTGTAGGGTTGATCGTGCGGTGGCTGGCGTAGTAGTGGCCTTTGATGTGGGTAACGTCCACGGTTTGGGCCACGCCCGGCCACTGGTAAAGCTCGCGCAACCAGTTGGAGAGGTTTGGATAGTCGGCGATGCGGCGCTCGTTGCATTTGAAGTGGCTGTAGTACACCGCATCAAACCGAATCAAGGTGGTGAATAGTCGTACGTCGGCTTCGGTCAGGTGCTCGCCAGCAAGGTAACGATGCTGTGCCAAGTGAGTTTCCAGATGCTCAAGTTCACGGAATACATCCGTAAATGCTTGTTCATAAGCAGGCTGTGACGTGGCAAACCCGGCACGATAGACCCCGTTGTTGAGTGCGGGGTAAATGCTGTCATTCCAGCGATCGACTTCAGCAGTCAGCTCTTGGGGGTAAAAGTCCAGCGTGTTGCCGGTCAGCTCATTGAAAGCACTGTTGAACATGCGAATGATGTCTGCGGACTCGTTACTGACGATGCACTGGCGTTGCGTGTCCCAAAGCACGGGGACGGTGACGCGGCCGCTGTAGTCAGGTGTGTCCCGAGTGTAACGCTGATGCAAAAAGCTCAGTTCGTTCAGGCGGTCACCTGTCGAGCCAAAGGCTTTGTCGAAGGTCCAGCCGTTTTCCAGCATTAACCAACTGACCACTGAGACGTCGATCAGCGATTCGAGGCCTTTGAGTTTACGAGCGATCAAGGTGCGGTGGGCCCACGGGCAGGCGAGAGAGACGTACAGGTGGTAGCGACCTGCTTGCGCTGCAAAGCCGTCTGTACCTGTTGGTCCGGCCAAGCCGTCGGCAGTTACCCAGTTGCGACGCTGTGCCTGCTCGCGCTGGAAGCTGCCGTCTTTGCTTTCGTACCACTGATCATGCCAGCGTCCATTAATCAACAGGCCCATAGACTGCTCCTCGGTCGTTTTGCTTTGGCGTCCAGTCTAAAGGCCTGAGTTCGAACGAATAGCGCAAAACGTGGGCTTTAACGATCGATTAAATCGATTTGTTGCGATTGTCCCAATAACGCTGAGCCAATTCGAACGCTTGCTCTCGCGGCGTACCCAGCCCGCGTAACGCCAGGGCCATGGTCGAGAGCAAGGCCAGTTGCGGGTAACTGTCCTCAACCTCGCCACGCCACAGTGCTTTAAGGTGTTCGGGATCAAGCGAAGCAGGCTTCACATGGCGCTGAGCGGACAGTGCAGGCCACTCTTCGTCCCAACTGACGCCTGCCGTCGTGCCATACAGATGGCTGGCTGAGTCGGGGTTGATTTCGATTTCGCCGCCATCGCCTTTGACCACAATGCTGGTGTCGCCCAGCAAGCCGCTGGCCTCACGGTGCACGCTCTGGTAGCCAGGATGGAAGATGCTCTGCAGGCCGCAACGCGCGCCGAGCGGGTTCAGAATGCGGGCTAATGAGTGAATCGGCGAGCGCAGGCCAAGGGTGTTGCGCAAATCAATCATGCGCTGCAGTTGGGGGGCCCAATCCTGCAGTGGAATGAATGCCAGATTACCAGTCTCTAGCGCGGCTTCAACACTTTGCCAGTCGCGGCACAGCGGGATAGCCAGTTCGCCAAGCAACTGCTCGCTGTACAGTCGCCCAGCTGTGTGGGCTCCGCCCCCGTGCATCAAAATACGCACACCATTTTGCGCAAGGCATTTGGCGGCCAGCAGATACCAAGGCAAGTGGCGCTTTTTACCTGCGTAAGTTGGCCAGTCAATGTCGACATTGATCTCGGGCGCTGTCAGACGCTCACGCACGGCCTCGGTGAAGCCTGCCAATTCCTCGGGGCTTTCTTCCTTATGTCGTAGCAACATCAGGAAAGCGCCCAGTTGCGTATCCTCAGCCTTTTCGTCAAGCAGAATGCCCATCGCCTCACGAGCTTCTTCGCGGGTCAGATTGCGGGCGCCACGTTTGCCCTTGCCCAAAATGCGCACGAACTGCGCGAAAGGGTGTTCAGCCGGTGTTTCGAGGGTCAATGCAGACGCAATATTCATAGGCAATTGGTTGGCTTTGGCAGGCCCGCCAGCTTGGCGGCGAGTTTGGCAGGAGTGCCATTGAACAGGCGGTTGAGGTGCATGCTGTTGCCTTTCTCAGGCCCCAGCTTGAGCGCTGTGTACTTGATCAGCGGACGCGTCGCTGGCGATAGCTCGAACTCCTGATAAAAGCTGCGCAGCAGTTCAAGGATTTCCCAGTGGTCGGGGCTTAACTCAATGTGTGCCTGTGCCGCCAAGGCTTCAGCCACCTCGGCAGACCAGTCATTGAGGTCGAGCAAATAGCCGTCTTTATCCAGCGCTATTTCTTTACCGTCGAGGGGGAGCGTATTCATAGCCAGCTGTTGACCTTGTCATAGCGAATCGACAGTTCGACGAAGCCTGGATAGTCAACGCAGGTTGCCCACGGCGGGCATTCAATGCTGCGCGCTAGCAGGTCCTCTTCGAGGACAAAGAGCGTGAGTGTGTCGCTCTGTTCTTCAAGGCCTTTAAGAATGCTGCTCTGAGGCTGTAAAGCGTAGACCGCATCGCCGCAGAGCAACAGCGCGTCTTTAGTGCTCAGTATGCGTAAGCAGCTGCCTAGACGCGTGTCTGAAAAGGGTGAATGACTCAGGACGTGTAGGGTAGACATCAGAGGGTAATCACTTGATCAAAACGGTCAATAAGGATGCGAACGCCATCTGCTGACAGTGTTTCTACGTCATCTACGGCCAGACCTGTGGTCGAAATCCCACGCTCGGCCAAACTGTGGTGACAGGCATACACCTCATCAACCCCAAACATCGACAAGGCTTGCAGATTGGCCATGAGGTTCTTTTGTTGCAGTGCGGTGGCGTTTTGTTTTGGCACAAGCTGAAACACGCCGTCGTCCATGAACATCAGGCCAATCGGCAAATCAAATGCGCCGCCCGCCAGCACAATGTCTAGCGCTTCTTTAGCACTTGGGCCCGACCAGGGAGCCTGACGGCTGATAATCAATAGCGACTTAGGCATCTCAAGGCCCTCCGAAGCAGATCAGTCGATCAGCTGATTGAATAGCGTCGTGTAACTGCCCCAGGCCAGACAATTCCCACGGCGCTTTCAAATTGACTGCCGAACGCTGATAGCGCGCAGATTCGTCCTCGTCCAGCACCCCGCGGCGCAGAGCTGCGGCAATACACACCACACCATCAAGCTGGTTGTGGCTCACAAACGCAGCCCACTGTTGCGCGAGGTCTTGCTCATCTTGTGGCGTGACGACATTGCTCGAAGCGCTGTGAACACCGTCTTGATAAAAGAACAGCCGCACAATTTCGTGACCGCTCGCCAACGCTGCCTCGGCAAAACGCAGAGCGCGGCGAGAGGAGGGCGCATGGGCCGCTGAATAAAGGGCAATGGCAAATTTCATGGTGGGGCTCTGTCAGCAAATCTGCGGCAATGATAAAGCCAGATGCCTAAAGATGCTTGCCGCGGGCAACAAAAAGCCCGCCGAAGCGGGCTTTTGTGTCGCGATTGTCAATCAGTCGTCGCGGCTCATGATGCCGAAAATCTGCAGCAAGCTGATGAACAGGTTGTAGATCGATACATACAGGCTGATGGTAGCCATGATGTAGTTACGCTCGCCGCCATGAATAATGGCGCTGGTCTGGAACAAGATGCAGACCGAAGAAAACAGCACGAAGCCAGCGCTGATAGCCAGTTGCAGGCCGCTGACCTGAAAGAAGAAACTTGCCAGCGTAGCGCCCAGCAGGACAAAAAAGCCCGCAGTGATGAAACCACCCAGGAAGCTCATGTCCTTGCGAGTGATCAGCACATAAGCAGACAGGCCACCAAACACCAGAGCCGTCATGGCAAATGCCGAACTAACCACCTCAGCGCCGCCCTGCATGCCCAGGTAGCGGTTAAGGATTGGGCCCAGCAAAAAGCCCATAAAACCGGTCAGGGCAAAGGCAGACACCAGACCCCAAGCCGAATCGCGCAGCTTGTTGGTCAGGAAGAACAGCCCGTAAAAGCCGATCAGCACCACGAAAATATTGGGATAACCGACACGCATCTGCTGCGCGACATAAGCCATCACACCGCTGAAAGCGAGAGTGAGTGCCAGTAAACCGTAAGTGTTGCGCAGGACGCGGCTAACCTCTAGCTGCTCGGCCTGCACGCTGCTATTAACTGCGTAATCCTGTTCGCGCATGGCGAAACTCCTGTGGTTTGAAATGTTAAGTAGCAAAGATCATAGCAGAGGCTCTGAAACAAGCGATCAAGAGAGTTTGACAACGTGTTTCATTCGGGTATTATGGCGCCCGCAACAACGTTAGGGGGTGTGGCCGAGTGGTTACACGCTACATACCTAACATCAGCAGCATCCGGGAAATTGGCAGAGTGGTTGAATGCACCGGTCTTGAAAACCGGCGTACGTTAATAGCGTACCCAGGGTTCGAATCCCTGGTTTCCCGCCAAACTCAATAAAATCAGGGCCTAGAGCGATCTAGGCCCTTTTTTGTGCCCCGATATTGCTCTCCTCCCTGCGCGCGCGTCCGTGCTCCTGAAACCCAAAATCACTAGCAAGTAGCCAGCCAATTTCGCGCTACTGCTTTCTACTGCGCACCAGAAAGCCATCACGTCATCAACTTCACACTTGAGAAAGTCCCTGTTTCATTGGCTTTCATCGATCTTGGGTTGGGTGCGAGAGTCTGATCATGTGCGCGCACGAACCTGGCTCCCTGTTGTGGGGTTAATGGCTGCAATCGGCCGCGTTTTTTTAAATGCCTGAGCATGAAATAGATCAAGCCTTCTCAATTAAGGGAAAGGTCTGACAGATCTTTAGCAGAATTGGCCGATACAGTCCGCGCACTTCAATGGATTGCCCCGCGATAGACCGACGCGGTCGATTCTTTAATTAAGGAAGTACTGCATGCACCTTATTCGCCGAGAAGATCGCGAACGCCTCGGAATTAGTCTCAGCCATATAGAGGCGCCTTTCTTTGCGGAACGTATCGTCGATGATGCTTTGCCCTCACCTTTCAATACCCTGAACTTTTCTGGTAATAATCCGTACGGCGAGCCGATGACTCACAAAGAGATCGTTGCAGCTGTTGAGAAAGGAGACTTATTACTGGTTAAAGCTGAGCCCTTCAGCCCGTTAAGCGATGATATCTTCAATAAATATGCGCACATTACTGGCCGAGGCTGGCCTGGCAGTTTTCATAGCCCCGTTGAGCGGGAGAGAGAACCACTTCCGGTTTCAAAGTCAGACTTTAGGCCACCACTGCAAGAGCCAGGCTTCTATGTCGTTCCCAAAAGTACGACAGTCGATTTGTTAAAGGCTACGTTGTTCTCGTCGCAATACCCCGCTGTGATGAACAAGTTTGACGCACTCAACCCTGGGCTGAACGCTGTAAATGCGGGTTCGATGATCGTGTTAAGCGATCCCAACAACCTGCAATGCACCCGCGAAGAAGCGATATTGATGGCGGCCGCCGCCAAAGCTAATGAAGCAGTTAACGCGCTTAGCCCGGAAGATGCTGATTTCATGGTCAGGCACCGTGCTGAAATCGAAACTTTTTTCGGCCAGGGTGCAACGGCAATAGGTATTGGCGAGGCGATGTTTGCCAAGAACCTGGATGATGTATCAAAACTTTTTAAAGAGGTCGAAGCGTTACACGTTCGTTCGTTCCAAGCGGATGGACATCTGCGTTCGCCAGCGTTTTTTGCGGAACGCAAGCGTCTGCTGGCACAACTCAATACGAACCTGACCGCTTTAACCCGTAAGGGCATAGGGTTTCCTGACCATCCGAATTTAAAAAGTGCGCTTGGAATTTCCACACGAAGTCTGGTCCATCGCTGGACGGTGGCGGGTGGCGCAGATCAAATACCGGGATATGCCACCCATATTGAAGGCGTGTCCAAGGCTGCTAAGTATCTCAAACTCGGTGGTTGGGTGGGTACAGGTATAGGCGGCGGTGTCTCGTACATGAAGGTTCAAGATGTCTGTGCGGCGGGTAATACTGAGGCTTGCAAGAGAGTTAAGTTTACTGAAGTTGGTAGTTTTGCCGGTGGGATTGGAGGTGGTGTAGTAGCGGGTGCACTTTTAACAGCCCCAGCCGTCGCCGGGATATGTTTAGCTCTAGCCGTGCCAACTGTTGGTGTTGGACCATTGGTCTGTGGCGTGTTGGTGGTAGGGGCTGGATCTTATGCTGGAGGTGAAGTATTTGGATCTCTTGGTGAAAAAACTGGCGAAGTTATTTATGAGTACACTAAGTGAGTACTGCTGAATTTTTCTTCGGCTATCTTTGTGGCGCAGTGCTTCTCGGCGTATTTGCCTGGATAGGCATTGCGCTTCGCATTGCCTATACAAAAATGGATTTGATGTTGCGACATCTTGAAAGGAGTTCTGTTATTACGAATTTAAACCAATTAAGACAAGGCGGTCCTTGGGGTAAATTGCTGCTTGTAGGCAGTATTGCAGGGGTCGTTACTTTTCCCGGTTTTTACGTCAAGCGCGGGCGCGTTAGCGTTGATGATTTAAGCACTTTCCCCATGCTGCTCAAGCGCAAATTGGTGATTTTACAATGGGCAGGGATAGTGCTGCTTAGCTCGGGTTTCGTACTGTGGCTTGTTGGTAAAACCATTGGCTGGCTTGAGTAACTTTCATTCATTGGCAGCGAACGCATCACCCTCAAAGGCGCGATCCATCCTGCGCAGCATCGGCATCCAGCTCCTGCCGCTGGGCCTGACCATTGGCTACGGCCACCTCAACAGCACGGTCGAAGCCGTGCTCGATGCCCACCAAGGGCTGGCAGATGAAGTGCAACCGTATCAGTCCGGGGTGGTGATTCACTTGCCGGATGTGGTGGGGGCGAGTGAGGAGGGGGTTATGTTGTGGAGTTAGTCATCGGACTCAATTAGCAAGGCAGTCTCAAAATCTTGCCCGCCGTAATAAATGCCAATGATAAAAATCTGCTTGCCATCAACGGCAAAAGCAATCACGGCCCGCTTGCGATAGTTGGTTATTCGCAGACCTGGGCGTATATCGTCGCGTTGATTTCCTCGCAGGGGAAACGTTCTCAACTCTTCGCAATAGGTCACGATGGCGTCGGTGTAGCGTTTGGCAACTTCAGGAGAGGCCGCCGTGGCTATAAATCGTTAGAGCGCCATCAATTGCTCCACGGCTTCAGGCGAATACTCACAGGCTGCCCGCAATGCAGCCGTTTTGCCTTTTACACCCTGCTTTGTGCGGGGCTTTTGTCGTCTGGAGCATTTATGACACCCACCTTTCGCATCGTTGCAGACGGCGCTGACATTACTTCGTTGATCAATGACCATCTGCTGTTGCTGCGCACTACGGACAAACCCGGCATGGAGTCAGGCGACTTCGAACTGCGTATCGATGACCGTGATAGCGCCGTATCCTTGCCAAATCGCGGGTCCAGCATCGAAATCTTTCTCATGCTTGATCAGCCAGAATTGTTCGCCAGCGCTGTCACCAAATTCCTGAACCCGTGAAGGGCTGCGGGTCAGCAGCGGATTATCCGCATCTGCTGCTGACTTCAAGCCGCGCGATGACTGTCGTAGGTCATTGAGTAGACCGACATGTCTTTCCCTTGGTTGTTATTCATCACGGGCGAAAGGATGAGCTATCCCTTTCAGGGAAGCGTGGCATCTTTGACCGTTAGTCCGACCTGCTGTGGGTGCTTGGCTCGCAATGGGGCAGTTTCGTGCAGCCCTAGGCCTAACAGGGCTACGACCACCGCACAGGCGGCTTGCAACATCAGAGGAGCGCTCAGCCCTGCGATGTCAGCCAGCCACCCGCCAGCGACCGGGCTTAGAACGCCCCCGACGATTTCCCCCATGCCCATTACCAGGCCCACGCAAGCAGCGATGCGGTGTGCGGGCACTGTTTCGGAAGGGATGGTGGCCATAAAAATAGGCGCTACTCCGCTGGCTGACCAGGTCAGAAAAAGAATCAGGCAGAGCATCCAGAAAGGCCCGTCGAAGTACAGGGCCGCCAACGGTGTGAGCGCTCCGATCAAGGAAAACACGACGACCACGGTTCGGCGTCCCAAGCGGTCTGACAGTGCGGGCACGATGTAGCTGCAGATCGTCGCGCTGGCACCCAGTACGCTCATCAGAATACCCATGTCAGTTGAGCTGAAATGGCGTTCGTTCATGTAGTACACCGGCATAAAGGCCCAGCCCAGCACCATCCACGCCACATAAAAACAGGCAATCAGCATGCTCAGCCAAACGTTGCGATAGCGCAGCAGATCACGCAGCGTGCCACTGACAGGGGCAGTCATCGTTGCTGCGACAGGGGCGATGATGGCTTTGGGCTCTTTTACGTACTTCCAGATCAACCAGGCGGCGATCAATCCGGGGATGCCCGCGACGAAGAAAGCCAGTCGCCAGTCGTAATGGCTGGCGATCGCCACGAGCACCAGCGGGGCAATGCACGAGCCCAGCAGGTTACTGCCGAAGTTCTGCATGATGCCCATGTTCTGGCCCCGTCTTTTCGGGGTCGAGTTCATGACCATCAATGTTTGCGAGATGGGCAGAATGGGCCCCTCGGCCACCCCCATCAACAAACGTGCGGCCAATAACATGAAGAATGAACCGGCGAGGCCAGAGATGAATGAGCAGGCTGAAAAGACAATGACCGCTATCAGCAGGTACGGTTTACGACGACCGCTGCGGTCTGACTGGGCGCCCAGCAGGTAGCCCGACAGGGCCCAGGTAAGGGAAAGTGCCGACACCAGCAGGCCGATCTGGGTGTTGCTCAGATTTAGGTCTTGCGCCACAAAGGGCGCCAGGAAACTCATGGCATTGCGATCAAAGAAAACAAAGCCAAAGCTCAGGCTAAGAACAAACAACAGACGGTTTTCATAATGAGAGAACCAGCGGCGCATGGTGAATCTCCGGCATGATTATTGTTATGGGTTGACTGATGCTGGTTGCGGCTCAGCCGGCAATGACATAGCAAAGGGCAGGCCAGCGCCCGTTTAATTAAATAAGCTGTTGAATTAAAAGGATTTTCAAAAACCAACCGAAGTGTCTGCCTTGATCTTTGTTGATGAAGGTGGGAAAAATTGATGATCAAATCCGATGCCTCCGATTCCCTTCACGACCACGTGCGGTGGAAAACAAAAATAATTAGGAGATTGCATGAATCGCTCGCCCCAGATCGTTACCCATGATCAGCCTGCTCGCCCCGTACAAGGCTACGAAACCTGCGCGCCAACACCCGCAGACCTTCGCCGATTTCTGCGCTTTTCCGATGAGGATGCGCGTATCTGGCTGGATGATCAGAGCATGGTCATGCTGCACTCCACGGCACTGGGAGCACTGCGCCAGGAATTGATCGAGAGTGTTGGCCATGAGGGTGCCAAGCGCATGTTGATGCGTATCGGTTATTCCGCAGGCACTCAAGATGCCGCCTTGGTGCGCAAGCGTTGGCCTGGCGGCGACGAGCGCAGTTCGTTCATTGCCGGCGGTCGCCTGCATGCCCTGCAAGGCATGGTGCGAGTGGAAACGGTCGACCTGGATCTGAATATCGAGAAGGGCCATTTTCACGGCGAATACCTGTGGCATGACTCTCGCGAAGCCCACGAGCATATTGCGCATTACGGTATTGGTGACGAGGCGGTCTGCTGGATGACCCTGGGTTACGCTGCCGGTTATGCCAGCGCGTTTATTGGCAAACTGGTGGTGTACCGCGAAGTGGAATGTGTTGCCGCAGGTGGCAACATCTGTCGAATTGTCGGTGATACCGCCGACCGACTGCCCCACCATGAACACAGCGAAGCCCAACGTTATTGGGATCCCGCCCATTTCATACGGATGAACTCGATCTGGTCCTCAACGGAGAGTGACGCGCCACAACCTGCCAGCACCACCGCGACCACCACCATCAGCAGCCTGCCGGTGCAGGACGACATGGTGGGCATCTCGGCGGCATTCAGCGTAGCGCGCCACCAGATCGCTCAGGTTGCACCTACTCGTGCCACAGTGCTTTTTAGCGGTGAGTCAGGTGTCGGCAAGGAAGTATTTGCCAAATGCTTGCACCGACTTAGCCCGCGGGCTGATCAGCCTTTGGTGGCGGTCAATTGTGCTTCGCTGCCGGAGAGTCTATTGGAGGCCGAGTTGTTCGGTGCCGAAAAGGGGGCTTACACGGGGGCGACCCAAGGCCGGGCCGGGCGATTTGAACGCGCTTCGGGTGGGACGCTGTTTCTCGATGAAATCCAGGCATTGAGCTTGAGTGCGCAAAGCAAGCTGTTGCGTGCCCTGCAAGAGGGGGAGATTGAGCGGGTAGGGGGGAGCAAGCCCATCAAGGTTGATCTGCGGGTGGTTGCGGCCACTAACATCAACCTGCGTGCCGCTATCGCTCAAGGCACCTTTCGCGAGGATCTGTTTTTCCGACTCAATGTCTTTCCCATCCATCTACCGCCGCTGCGAGAGCGTCGTGATGACATTCCGTTGCTGATGGAGCATTTCTTCAAGCACTTCACCAAGCTGCATGGCAAGCAGGTGACCGGTTTCAGCGCGCAAGCCGTTGAGGCCCTGCTCAATCACGATTACCCCGGCAACATACGCGAGCTGCAAAATCTGGTGGAGCGAGGTGTCATTGCGGCCCCCAACAACGCGTCTGTTCGAACTCAGCACCTGTTCCCCAACGGCGAGCAGGCACCGCGCCCCGGCTTGAGCATAGGCGGCGACGGGAGCTTGGGCGTGTCATCGCCTCAGGCCAGCGTGACCGAATTGGATCTGAACGCATCACCGATGTCGCAGCTCAAGCAATCGATCCAGTGCCAGCAAGTGGAGCATTACCGGCACGTGCTGCAGGCTTGCGCGGGCAACCTCTCGGCGGCTGCGCGGCAATTAGGCGTGACCCGACCGCAACTGGCGTATCGGCTCAAGACCTATGGTTTAGCTTGATCATTGAGGATGATCAAAACCGATTGAATTGATCAAATGCTTTGCGCCTCAAAGGTCACCGCGCGCCCGCGTTTACAGGCGTTGCCGGTGGCTGCCAGTGCTGGCATAGCCTTTGCGATGTAGCTCTCGCGGCCGGATGGCCGCTCTTGATAATGACAACAATAGAGAGAGCATCATGATTGCTAAGCAGCGCGGCATGCACGTGTCCGGGATTTGCCTTACCCCTCTGTCTGCATTACTCCTGTCCCTTGCCAGCACCTCGTTAATGGCTGAGCCCCTGGTACCTGAGGATGCGATCAAACTCAACCTGCAGGTCTGGAATCTCTCGGTGAAGAACCTGAACACCGGCCCGCAGCCCTATCGGTATGGCAACAGCGGCAACGTGTTCGCTGGCGCCGAGATGGACATGGCCAAATTGGCCGGTATCGAGGGGGCTTCAGTGTCTTTTCAGTACGTGTTCTTTCCGTGGATGCGGGGCGAAGGCCAGCCGTCGCAGGACAGTTGGCAGGGCAAGGCCGGGAGCTTTTTTGCCGGGGCGCCGATGCACAACGACATCGATTCCGGTTATCTGGCGCGATTCACCTGGAATCAGCGTCTGCTGCAAGACCGTCTTGAGCTGGTTGCGGGCCGTAGCAATGCCAAGCAGCACTTCTACATGTCCAACTGCAACAACGTAGTGACCTGCAACGACCCTGTCATCGACAACTCCACGGGTATCTTGCCGTTCCCTTATGGCAGTTGGGGCTTGTACTCGCGCTATCGAGCCGATCAGGGGCGTTATGTGCATGCGGGCGTGTTCGAGTCCAACCCTCAGCATTACTTCAAGGACACCAAAGGTTTTGATTGGGATCCGGGCGATGCCAGCGGCGTCTCGGTATTGGCTGGATGGGGCGCAGAACAGGGCTTCGACCAGACGCCCTATGCCTACCACTATGAGCTCAATGGCTTTTATAACAGCGCCGAGCAGACCGATCCGCTTGATGGCAAGACGCGTCGGGGCAGCAGTGGATTGCTGTTCAAGTTTCGTCAAACCTTGGCACGCGAGGGCGATGTGGGAGTGCCGGAAAAAGCCTGGCAATGGTTCGGTTCTTGGTCGTGGAGCGCCGATGACATGCAACCGTTTGAGCATTTTGCCGAGGTGGGTATCACCCGGTTGGGGCCTTTTAATCGGCCTCAAGACAGTATCAATTTAAAGGCCAGCTATTTGCGTCTTGGCACTCGTCAGGCGCAGTGGCAGGAGCAGGCGCGCTTGCTGGCGACGGGAGAGAACGAGCGTACGCGACGCGGTGTGTCGCGGGTTGAGCTCAACACCCATTGGCAGGTGACTCGCCACTTGGCCCTGGAGCCCAGCGTGCAGTACATCTTCAACCCGGACAACTTTTACAACCCGCAGGCGCCGGTGAGCAGCAACGGTGCGGTGATTGCCTTGGAGGTGATGTACGACTTGGGTACGGCATTGGGGCTGTAACGCATGAGCCCACTCCTGCGGCACTTGCCGCAGGGGTGGGCCATTCATTCAAGCTGAATCAGGCGGGTTCAAAGCAATAAACGGCCAGTTTGTTGCCGTCTGGGTCGCGTGCATAGGCCGCGTAGGCGTGCGGTGCCCAACTGCGTGGACCGGGCAGTCCTTCGCAGCGACCGCCAGCGGAGACGGCCGCCGTGTGAAAGTTTGCGACGGCTTCGCGAGTTGGCGCCTGGAAGCTCACGGTCACGCCATTGCCAACGGTTGCAGGCGCACCATTGGCGGGGCGAAGCACGAAGAACGCAGGGGTTTTATCGCCCCAGATCGAACCGTTTTCTTCCAGATCCATTAGCCTGTTCAAGCCTAATTGGCCGAGCACGATGTCATAGAACTGGCGCGCTTTGGCCAAGTCATTACTGCCGACTGTTACGTGGGTGTACACACTCATGTTGATTCTCCAGCACAGGTTTAGAGTGCTCGCCGCCTAAGGGCTGCGGGCAGGTTGAAATCATCAGGAAAATTGAGGGGCGACCATGACCTTGCATTGATCGGTGCGTTGCCTCAGCGCTTCAAAGGCCTGCGGCATTTGCGCAAGCGAAACGGTGTTGCTGACCAGGGTCAAAGGCACTGCCTGAGGGCTGTCGAGTACGTTGATAGCCGCGCGAAATTCGTCGAGATTGAAAAAGGCCGAGGTCACCAGGTTGACCTCCTTGGACAGCGCCTTAAAGGGCACAAAGCTGTCTGCCACGGTACACAAACCCAGGATGACTATCGTGCCGCGAGGGCGCACGTACTCGATTGCCTGGGCAATCAACCCCGGGCGGCCGACGCATTCAAAGACAATATCGGGGGGCGCTCCGAGGCTTTCGGGAATGCGCTTCTCGAGGCTGCTGTCATTCACCAGAAAGGCGCTGGCGCCAAGGTGCAAAGCGCGCTCGCGCTGCCCGTCTCCCAGATCAGTGATGCAGACCTTTGCTGCCCCCAGGCGCCGGGCCCAGAAAGCCACGGCCAAGCCAATGGCACCTGCCCCCAGGATCAACACCTTGGCGCCAGGACGCAGCCGAGCCCGCATAACCCCGTGCAGTGCCACCGCCAGTGGCTCAGCCAGTGCGCTGTCGGCCAAACCGATACTGGATGGGAGCACCACGCATTGGTGAGCCTTGGCCGTGGCAAGCTCGGCAAAACCACCGCCTTGCAGGCTGAAATCCGAACACCAGGCGGGCTCGCCCTGGCGGCAACTGGCGCACTGCCCGCAGCCGCGCAGCGGGGCCACGGCGACCTGGTCACCGACGCGCAGGCCGCTCACCTGCGGCCCGCATTCGATCACGCGACCACTGTACTCGTGGCCGAGTACAGTGTTTGGCGCAATGGCGAACGCCGGATCATGCGTCATGTGCAGGTCGCTGCCACAGATGCCGCAACGGCAGATCTCAATCAATACCTCATCGGCCCGAGGTGTCGGAGCGGGTAGGGTGGCCAGCTGTAAGGGCTGTTGCATAGCCTTGAAAACGATTGCTCGCATCCTGGTCTCCTCAATCCACTCGTCCGAGCATTTGTCCGCCGTCAATCACGATCTGGGCTCCGGTGACGTAGCTGGAGGCCGGTGACGCCAGAAACAGTGCCAGACCTTTGATCTCTTCGGTGCTGGCAATTCGGTGTTGAGGGACGCGCAGTGCAAATGCGGCACGGTCTGCGGGATTGCGCAGCCGCCCCCCGGCGATATTGGTGACAAAGGGGCCGGGGGCGATTGCATTGACGTTGATGCCGAAGCGGGCCAACTCCATGGCAGCCTGGCGTACCAGCGAGGCTGCCCCGGCCTTGGCGGGCATGTAGGGCGTGCCGACGATAGCTTCGTTAATCATCGCAGCGTTTGAAGTGGTGACGATGATGCGCCCTGAGCCTCTGGGTTTCATCAAGCGGACGGCTGCCCGCAGGGTGGTGAATACAGAGGTCAGATTGGTTGCCAGCACCTTGTCCCAATGGGCTTCCTCAAGGTTTTCAAGGGCGCCCTCCGCGCAGCGCTGGCCGTCGCTGTCGAGAAAACCTGGGCCGGAATCGATGCCGGCATTGGCGAACACCACATCGAGTCGGCCGTAGCGTTGCGCGATGCGCTCGAAACAGGCGTACATCGCCGAGCGATCGGTGGCGTCCACGACTTCGCCATGCACGGCCAGGCCTTGGGCTGCCAGACGCGTCACTTGCTCGTGTAATAACTCACCATCTATATCCAGCAGTGTGACCTGAGCGCCAGCTTCGGCCATGACTTCGGCGTAAGCCAGGCCAATGCCGCTGGCGGCCCCGGTGACCACGCAAGTCAGTCCTTCCACGGCAAATCGTTCCCAAAACTTCATGCTCATCACCCTTTATAGAAACAACGCCTTGTTGATTGGCAAGCCATGTTTTTCGCAATGATTGACGTAATGGTTGATGAACCAGAAAACGTCGGTTGTTTCGGTGTGATTGCCGTGTTCGTCAAAAAACTCGATGGGGCCGTGAATCCAGAAGAGCGCCTTCATGCCCTGAGGGTCATCGGAATAGAGGGTGTGCGCGGTGCCTGGCGTTTCGTAAACGAAACTGCCGGGTTGGGAAATCCAGTCATATTCGTAGTAGCCCCAACTGCCCTCAAGCGTGACGGCCGAGACGGCTGCACGGTGTCGGTGAGTGCCGATGCGACCGCCACCCTTGACCCATAAAATGTTGCAAACGCTGCCGGTGCGAACATCGAAACTGAGGTGGCGGATGGCAGCACTGTCGCCGAATGGCACCCAGGGTGACTCGTTTTCTCCGATGCCAATGTGACCCCCGTGCAGGGCGTATCGATCAACGATGGCGGCATGGGGTTCAGGGGGCAGTTGAACAACATTGGGCTTAACGGTATTGGACATGAGAGGCCTCTGATCATTTTTTTTATAGGACGGATGCGCAAACGCAGCCAGGCTCAGAGACCGTTTGCACAGGCTGTGCCAATGGCTGGAAACCCTGTATTTACTGGGCCGGAGGAGGTGGGGCCGTAACGCAAGTGGTCGTCAGGACTTACGTGAAGTGATGAGTTTTATGATCAAACTTGATCAAGTCATCAGGTTGTAAATGATCGGGACATGACGCTGAGCACAGCGCCTAATTGCTGGCGGCGACGTGCTGCTCATTCAATCGCACGACTGATCTCGTGTTCGCTAAGGGCTTGATTCATAAAAAACTATTTATTTCGTAATGTTTCAAGTGAATATGCTGTGTTTTTACACATGTTTAATTGTTTTGTGATGTTTAAAGCGTTTTCTATGCTGTTTATCACTGGATAAGTGGCTTTATATGGTGAAAAAACCTGCTTGACACTTCCTATACTGCGGGCGGCGTCCTGACACCTGTTCAGAAGCGAGTTGCTCCATGGAAATGAGAGGCCATCACCGCCTAATGCCAGTCAGTTAAGCGAACGCTGTTTTGAATGCAGCGAGAAACCTGTGGGAGTCTGGCTTGCCAGCGATGCCAGCGATGCCAGCGATGCAGGCGATGCGGTTTTCCTGTTAAACCGCGCCGATACTTTCGCGGGCAAGCCCGCTCCCACAGGGGATGTGCATTAACTGACAAGTATTAGCCATCACCGCCTCTCTATTTGCATGCATCTAATAAGTCTAAGAATGAGAAATAGTTTAATGAATAAACAATCGATCCAGATTGCCCTTGCTTACATGTCCGTTGTTATTGGTGGTGGATTTGCCTCTGGCCAGGAGGTGCTTCAGTTTTTCACCGGCTATGGGCTTATAGGAGTTGTCGGCACTCTGGTGAGCGGTTTGATGTTTGCCTTTCTCGGCATGCAGATCGCTCGAATGAGCTCGAAAATGCAAGCGAGTTCGCACAAGGAGGTTCTCTACATTCTGTTCGGTGCACGTATCGGCCTGGTCGTCGACGTGGTGTTGTCTTTCTTCCTGTACGGTGTCGGCGTAGTGATGCTGGCCGGCAGCGGTTCGATCTTTGCCCAGCAGTACGACCTGCCTCCCTTGTTTGGTGGCGTGCTGATGATGGTCTTGGTGATTGCCACGTTGTGCATGAACGTGAAGCGCATCATCGACTTGATCAGCGCGGTTATGCCCTTCCTGCTGGCGATGGTGCTTATCATCACCACGTACTCGATTTTCAGTTACAACGCCCCCATCGAAACCCTCGATGCAGTTGCACGTGAGAACAACGAAACAGTCACGGGGAACTGGTTTGTAGGTGCCTTGTTGTATGCCTCCTTCAACATTGCTGTCGGTTTTCCGATGCTGGCAGTCATTGGCGGGATGACCAAACAACCCAAAGCTGCCGCACTCGGCGGCATACTAGGCGGTCTTGGTCTGGGGGCGCTGATCTTGCTGCTGAACATCGGCCTGTTTGCCAACATCAATCAGTTGCAAGGCATCGAAATGCCTTCTCTTGCGCTGGCAGGGCGTATCTCGCCAATGCTTTCGGTGGTGATGTCGCTGGCACTGGTTTGCATGGTCTACAGCACAGCAGTGGGGATGTTCTTTGCATTCAGCGCCCGCTTTGCCAAACCTGAAACCAGCCGTTTCAAGTTGATCAGCGCAGTCACGGTCTGCCTAGGTTTGGGCTTGAGCTTGGGTGGCTTCAGCAAGTTGGTGGGCACTGTCTATCCACTACTGGGCTATGTGGGTTTCGCCCTGATTCTCGCTATTTGCTTCAACTGGGTTCGCAGCCGCTCTCTGGCTAAAGCGCAGCAAGCTGCTTCCTGATCCCTTGAGCCTGGGGCAGTCAGAACTGTAAGAGTGAGCGTGTTCGCGATCTTTTGATGCCTTAAAAGATCGCGAACAATTCGCTGCCTCATTAACCCCCCCCAGACGCCGATGAGCCGATCCGGCTTGATATCGAAGTGCTCTTGGACTCGCTCAGTTTTGAATGGTCGTCACGATTATTATTCTGCGCAAAACCCACGTGACGGGTTGTGAACGTGATGCTGAAAAAGTGGCTGATTACCCGCGTCCACTAAAAATAATCATGAATTAACGTTTAAATATTTTCGCTGGGACTAGTTTTTTAACGTCTTCAATGGACATGTGAGGAATTACGCTACTCGGTATCCTGGAAATCGTGGACAAGTTATAAACACTAAATTCATCGCTTATGACTTTCTCAGCCATTAACTCAAATGACGGGATAATGCGAGACTCTAAATGTTCATCCAGCACACACGGCGATTTCACAGACTCGACTGTTTCATAGAAGCGCCCTGTTTCAGGGCATAAATCGACGCCGACGAGGAACACCTTGTTGAAGCCCGCATGGTAGGCAACTTGCAACGCGAGGTAGGCGACCGTCCGGGCATCGAAATAGCCCTCGCTCAAATCCTTGCTGAATCCGATGCTGCTGTTTCGACCCTTATGAAGTTTGGAGCGGCGTATCAGATTGGAGGGAACCCCTGAGAACAGGTCTTTCCAGGTAGGCTTAGGCGCTTTTTTCAAGGCGTAAAACTCGCCAGCAGGTAGCGGGATATTGTGCTGCGCGTAGTCTTCTCGCAGCACGACTCTTTGGCTTTGCGCCAATGCTGCGTGGAATAACCGGGTTTGCTGGGTAAAGAAACCTGAGTCAGTGCACACGTAAAAGTAAGGGCTGACTGGCGTGTTCAGAAACATCGAAATGGCGCCATTTACCACAATCATCGGCACGTGCTGGAATTCACACAAAGGGAAATCCTTGGCTGATGTGCCAGAAGCAATGATAAACACAGCCCCTTCAGCAATATCTCGGCATCCAGAAAGGTCTGACGGAACAGTTTCTGGGATGGGCAGGTATTTACTGATAGTGCTCATGGCTTTCAGCCCTCGAGAGCGGAAACTGAAAAACGGTACTCCCATATGTGTAAGTCACATGCAGTACTTGCCCATTATATGTTTAGGAAATGGACTGAATTTGTGAAGATTCTGTCAGTTAGCCCAAATACAGGTTGGCCGCATCTGTGCCGCATACCGTGGGCATAACAGAGTAGGTTGCCGCTTTAGCGGCTCCAGAAGATTTACCTAAGTTTTCACAAATGTTAAGAAATGAGGGTTTTCTTAACATAACTTAATAAATCTAATTTTGGGATGTGACGCGCCACGGCCTGCTACCAGGGACTGTCAGTCCTGTCTTATGGATGGGCATACTTTTTTTTGTGCACGGTATTTAGGCCGCGCATCAACAAAAGTGTTTTGCTGGAAACACCTGCACTGAAATGGGGCTGTATTAATTTTAACGCCCTGATTTGGTTGTTTATATCCTTGAGTTGACAAGGCTGTTTTTCTCTTCTAGCGTGTGAAGTTACAAGTTTTGGAAGCTGATTTTATAAATTAAGTTTAGGTGGGGTTTGAAGTGTCGGTATTGAATGAGGCGCTGGATATTCATGATGAAAACCCTGTCCTGGCAAGGGCCTTGTTAGAACGTATTGTATTCAGTGAGTTGGAAGAAAAGGATAAGAACAGTTTTATTTGGCTGGTTAATCATGTCGTTGGAGAGGCGCTAGCAGATTGGGCGGGTGCTTTCGCCTTGCTGATAGCCAATAAGTCGGAATATTCAGAGGCGTATTTTAAATCTTTATCTGTTGCTGCCTATTATTCAGGTAATCCTTTGCACGCGTTTATCGCTGAATTTGAATACGCTCGCTTGGCAAATGCCAGTCTGGCTGAGACAAAAGTTCTTGTTGGCCTGCTATGTCTTCAGTTTATGCGCAGTGACGAACCGATAATGAGTTTGCTGACGCTGTTGAGTGGATATTCATCATCTCCGAGCTTGCCCCTGAATCTTGTGATAGGTAAAAGCATGGCGGCCGCTTTAAACAATACAGTGTCAAAACTAATTGAAGATTCGCGTTTGCAGGTTGATGACCCGTTTCATAAGCAAGTCACAATTGATGCCGCTTTGCTGTGTAAACAGCTTTGGTTGCAATGTGGGACATGGATAAATCACGAACGAAGCTTGTACTTATGTGCATTGGTATTTAATCGGTTTTCTGAATGGGGACCTGCCATAGAAGTGATTAAAGAGGCCGTCAAGGTTATTGAAACTAATGGTTCAGAGGAGGTTGATAAAGCGTTTTTGTTGTTGGAGTACGGCAAGGCTCAGCAAGGCCTCGGGAATTTAGAACACGCTCAACAAAAGCTTGATGAGGCGGATCAAATAGCCAAGGACTTTGATCCGCCTCTTTATCAATGGTTTTCAGAGCAACGCGCCAAGGTCGTTTCACCCGAGTAAAGCCATCGCTTCGGTGTCTTTATCTCGCAAACCTCTTCGCTGCAATCACGCATACGATCACCGCGCCGGTGATGCCAAACATGCCGGCAGTGACGGTTTCATGCACAAAAGTCGCGGCCAGGGCCAACCCAAAAAAGGGCTGCAGGAGTTGCAGTTGCCCCACAGCGGCAATGCCCCCTTGGGCGAGTCCGCGGTACCAGAAGAAAAAACCGATCAACATGCTGAAGAGCGAGATATAAGCGAGGCTAAACCACGCAGGCATGCTGATACCCACAAAAGTGGAAGGGGCTAACACCACTGCCAGTGTGGCTGTGACGGGTAATGACAGTACCAGCGCCCAGCAAATAACCTGCCAGCCGCCCAATGATCTGGACAGTTTTGCACCTTCGGCATAGCCCAGGCCGCACACCAGAATCGCCAGCAGCATCAGGATGTCGCCCTTTGGCGAGGCGCTCAAGCCTTGCGACAGAGCAAACGCGACCACCAGCGCGCTGCCCAGGGTCGAGAAAAGCCAGAATGCCGGCCGCGGACGCTCACCCCCGCGCAGCACGCCAAAGGCTGCCGTCGAGAGCGGCAACATGCCGAGGAAGACGATGGAATGTGCGGAGGTCACGTATTGCAGCGCCAATGCGGTCAGCAATGGGAACCCCACGACCACGCCAACTGCCACGATCAGCAGGGGTACACGCTGGCTTGGACTCGGGCGTTTGGCCTTGAGTACCAACAAAATGCACAACGCCACCATGCCAGCGATGGAGGCTCGGGCAAAGGTCAGGAATACCGGGTCAAACTCCATCACCGCCACGCGTGTCGCGGGCAGTGACGCGCTGAATATCACGACACCGATAAAACCATTGATCCAACCGGCAAGATTCTTCTCAGTCGATTGGGTGTGCAGGCTGGAGGTACGTTCCATCGGGTCTCACGCTCAAGGTTAATGGCAGGATTGCATTGCGCTCATCCTATGGCTGAAGATTGATGACAATCAAAATATTGTCATGGATACATCCTTCTATGCCGCGTTCTCGATACAAGTTGCTGGTTGATACGTTTGCCGCTGACATCCGGTCAGGGCGATTGCTGCCGGGCACGCGCCTGCCCACACATCGCCAGTTGGCAGCGACAGAAGGCTTGGCGTTGGTGACCGCAAGTCGGGTGTATTCAGAACTTGAGGCCATGGGGCTGGTCAGCGGCGAGACCGGACGCGGGACTTTTGTCAGGGAAACGTCGCTGCCGCCGGGACACGGGATCGACCAGCCAGACGTGACGGCAGGCATGCTGGACCTCAATTACAACTACCCGTCTGTGCCGGGGCAGGCCGATTTGTTGCGAACGGCCTTGCGCCAACTGGCATTGTCCGGCGACCTGGAGTCGTTGTTGCGCTATCAGCCCCATGGCGGACGTCTGCACGATCGAGCCTCAGTGGCGCGGCACTTTTTGACGCGGGGCTTGAATGTTCCTGCCGAGCAAGTATTGATCGTTAATGGCGCGCAGCATGGATTGACGGTGGTCCTGATGGCGCTGTTAAAACCTGGCGATGTGGTGGCCGTTGATGCATTGAGCTATCCGGGGTTCAAAGCACTTGCGCAAACACTGCACCTGGAAGTACTGCCTGTGCCAACCACTGACCGAGGCCCGGATCTCGACGCTCTCGAAAACCTCTGTCGCAGCCGTTCGGTCCGCGCCGTATACAGCATGCCGACCTTGCACAACCCGCTGGGTTGGGTGATGGACATTGAGCAACGTCAGCAGTTGGTGTCGATTGCGCGCAGGCATGACCTGCAGATTATTGAGGATGCGGCCTACGCCTTCCTTGTAGAAAACCCACCGCCTCCGATAGCGGAACTGGCACCGGAACGCACCGTGTACGTGTCCGGATTATCTAAAAGTGTCGCCGCAGGCTTGCGCGTCGGTTACATCGCTGCTCCTGCTCATATGATCGCGGCCTTGGAGCGAGTGATACGCGTGACCGCCTGGAATACGCCAGGCGTCATGACCTCGATCACCAGCGCGTGGCTGGACGATGGAACAGTGGGGCACCTGGAGGTGCAAAAGCGCAAAGACGCACACGCCAGACAGATCATCGCGGATGAGTTGTTGGAAGGGCTGCACACTGTGCGTCACCCGTTTTCCTACTTTATTTGGCTGCCTTTGTCAGACGATGCCAGGGCCGAGCAAGTCGTGATGGCACTTATGCGCGAGCAGGTTTCGGTCTCGTCTGCGCAGCCGTTCGCCACATCGATTCACGTGCCGCGCGCCATCCGGCTGGCGCTGGGGTCGGTCGACATGGAATCACTGCGTGAAGGGCTGGCGAAAGTGAAGTGGGTGGTTGACGCGCATTCGTAAGGCGTCGAGCGCGATCGTGCGCTCACTCCATCGGCGGCAAGCGGCGCTTTACCGGACTCTTCTTGATGATGGCGGTATTGGTTTCAGCGTACGCATTCAGGTTGTCGAGCAGGGTGTCCAATTGCTCGATGGAACGCACATACAGACGGGCGATAAAACAGTCATCGCCTGTCACCTTGTCGCACTCGGTGAACTGAGGAATGTTCTGGATCTGACGCTCCACTTCCTGCAACTGGCCAGGAAGTGGACGAATACGAATAATGGCCTGTAGTTGATAGCCAAATGCCTTGGGGTCCACCTCCACCGTGTAACCTTTGATCACCTCGCGTTCTTCAAGCTTGCGTATCCGCTCCGCGACGCTGGGCGACGACAAACCGCTGAGGGCCGCGAGCGCTTTCAAGGATTTGCGAGAATCTTCCATTAACGCGCCAATCAACAGCTGATCAATCTCGTCAGTCATTTTTCGCTCCTTAGGCAAAATCGGCAGAATGCCTCAACAGTAAAGGCACACCAGCCCGTTTACCTTTCGCGGATTATGGCGCTGTGTCTGGCGACATAGCCATACTGTTTCCTACATAACGGGGAGCATATATGGACAAGTCGACGCAACGTGGTTCGCTGGAAATGGTTGCTGCCATGCTGATCTCCGGCACTATCGGCTGGCTCGTTCTAGTCTCCGGGCAGGCAGTCCCGGACGTGGTTTTTTGGCGCTGTGCGTTCGGTGCGCTGACCTTGCTGGTGGTCTGTGCATTGATGGGCTTTCTGCGACCTGGGTTATTAACCCTGCGCATTTTCTTACTGATTGTGCTCAGCGGTGTCGCCATCGTTGCCAACTGGGTGCTGCTGTTTGCGTCCTTCTCGCGGGCTTCAATTGCCATCAGCACCGCGGTCTACAACGTGCAGCCGTTCCTATTGATCGGCCTGACGGCGCTGTTTCTGGGTGAAAAAATCACCGTGCAAAAACTGGCGTGGCTGGCCGTTTCTTTCGCAGGCATGCTGGCCATCGTCAGCGCCCACACCGAGCAAGGCGAGAGTGGAAGTGCATACCTCCAGGGCATCGCCTTGGCACTGGGAGCGGCGCTGATGTACGCCGTGGCGGCCTTGATCATCAAGCGGCTCAAGGGCGTGCCTCCCCATCTGATCGCGCTGATCCAGGTCAGCACCGGCGTCTTGCTGCTGGCCCCCATGGCCAACTTCACCGAGTTACCCAGTGGCATACAGGCATGGGGTTCTTTAGTGACGCTAGGAGTGGTTCACACCGGCTTGATGTACGTACTTCTCTACGGCGCAATCCAGAAACTGCCTACAGCGCTGTTCGGCGCACTGACATTCATCTACCCGATTGCTGCAATCTTCGTTGACTGGTTTGCATTCGGGCATCGCCTTGAAATACAGCAGTGGGTGGGAGTTGCCGCGATTTTGCTGGCGGCAGCAGGGATTCAGTTGGGGTGGCGGTTTGGATGGCGCCGGGTGGTTATTTAGCGCGATGCTTTTAAATTTCCTTCGTATTGATTTCTTGTCTCTTACTTGATCGGGTAAATTTCCCTACTTTCGTGCTTAGGCACAGATCATAGGGATTGGGTCATGTCAGACGGTTGGAGTCATGAGGAGCTTGAGGCGTCAGTGCAGGCCTACCGAGAAATGTTGGAAAAACAGGCGGCGGGAATCAAGTTTGTTAAGAAACACATTTACCGAGGATTAGCTGAACGCTTTGACCGTAAGGCGGGAGCCTTCGAGCGGAGAATGCAAAATATTTCTGCGATATACGAGGAGAGAGGTCTTAAGTGGGTCTTAGGCCTAAAGCCCCAAAAAAATATTGGCTCGGCAATTAAGGCTCAGCTAATTGAAATGCTTGATATGCAACCCTTGGGCGATACGGTCGTTCATGAACTCGCCATTGCCGAGACCGAAGCTGAACAACAAAATGTATTTGATCCCAAGAACGTTGAGGATGCTCGTAAACGAGTCGTCGCGAGCATTGTCCGCCGACGGGGTCAATCTGCATTTCGCAAAAAACTGCTGGCCGCCTATGACACGAGCTGCGCGATTACAGGCTGTAATCAGGCTGAAGTGTTAGAGGCTGCGCATATTCATCCCTACAAAGGGCAGCACACGCATGTGGTATCGAACGGCTTACTGCTTCGCGCCGATCTCCATACATTGTTCGATTTGTACTTGATCGCAATTGAGCCCAGCACGCAGCTCATTCATCTTGCGCCAGCACTGAGCGGTTCGGACTACGCGCAATACCAAGGCCTGCCACTAAAGACGCCAACCCCGGCATCCGCAAGGCCCAGTGTTGAAGCCCTTCAGTGGCACGCCGATCACTGCACGTGGTTCAAATCCCCGACCGCGTCATCGGGCTGATTATCTGGCTTCCCAGATTCAACGCCTGTATCACCAGCGCTCTCAATTCCTGTGGGTTATCACCCTGGACGCAGTGCGAAAGCTTTTCGCCAATGGTGAGGTCGCCGTCATTGCCTTCGGCGAAGGCGCGCAGTATCAGCAGCCCGTTGCTGGTAAGGACGACTTCAAAAAACGAAACGCCTGACATTCCATCGAAGTGGATGTAGCCGACGTCGGCCAGCCATTTGAGGGTGGCCATGAACAGGTTTTCTTCTTTTTCCAGGCCCTCGCGGTTGCTGGCTTCCAGGCCTTTGTAGTCGATGAAGTGTTCCCCGCTAAGGGTGATGGGCAGCGGGAAGTTGCGGTACAGGCGGCCCAGCATCAAGCCGGTGTAGCAGTCGAACAGTTCGATGTTGTTGGACGGCAGGTCGTTGATGGCGTGCACGGTTTTTTCTTTGGCCGAAGTGGCGAATCCTTTGAACATGCGGACCTCTGTCAGTCGGGGCGGTTTGCCGTGGCTCAGCACGTGTAACTATGGGTATAGCACAAGCCTTCTGACGGGCTTTGTCCGGTCGAGCAAGGCGCGAGCCAGTCGATGATCGGACATGAAAGAGTGTTACAGAGTGATACGGCGCGGGCGGGAAATACTAAAAAAATCAGATGGATAATTGGATATTTAAAACCCGGCTGCTATTACTGATGAGCCCGTAAATGGACGCACGCGCCTCGCAGAGGCTGGTTATTTTCAGGAGGATGGATGTCAAAGCCTGCATGGATGCGCAATACCCTGTTGGCCGCCGCTGTGTTGAGTGTGCTCGCAGCGCCTGTTTCTTCAGCGCAGGAACGCACGCTGAAACTGGCCATTGGTGATGAGCCCACCGAGGGGTTTGACCCGATGCTCGGCTGGAGTCATGGCAGTTATCTGCTGTTACACAGTCCGTTGCTGAGGCAGAACGAAGACTTGTCCTGGAGCGGTTTTCTGCTCAGCGATTATCAGGCCAGTGACGATGGCAAAACCTGGACCCTGACGCTCAAGCCCGACCTTAAATTTTCTGACGGCTCGCCCCTGACCGCCAAGGACGTGGCGTACACCTATAACAATGCGGCGGCCAGCGGGGGCAAGGTCGACATGGGCAATTTCCTGAAAGCTGAGGAGGTTGATCCGCTCACTGTGCGTATTCAGCTCAAGGCGCCGCAAAGCACGTTCGTCAACGTGCTCGGTTCGCTGGGCATTGTCTCGGCCGACCAGTACGACGCCAAAACCTACGCGCAAAAGCCAATTGGTGCCGGGCCTTATCGGCTGGTCAGCTATCAGCCGGGCCAACAACTGATTGTTGAGGCCAACCCGTATTACGCGGGCCATAAAAACGATTTCGACACGCTGGTGTTTGTGTTTCTCGACGAGGACAGTGCTTTTGCGGCCGCTCAAAGCAAGCAGTTAGGCATCGTGCGTATTGCGCCGTCGCTGGCCGTCACGCCGGCTGCGGGGATGAAGTTATGGGTGCGACCCAGCGTTGAAAACCGTGGGATTGTGCTGCCTACCACCGCGTCAGGTAAAAAAGACGCACAGGGTTATCCGGTGGGTAACGATGTGACTGCGGATGTAGCGATTCGCAAGGCGATCAACTACGCGATTAATCGCCAATTGTTGGCGGATCAAATTCTCGAAGGGCATGCGATCCCGGCCTACACCGGGGTGCAAGGTTTGCCGTGGGACAACCCGGATGCGGCCTTCAAGGATGGCGATGTGGTCAAGGCCAAACAGCTTCTGGATGAGGCTGGCTGGGTTGAAACGGCCAGTGGCGTGCGTGAGAAGAATGGCCTGCCAGCGAAAGTGACGCTTTGGTACGCCAGTGGTGATGCAACGCGCCGCGATTTGGCCCAGGCGGTGCGTTCGATGCTCAAGCCGATTGGCATCGACGTGGACCTCAAGTCTGGGAGTTGGGAAACCATCGAACGCAACATGCACGCCAACCCGACCCTGTTCGGCTGGGGTAGCCTTGACCCGATGGAGCTTTATCATCACTACAGCAGCAAGGCCGCGGGCGTTGAGTACTACAACCCCGGGTATTACCAGAACCCCGTGGTCGATCAGCATTTGCAGCAGGCGCTGGATGCGCCGACCTGGCAGCAGGCCGTGCCGTTTTGGCAGCAAGTGGAGTGGGACGGCAAAACCGGGGTTGGGGTAAAAGGCGATGCGGCCTGGGCCTGGCTGCTGAACGTTCAGCACACCTATCTGGCCGATGAGTGCATAGATTTGGGCAAAGGGGCGCCGGAAATCCACGGCTCCTGGTCGCTCTTGAATAGCCTCGATGGCTGGAAGTGGACCTGCAAGTGATACGCGGGCTCGCGCTATTTATGGCGCGTTTGCTGTGCCTGTTGCTGGTCACGGCGGCGGGCACCTTTACCTTGCTCAGCTTTTCTCCGGTGGACCCGATTCGGGCCTATATCGGCAACGATTTATTGCACGTACCGCCAGAGCAGTACCCGCTGATCGCGGCACGCTGGGGGCTGGATTTACCGCTGTGGGAACGCGTCCTACGCTGGTTTGGCCAGATGCTACAGGGCGATTTGGGCTATTCGATGCTGTACAACGCGCCGGTTTCTGAGGTGATTGGTGAACGTTTCGCCACCTCGTTTGCGCTGCTGTTGTCAGCGTGGCTGTTTTCCGGGGTTGTCGGGTTGGCGCTGGGGCTCACCGCCGGGCGTTACCTCAATCGCTGGCCTGATCGGCTGATCGGCGTGGTGTCCTATGTGCTGGCCTCTTTGCCGACGTTCTGGATCGGCCTGCTGTTGCTCTCACTGTTTGCCGTCACCCTGAACTGGGCCCCCATTTGCTGCGCCTGGACCCCAGGCAGTAACGCTCAAACCGCCACCTGGAGCGACAAACTGCATCACCTGATTTTGCCGATGCTAGCGCTGGGCATGCTGGGGGTGGGCAACATCGCTTTACACACCCGCGCTCGGGTCGCAGAGGTGATGAACAGCGAGTTCATTCGATACGCCAAGGCCCAAGGCGACAAGGGGTGGCCGCTGATCAACTTCCACATTTTGCGCCACGCCGTCACGCCTGCGCTGTGCCTGCAATTTGCATCGGTGGGGGAGTTGCTGGGCGGCTCATTGCTGGCTGAAAAAGTCTTCGCTTATCCGGGGCTGGGGCAGGCCACGATTGATGCCGGGCTGCGGGGTGATATTCCGTTGCTGATGGGCATTGTGATGTTTTGCGCAGTGCTGGTGTTCACCGGCAACAGCATCGCCAACGCGCTGTTGCTGCGCCTCAACCGTGGGGCGGCGCGTGCATCATGACCTACGACCCTAATCGCGCATTGCTCAGGCTGTGCCTCTCGTTGCTGCTGTTGCTGATCTTGATGGCCTACGGCTTTTCGGTGTCCGGCCTCGACATTCCAATGGACTTGCTGGCGCGGCGTCAGGCGCCTTCTGAAACGTTCTGGTTTGGCACTGACAGCTTGGGGCGTGACCTGTGGCTGCGCTGTTTTCAGGGTATGACCACCAGTTTGCAAATCGGTCTGACGGCGGCCCTGAGCAGCGGGGCGCTGGCAATGCTGGCGGCCAGCTTGTGCGCCGTCAACAAAACCCTGGACTACCTGATTCGCGGGCTGATCGACAGTCTGCTGGCGCTGCCGCATTTGCTGTTGCTGGTACTGATTTGTTTCACCTTGGGCGGTGGCAAGCAGGGTGTGATTTTGGCGGTGGCGCTGACCCACTGGCCACGCCTGGCGCTGATTTTGCGGGCTGAAATCCAGCGCATTCGCGAGACCGACTTTGTGATGCTGTCCCATCGCTTGGGCAACAGCGCGTTGTATCGTTGGCGTCATCACGTGTTGCCGCTGCTGTTGCCGCAGTGGATCGTTGGCACGTTGTTGATGTTTCCACATGCCGTGCTGCACTCGGCGGCACTGAGTTTTTTGGGCTTTGGACTGGCGCCGCATGACCCGTCACTGGGGTTGCTGCTGGCAGACGCGCTGCGTTATTTGAGCAGTGGCGCTTGGTGGTTGGCGTTTTTTCCGGGGCTGATTCTGGTGGGCCTGGTGCTGGTTTTCGACCAATTCGCCCGGGCTTTGCAGCAACTGTGGATAAGGATGACCTGATGCTGAAATTTGACCAGTTTGCCATCGACATCGCTCACTACCACTGGCTGGGCCACAAAACCTGGCATCCGTTGTTGAGCCATATTTCCCTTGAGGTCCACCCCGGCGAGTTGGTGGCGCTGGTGGGTTCCAGCGGCGAGGGCAAAAGCTTGCTGCTGCAAAGTACCTTGGGTTTATTGCCCGACAACATGCGCTGCCATGGCGACATTGTGCTCGACGGCCAACGGCTGGGTGAGGCTGGCAAGGTCGACCAGCGCGGCAAAAACCTGTGCTATGTGCCGCAGGGTGTCAGCGCCTTGAATCCTCTGATCAAAGTAGGGCCGCAATTGAGGCGAGCGGCGCAGCTCAGCGGGGTCACGCTGGGGTTGAACGATGTTGCACAACAGCTCGAAAGGTACAACTTGCAGCCTGATGTGGTGAATGAGTTTCCGCGCAAGTTGTCGGGTGGTATGGCCAAGCGCGTACTGGCCAGTTGTGCAGCCTTGACCCACGCGCGTTACATTTTGGCGGATGAGGTGACGTCCTGGCTGGACGATGAACATGCCAGCCAACTGTTGACCCATCTCAAGGGCTTCTGCACGCAAGGCCGGGGGATCTTGTGGGTGACCCACGACCTGGCGCTGGCTGCGCGCTTTGCCGACACAATCGCGGTGTTGCATCAAGGGCAATTGCACGAAACGTTGAGCGCTCAGGAACTGCGCGAACATGGCGGCAGCCCGTGGTTGCAGTCATTGTGGGCGGCGCTGCCCGAGCAGCAGTTCTTTGCGCGGCGAGTCTCCAGTGTGGAGAGTCCGCTCTATGCTTGATGTTCGGCAACTGACCATCGTGCAGGACGGCCGCCGCTTGTGGGACTCGGTCTCGTTTCAGGTCCGGGCGGGCGAGCGCCAAGGTATCTCAGCGCCCAGCGGCTTTGGCAAAACCACCTTGGGCCGCGTGCTGGCGCAATGGCAGGCGGTAACGTCAGGCAGCATCACCGTTGATGGCAAATCGCTGCCCAAGAAGGGCTATTGCCCGATTCAACTGGTGCCGCAGCATCCTGAACTGACCTTCAACCCTTATCGCACCACTGGGGACAGCCTGCGTGACGCCTGGTCGCCAGACGCCGCATGGCTTGAGCGCCTGGCGGTGAACCCGCGCTGGTTGATGCGACGCCCAGACGAACTGTCGGGGGGTGAGCTGGCGCGTATCGCGTTGCTCAGAGCGCTAGATCCGCGTACGCGTTATCTGATCGCAGATGAAGTCACGGCCCAGTTGGATGCGCACCTGCAGGCACAGGTGTGGCAAGTGTTGCTCGAAGAAGTCCAGCGCCGGGAGTTGGGGCTGATCGTGTTTAGTCACAACCCGGCGTTGCTGGACAAAGTCTGTTCAAGCATCTGGAGGCCCCAGCAGGCGTCAGCCCTGTAGGAGCGAGCTTGCCTCGCGATCTTTTAAACGATCAAAAGATCGCGAGGCAAGCTCGCTCCTACAGGCGATTCAGGGTTTTTTAAACGTGATATTCAAGGCCATACAAATCGCAATACTCGGCCCATTCCATCGCGGCCATTTGTGCCACTTCACGGTGGACTTCAAGGCGCTTGGCCTCGAATTCTTCGGCTGTTTCGGTGGTCAATTGCAGCGTTAACTCCCACGCGAAAAAGCCCAATCGCTCAGCTTCTGCTTCAAAGGCTTCGTTCAAGCGCTCTTGTCGATATTCCTGCATGGATTGGCCCACGGCGCGGGCGGCCAGTGGATTTAATTTTTCAAGTTCAGCAGCCAATTCCGGGTGTTCGGCAAGAAAACGATCAAGGGCTTTTTGATGATGAGGGTTAGGTTCGGTCACACAGGTCTCCATGTTCAGTAAGCGATAAGCACAGCGTAGACCTTACGCAGCAAAGGGTTCAGCGTCGCTCGTGCTGCTTGCGATAAGCGCCCGGCTGTACGCCGATGGCTTTGGTAAACGCCCGGGTAAAGGCGGCAATAGACTGATACCCGACCGCCCCACACACGTGTTCAACGGTGTGTCCGGTTTGTAACAACTGGCAGGCATGGCGCATGCGCAACGCCAGCAATACATGCCCCGGCGATTGCCCGGCCTGCTCACTAAAGCGTTTGAAAAACGCCGAGCGCGACATGCCCGTGCAGGCGGCCATGCTTTCGAGCGTCCAGGGCTGCTCGGGATGTTCGATCAGTTGCTCCAGCAAACTGGAAAATACCGGCTGGCGGGCCAGTGCCACCAACCCGCCCAAGTTCGGGTTATCACCGACTTGCTGGCGCAGCACGTACAGGAACAACAGGTGGCTCAGGCGTTCAAGCAATGACGAAGATGGCGCCGGGTTGCGTTGGCATTCGTCCAGAATCAGTTGGAACAATGTCCGCGCCGCGTGGGATGACGGGTCGTCAGCGCGCAAGATAATCCAGTCCGGCAGGGCCTCGATAATCAGCGACGACAACCCCGGTTGAAAGTGAAAGAAACCACACACCAACCCGACACCGTCTTCTGCCTGGTGGTCGAGCGCTTGCATGGTCTGGCGCGGCAACTGCGCGGCCACGCCGGGGTCTTGCGCGCTGGACAGCCGGTATTTCAAGTCGTGCAACAGAAACAGCGCATCCCCGGCGTTGAGATGCACGCCCGTGGTTTGCCCCTCTACATGCAGCCAACATTGGCCTTGCACGACCACATGAAAGCTGGCCCGGGCCAACCCTTCGGTGCTGCTGTGCCAGCCGCCACAATAGCGGCCCACGTGAAACAGGCTGGCATCCAGCTCAAGGCTTTCTAATAACCAATCGATTAGTGGGGTCGACGAAATCATCTAATGGAAACACTCAGGAGCAAGTAATCGCTACTTTAGAATATGGAATCAATTTTTTATAACCAACAGACTGTTTAGACACCTTATGCAGGAGTCACCACATGTCTCGCGTCACCCTTCATACCCTGGAAACCGCCCCGCAAGCCGCCAAGGCATTCCTGGAAAACGCGCAAAAGAACTCAGGATTTATCCCTAATCTGCTGGGGATTCTAGCCAATGCGCCAGCGGCATTGGAAACCTATGTCACGGTTTCGGCGCTTAACGGCAAGGCTGAGCTAACGCTGGCAGAAAGGGAAGTGGTGCAGTTGATTGCGGCCACCCGCCATGGTTGCGACTTTTGTGTGGCAGGCCACACCGCCGTGGCGCAGAACAAGGCAAAACTGCCTGACGAAGTGGTGACGGCATTGCGTGGGCAGACCCAATTGCCGGTTGAGCGACTCGAAGCGCTGGCCGCGTTCACCCGTGAAGTCATTGCCACCCGCGGCGATGTCAGTGACGACACCTATGCAGCTTTCCAGGCGGCCGGTTTTACCGAAGGCCAGGCCCTGGAAGTGATTCTGGGCGTGAGCCTGGCAACCTTGTGCAACTTTGCCAACGTCTTCGCGCGAACCCCGCTGAACCCAGAACTGGCGCGTTACAGCTGGGCCAAGGCTGAGTAATCAGCCCGCTGCGATTTTAAGGAGATACCTACATGCTCGACCCTGTACTGAGTCATTGGCTGGAGGCCGAAGCCGAGGCGCTCGACCTGGGTCACAGCGACCCGCAGACCGTCTTGTCGCAGTTGGCGGCGGCCAATGTGTTGCGGGTCGGTGTCAGCCCGGCACTGGGCGGCAGCGGCGGCACGGTGGCGGATGCGCTGGAAGTGGTTGCCAATGTCGCTAGCCACTCGCTGGCGTCGGCGTTTGTGTTTTGGGGCCAGCGGGCCTTTATCGAATACGTGCTGCAAAGCCCGAATACGGCGTTGCGTGAGCGTTTGCTGCCCGATTTGTTAAGCGGCCAACTGGCCGGCGCCACCGGGTTGTCGAACGCCATGAAGTTCCTCTCGGGTGTCGAAGGCCTGCAAGTGCGGGCCCGCGCCCAAGCCAATGGCTGGAGCCTGGAGGGGCGTTTGCACTGGGTGACCAATTTGCGCAAAAGCGGGTTTGTGGTTGCCGCTGCGATTGAGCGAGAGGAGGGCGGTGCGCCCTTTGTGTTGGCGATTCCTGATGCGCTGCCGGGCTTGAAGCGTTCGGCTGATCTGGCGTTGATGGGCTTGCAGTCGAGCAATACTGCGGCCATTGATTTGCACGCCGTTCAGGTCGATGAGGCGTGGTTGCTGCACGACAATGCCAAAGTGTTTTTGCCCGCAGTGCGCCCGGCATTCTTGGGCTTGCAGTGCGCCATGGCGATTGGTTTGGCGCGGCGCTCGCTCAAGGAAGCGCACGCTCATCTGCAAGGCCCGCGCTCGGGCTTGCTCGACCTGTTGCATGAACAGCAAGCCGAACTTGAAGGCCACGTCACCACGCTCAAGGCCGGGCTGCTTGACGGCCGTTTTCTACTGGACCCTGCGGCGTTGTTTAAAATCCGCATCGCCTTGGCCGATGCCACTGCCAGTGCGCTGCAATTTGAACTGCAAGCCAGTGGCGGCAAGGCCTACCTGAGTGCTTACGGCAGCGCATTTGCACGGCGCTGGCGCGAGTCGGCCTTTGTGCCCATCGTGACCCCCAGCCTGGTGCAGTTACGGGCCGAGTTGCAGCGCCAAACCAGGGTCGACGCGCAATGAACGCGGTGGTGCTTGAGGCTCGCCATATCACGCTGGGTTATGCCCGTGACGCGGGGTGGCAGTCGGTGCTGGAAGGCTTTGACCTGCAACTGATGCCCGGTGAAGTGGTGTCGGTGCTCGGCCCCAGCGGCGTCGGTAAATCCAGCTTGCTGCGGGTACTGGCTGGTTTGCAGACTGCCCATTCCGGCAGCGTCAGCGTGCTGGGCCAGCCATTGACGGCGCCGCACCCACGGGTCGCGGTGGCCTTTCAAGACCCCAGTTTGCTGCCGTGGCTGAGCCTTGAAAGCAATGTGGCTTTTGGCCTGGATTTCGCTCGCCAACCCACAGTGTCCAGCGCCGAGCGCAAGGCCCGGGTAGATCAAGCCATTATTGAAGTGGGCTTGCAGCACGCTCGCGGTCAATACCCGGCGCAATTGTCTGGCGGCATGGCGCAGCGGGTCGCGCTGGCGCGGTGCCTGGCGCGCCAACCTCACGTGCTGTTGCTCGACGAACCCTTTGGCGCGCTGGACGAAGTGACCCGCGCCGACATGCAACACCTGTTGCTGAAAGTGATTGCGCGGCACAACACGGCCGCGCTGTTGATCACCCATGACATTGACGAAGCCCTGTTACTCAGTGACCGAATCCTGCTACTGGGCCACAGCCCGGCGCACACGGTGGGTGAGTGGCGCATTGATCTGGCGCAGCCGCGCGAAGAACGGATTGATGAACTGGGCGCTTTACGCATCGAGATTCTTAAAACCCTTCGGCGGGCGAGCCGCACACCTGACGCTGTTATTGACCCCTTGCCCGACTCGCTGGAGCGTGAACATGTGCCTGGACGACTTCACTCACACACGACGTGACATTTTAAAACTCAGCGCCATGCTGACTGCGGCAGGCGCCTTGCCAATGCTGGCGAGCCTGCAAGCGCGGGCCGCTGCCGAGCCGGATGCGCCCGTACGCATTGGCTATCTGCCCATCACCGACGCCACGCCATTACTGGTGGCGCACAACAATGGCCTGTTCGAAGCCGAAGGCATCAAGGCCGAGCGACCGGTGCTATTGCGCAGTTGGGCACAGGTGATCGAGGCGTTCATCTCGGGGCAGGTTAACGTCATTCATCTGTTGTCGCCGATGACGGTGTGGGCCCGCTATGGCAGCAAAGTGCCGGCCAAAGTCGTGGCCTGGAACCATGTCGGGGGCTCGGGGCTGACCGTTGCGCCGGGTATTCGCGAGGTTAAACAACTGGGCGGGCAATCGGTGGCGATCCCGTTCTGGTACTCGATCCACAATGTGGTGGTGCAACAGTTGTTTCGTGACAACGGCTTGCAACCGGTCACGCGCCCGGTCAACAGCCCGTTGGCGGCCAACGAGGTCAACCTGGTGGTGATGCCGCCTTCGGACATGCCCCCTGCGCTGGCCACCCAGCGTATTGCCGGTTACATCGTGGCAGAGCCTTTCAATGCCCTGGCCGAAGACCTCAAGGTCGGTCGCGTGCAGCGTTTTACCGGGGACATGTGGCGCAACCACGCATGCTGCGTGGTGTTTATGCACGAGCACGACTTGAATAATCGCCCTGAGTGGTCGCAAAAGGTCGTGAATGCCATCGTCAAGGCGCAGCTCTGGACCCGCGACAACCGCGAGCAGGCGGCCAAGTTGCTGGCCAAGGACGGCGACAACCGCTACACCCCGCACAGTTCGCAGGTATTGCAACGCGTGCTGGCGCCAGCCGCCACTGAGCGTACGGGCTATGAAAACGACGGCGCCATTCAACACGCGAACTGGGACGAACAGCGCATCGACTTTCAGCCTTATCCCTTCCCGAGCTACACCGAAGCATTGGTGACGCGCCTCAAGCACACGCTGATTCAGGGGGATAACGGTTTTCTGGCTGATCTTGACCCCGCGCACGTGGCGCAAGATCTGGTGGATGACCGCTTTGTCAAAAACAGCATTGCCAGCGTCGGCGGCCTGAAAGCCTTCGGCCTGCCCGAGAGCTTTACGCGCACTGAGGAGTTTGGCTTTTGAAAACGCCCACACCTTCACTCAAGCGCCAATGGGTGCTCGGTTTAGCCGGATTGCTGAGCCTGCTGCTCTTGTGGTGGTTGGGCATTGAAGTGTTCGGCAGCGCACAGGGGCTTTCGGCGCGTTTCTCGCCGCAGGCCACCTTCGCCAGCCTGATCGAGCTGTTGGGCAGTGCGCAGCTTTACGACAACGTTTGGGTGAGTTTGAAGCGGATCGTGTTCAGTCTGTTGCTCGCGCTGTTGATCGGCGTGCCGCTGGGTTTGCTGATTGGCGGCTCCCGCAACCTTGAAGCGGCAACCACCCCGGCGTTCCAGTTTTTACGCATGATTTCGCCGCTGTCGTGGATGCCGGTGGTGGTGATGCTGATGGGCGTGGGCGATCAACCTATCTACTTTTTGCTGACGTTTGCCGCCGTGTGGCCGATTGTGCTCAACACCATCGCCGGGGTGCGTCAGTTGGACCCGCGCTGGCTGCAATTGAGCCGTAGCTTGAGCGCTACCCGTTGGGAAACCATGCGCCGGGTGATTTTGCCCGGCGTGCTGGGGCACGTGCTGACGGGGGTGCGACTGTCGATCGGAATTCTATGGATCGTGCTGGTGCCCTGCGAAATGCTCGGGGTGAGCGCAGGCCTGGGCTACTTCATTCTGGACACGCGCGACCGGCTGGCGTATTCCGAGTTAATGGCCATGGTGGTGCTGATTGGTCTGCTCGGCTTTGCTCTGGACGCGTTCGCACGCAGCTTGCACCGGCGTTGGGTGCATGCATAAACGTGCAGGCTAGCTCTCGGTGAGTTGGCCGTTCTCGGAAACCGTTGAAATGTTGTCGACTGAATGCAACGTGTGGCGCTGCGTGATGATGTACAGCACGTCGGCGCCGATCAACGTGATGGCGGCCAGGTAATCTGCGCGGGGCAAACTCAGGTTCCGCTCATAACAGCTTTGCGCATAGCGCCCGACACCACCGGCTGTCGCGAAACGCTCTTGCGTCAGCTTCAGGCGCAGACGTTCTTGTCTTAATCGTGATCCGTATGTGCTCATAGCTGTGGCCCAAGACAACCAAAAATGTCACGAAAAAGAGTAATTCAAGTAGTGAAATAGGGGAAGAGTGAGAGTCAGAAATGCCCATGAGAATGTAGGGCGTTTACTGTGAGGGGGGCAGGAGACGTTGTCGTCATCCTGCCTGCCAGCGCGGTTTATGCTGCCGGGTTTTTCTCTGTTTCTGGCAGGAACCAGTTCAGCAGCAGGGCGCAGATACCGCCTGTGGCCACACCGGACTCCAGCACGTTACGCAAGGCGGCGGGCATATGGGCCAGGAACTCAGGCACTTGCGACACACCGAGGCCCAAGGCCAGCGACACGGCAATAATCAGCAGCGCGCGACGGTCTAGGTGAATACTCGCCAAAATATTGATCCCCGAGGCAGCCACTGCGCCGAACATCACCATGGCTGCACCGCCCAGCACGGGCTCAGGCACCGCCTGGATCGCACCGGCCACGCTTGGGAACAGGCCCAGCAGAATCAACATGCCGGCAATCCAGACACCGATATGACGGCTGGCAATCCCGGTCAGCTGAATCACGCCGTTGTTCTGAGCAAAAATTGAGCTGGGGAAGGTATTGAACACGCCCGCCAGCAACGAGTTGGCGCCGTTGACCAATACGCCGCCCTTGATGCGCTGCATCCACACCGGGCCTTCAACGGGCTGGCGCGAGACCTTGCTGGTGGCGGTCACGTCGCCAATCGCTTCCAACGAAGTCACCAGGTAAATCACCAGCATGGGGATGAACAAAGCCCACGAAAAGCCCAAGCCAAAGTGCAGGGGCATGGGCACCTGAAACACTTCAGCCTGATGCATGCCGGTGAAGTCCAGACGGCCCAGATAGCCCGCCAGCGCGTAGCCGACGGCCAGAGCGATGACGATGGCGCAACTGCGCATCCACACCAGCGGGATGCGATTGAGGACCACAATAATCGCCAGCACCACGCCAGACAGCATCAGGTTTTCGCCATTGGCAAAGGTGCCGTTGGCCATGGCGCTGAAACCGCCGCCCATGCTGATCAGGCCGACTTTAATCAGCGTCAGGCCAATCATCAGCACCACGATCCCGGTGACCAGCGGGGTGATCATGCGTTTTACAAACGGCAAGACCCGCGAGATACCCATCTCGACAAACGAGCCCGCAATCACCACGCCGAAAATCGCTGCCATCACGCCTTCAACCGGCGTGCCTTGCTTGACCATCAACGCGCCGCCTGCGATCAGTGGGCCGACAAAGTTGAAACTGGTGCCCTGCACAATCAACAGCCCGGCGCCGAACGGGCCGAAACGCTTGCACTGAACAAAGGTGGCGATGCCGGAAATTACCAGCGACATCGACACGATCAGGTTGGTGTCGCGGCTCGACACCCCGAGCGCCTGACAAATCAGCAGGCCGGGCGTGACGATTGGCACAATGATGGCCAGCAGGTGTTGCAGCGCTGCCAGAAAGCCGATCCACGGCTTGGGACGATCTTCAAGGCCAAAGACCAGTTCGCTGGTCTGGGACTCGGCTTCATGCGGTGTGTTGGGAGAGGTCATGGCGAGCGCCCTGGAAAAAAGAGCGCGATTCTACTGGTGTTAGGCCACCACGCCCAGTGTTTGCTTGCACAGGCTTTCGTTGTGAGCGCAGGCGAACTTAAATCAATCGAATGATCAGGGCCTGCTGCTGTCGCAGTTAAAGGCTCGAACGGGCACACAGCAGCACTTTAAAAGGACGTTATTCATGCTTGAACCCACCTGGACTGCCTTGAAACATCACCGCCGGCTACAGCACATTGTGGCGACCCTGGTGCGCTTTGGCGCGCAGGATGTGTTAATCCGGCTCGGTTTGGGGCGCTTGCTGGCGGAGGTGAATGCCGAGCCCGGCGAGTCGTTGCCCGCCACTGTCCCGCAACGGGTGCGCATGGCACTGGAAACACTGGGGCCAACGTTTATCAAGTGCGGGCAGATACTGGCGAGCCGCAGTGACATCTTGTCGGCGCAGTGGGTTGATGAGTTGCAAGCCTTGCACAGTCAGGCCTCGACCTTGCCGTGGGCTGAGCTGGAGGCGCAGGTGCTGGAGGATTTGGGCTGCGCGCTGGATCAGGTCTTTGCCGAATTCGACACCCAGCCCTTGGCGGCCGCTTCGATGGCGCAGGTGTATCGAGCGCGCCTGCTCAGCGGCGAAGCCGTGGTGGTCAAAGTTCAGCGCCCCGGCTTGCGCAGACAAATGACCGCCGACTTGCAGTTGCTTGAAAGCGTGGCGCAGTTGGTTGAGCAGAACGAGGCGCTGGCGCTGTATCAACCGCGCCAGATGGTCCGGCAATTGGCCCGGGCGATGCTCGAAGAGCTGGACTTCACCCAGGAAGGGCAAAACTGCGACAGCGTGGCGCAACATTTTGCGCAGACCCCGCACATCGTGATTCCACGCATTTACTGGGCTTTCAGCAGTCAGCGCTTGCTGGTACAGGCATTTCTGCCGAGTTATACGCCGCTGGCGCGTGGCGCCTTGATTGCCCAAGGGCTTGACCCGAGCCTGCTGGCCCAGCGTGGGGCGCAGGCGTTTATCAAAATGTTGCTCGAAGATGGCCTGTTTCATGGCGACCCGCACCCCGGCAACTTGCGGGCAATGAGCGATAACCGTGTCGGCTTTATCGACTTCGGTATGGTCGGACGCCTCGACGAGCGGCGTCGGCTCGAAGTCATGAGCTTTATGCGGGCCTTGACCGAGGGCAGCAGCGAGACCCTGATTGGCGTATTGATCGACTGGAGCGGCGAGCGGGTGCAAGACCTGTCGCTGATCGAACAGGCCGCCCGCGAATACATGGCGCGCCATACGGGCGGGCCGTTGAAAATGAGCGCCTTGATTACTGATTTCCTGGGGTTGATTCGTGATTACCGCCTGCAACTGCCCGCGGATTTGTTGGTGTTGTTCAAAGCGCTGATCACCGCTGATGGCGTGTTGACCCAACTGGACCCGGACCTTGATCTGGTGGCGACGGCCAAGCCTGCGGTCGAGAAAATGCTGCGTGAACAGTTCGACTGGAAGGCCGCCAAGCGCTTAGGCATCGAGGGTCTGCAAGTGGGGCAAGGGTTATTGGCGGACTTGCCAAAACTGACGCGCTTGATGGTGCACCGGCTCAAACATGGCGTGCTCGACCTTAAGGTTGATATGCCGGGGCTGGAGCGTCTGGAGCGTTCCCTGCGACTGGCGTCGACCCGACTGTCGCTGGCGTTGCTGATCAGCGCGCTGCTGATTGCCTTCGGCCCGCAAATCGCTGCCGCCGGGCCCGTGTGGCAAGGCTTGTCGGCCGTCGGCTGGTTGGCCGGGATTGCCACGTTGGGAGGTTTGCTGGCGTTTTTATGGAGCCTGTTTAAAGGCCCGTAATGATCTGTAGGAGCGAGCTTGCCTCGCGATCTTTTAACCATCAAAAGATCGCGAGACAAGCTCGCTCCTACAAGGGGCTGTAACTGTCGTTACAAGTGCAACGCATGCCCCAACGCCCGCAGGGCCGCTTCTTGCACCGCTTCACCCAAGGTCGGGTGCGCGTGGATGGTGCCCGCGATGTCTTCCAGGCACGCGCCCATTTCCAGCGATTGGCCAAACGCTGTCGACAATTCCGAAACCCCGGCGCCCACGGCTTGCCAGCCCACGATCAAGTGGTTGTCACGCCGCGCAACCACCCGCACGAACCCGTTTTTGGATTCCAGGGTCATGGCCCGGCCATTGGCACTGAACGGAAAGCTGGCGCTGATGAAGTCCAGCCCGGCAGCCTCTGCTTCGGCCGGGGTTTTGCCGACCACGACAATTTCCGGGTCGGTGAAGCACACGGCCGCAATCGCGGTGGGGCTGAACTCGCGGTGTTTGCCGGCAATGATCTCGGCCACCATCTCACCTTGCGCCATCGCTCGGTGCGCGAGCATCGGCTCGCCGGTGAGGTCACCAATGGCCCACACGTTGCGCATGCTGGTCTGGCAGCGGTTGTCGACGCGTATCGCCGGGCCGTTCATGCCCAGCGCCAGGGTTTCCAGGTTGAAGCCCTGGGTGCGTGGGCGACGACCGACTGAAACCAGCACCTGATCGGTTTCCAGGGTTTGGCTTTCGCCCATGCGATTGCGCATCGACAGGGTTTTGCTGCTGGCCTGGAAGCCTTCAACGCTGTGCTCCAGGTACAACGTGATGCCCAGCGCCTTGAGTGATTCGGCCACTGGCAACGTCAGTTCTTTGTCGTAGGTCGGCAAGATTCGGTCACGGGCTTCCACCACCGTCACTTCAGCGCCCAGCTTGCGATAGGCGATGCCCAGCTCCAGACCGATATAACCGGCGCCCACCACGGTCAAGCGCTTGGGGATAGCCGTCGGAGCCAAGGCTTCGGTGGACGAAATAATTGCGCCGCCAATCGGCAGAATCGGCAGGTCGACAGTCTGCGACCCAGTGGCCAGCAACAGGTGCTCGCACTCGATGCGTTGACCGTCGACTTCGACCGCCTTGCCATCAAGGATCTTGGCCCAGCCATGAATGACCTTGACTCCGTGCTTTTTCAGCAAGGCGCCCACGCCTGTGGTCAGGCGATCAACAATGCTGTTTTTCCATTGCACGCTCTGGCCGATGTCCAGGGTCGGTGCCTGGGTTTTGATCCCCAATGGCGACGCATTAGTGCTGTAGCGTTGCGTGGTGTGGAACTGCTCAGCCACGTGAATCAGCGCCTTGGACGGGATGCAGCCGACGTTGAGACAGGTGCCGCCCAGCGACTGGCCTTCGATCAAAATAGTCGCAATGCCTAGCTGGCCAGCGCGAATAGCGGCCACATAGCCGCCAGGGCCGCCGCCGATAATCAGCAGCGTGGTGTGTTGAGTGGGCTGCATGTTCACTCCAGAAACAGGGTGGCAGGTTGTTCGAGCAAGCCACGCATGGCCTGAATAAATTGTGCCGCGTCCATGCCGTCGACCACGCGATGGTCGAAAGAGCTGGAGAGGTTCATCATTTTGCGAATCACGATCTGGCCTTTAACCACCATCGGCCGTTCGACGATGCGGTTCACCCCGATAATCGCGACTTCGGGCAGGTTGACCACCGGGGTGCTGACAATCCCGCCCAGCGCACCTAGGCTGGTCAGGGTGATGGTCGAGCCGCTCAGTTCTTCACGGGTCGCCTTGCCAGTGCGCACGGCATTCGCCAAACGCGCGATTTCATCGGCGGCGCCCCACAAGGTCAGGGTTTCGGCGTGGCGCACCACGGGCACCATCAGGCCGCCATCGCTTTGTGCCGCCACGCCGATGTGGGCGGCGCCAAAGCGGGTGATGATTTGCGCTTCGTCGTCGTAGCGCACGTTGATCTGCGGGAAGTCGCGCAAGGCCACAACCATGGCCCGCACCAGAAATGGCAGCAAGGTCAGTTTGCCGCGGCTGTCGCCCCATTTCTGATTGAGCTGGGCGCGCAGTTCTTCGAGCGCGGTGACGTCGATTTCTTCGACGTAGCTGAAGTGCGCAGCGCGGCGTTTGGCATCTTGCATGCGCTGGGCGATTTTGCGGCGCAGGCCGATCACCGGGATCTGCTGTTCATCGTTGCGTTTGGCGTAACCGCTGGCAGGTGCGGCGCTGGTGCTGGTGTCCTGGGCCAGGTAGGCGTCGAGGTCGTCATGTAACACACGGCCCGCAGGCCCGCTGCCCTGCACAAAACGCAGCTCGATCCCGGCATCCCAGGCGCGTTTTCGCACAGCAGGCGATGCCAGCGGGCGTTCGTTGGCCTCGCGGGCCACTGGGGTTGCGCGCAGGGTGGGTGCCGATTTGATGGCCGGTGCCGAAACAATCGCCACTTCAACCCGGGCTTGCGGCGCCGCTTTAGGCGCTGCCACCGGTTCTGGAGCCGCCACAGGCGCAGCACTTTCACGCAGATTGCCCGCGCCTTCGACTTCGATGCGAATCAACTCGCTGCCCACGGCCATCACTTCGCCAGGCTGCCCGCCCAGCGCCATTACTCGACCGGCCACGGGGGAGGGGATGTCCACGGTCGCCTTGTCAGTCATGACATCGGCCACCACCTGATCTTCGCTGACCATGTCACCGACTTTGACAAACCACTCCACCAACTCGACTTGTGCAATGCCTTCGCCAATGTCCGGCATCTTGATAACGTGCGTACCCATTTAAACCTCCATGACCCGTTGCAAAGCCGCACCCACTCGTGCAGGACCGGGGAAGTAGGCCCACTCCTGAGCATGCGGGTAAGGTGTGTCCCAGCCGGTTACGCGTTCAATCGGTGCTTCCAGATAGTGGAAGCAATGCTCTTGAACCAGCGCAATCAGCTCGGCACCAAAGCCGCAGGTGCGGGTGGCTTCGTGCACGACGACACAGCGACGGGTTTTTTTCACGGAGGTCACAATGGCGTCCAGGTCCAGCGGCCACAGGCTGCGCAGGTCGATGACTTCAGCGTCGA
This sequence comes from Pseudomonas sp. CCC3.1, assembly GCF_034347405.1. Taxonomy (NCBI): domain Bacteria; kingdom Pseudomonadati; phylum Pseudomonadota; class Gammaproteobacteria; order Pseudomonadales; family Pseudomonadaceae; genus Pseudomonas; species Pseudomonas sp. CCC3.1. The sequence continues at coordinate 1,966,937 of NZ_CP133778.1, forward strand.
TGCCAGTTTCTTCGGCCGCTACCTGGGCCACGTAGACAGTGGTGCCGTAGGTCAAGATGGTGACTTCAGTGCCGGGGCGCACGATGGCGGCGCAATCGAGCGGCACGGTGTAATAGCCATCAGGTACGGCGCTGGCCGGGTGCTTGGACCATGGCGTCACCGGGCGCTCGTGGTGGCCATCGAACGGGCCGTTGTACAGGCGTTTTGGCTCTAGGAAGATCACCGGGTCATCGTTCTCGATGGCGGCAATCAACAGGCCTTTGGCGTCATACGGGTTGGATGGCATAACGGTGCGCAGGCCGCAGACCTGAGTGAACATTGCTTCTGGGCTTTGGCTGTGGGTCTGGCCACCATAAATGCCGCCGCCGCAGGGCATGCGCAGGGTCATTGGAGCGATAAATTCGCCTGCTGAGCGATAGCGCAAGCGTGCTGCTTCGGAAACGATCTGGTCGGATGCGGGGTAGAAGTAGTCAGCAAACTGGATTTCAGCGACCGGGCGCAGGCCATAAGCGCCCATGCCCACAGCAGCCCCCACGATGCCGCTTTCGGAGATTGGGGCGTCGAACACCCGTGAACTGCCGTACTTGGCTTGCAGGCCTTCGGTGCAGCGAAACACGCCGCCGAAATAACCCACGTCCTGACCGAACACCACCACGTTGTCGTCGCGCTCAAGCATGACGTCCATGGCCGAGCGCAGGGCCTGGATCATTGTCAGGGTGCTGGTGCTCACGGCGTTCTCCATCTGAATTTTATTGTTGTCGTTCATCTGGTTATAACCCCAACTCTTGACGTTGCCGACGCAAGTGGTCGGGCATGTCCTTGTACACGTCCTCAAAAATCGTCGCCGCGCTGGGCATTTGTCCGCCAGCCAAGGTGCCGAAACGTTCGGCTTCTTTTTGCGCGCCAATGATTTCGGCTTCGAGCTCGGCGCTGACGGCGGCGTGCTCTTCTTCTGACCAGTTGCCCGTGGCGATCAAGTGCTGCTTGAGGCGGGCAATCGGATCGCCCAGCGGGAAGTGGCTCCAGTCATCGGCCGGACGGTACTTGGATGGATCGTCCGAGGTGGAGTGCGGGCCTGCGCGGTAGGTCACCCACTCAATCAGCGTTGGGCCAAGGTTGCGGCGCGCGCGTTCTGCCGCCCAGACCGAGGCCGCGTACACGGCGATGAAGTCGTTACCGTCAACCCGCAGCGAGGCGATGCCGCAACCTACGCCACGTCCGGCGAAGGTGGTGGATTCGCCCCCGGCAATCGCCTGAAAGGTCGAAATCGCCCACTGATTGTTCACCACGTTAAGAATGACTGGGGCGCGGTACACGTGGGCAAAGGTCAGGGCGGTGTGGAAATCGGACTCGGCGGTTGCGCCGTCACCGATCCAGGCCGAGGCGATTTTGGTGTCGCCCTTGATCGCCGAGGCCATGCCCCAGCCGACGGCCTGCATGAATTGTGTGGCGAGGTTGCCGGAGATACTGAAAAAGCCGTAGTCGCGTACTGAATACATGATCGGCAATTGCCGACCCTTGAGCGGGTCGCGTTCGTTGGACAGCAACTGACAGATCAGGTCGACCAGCGGTACATCACGAGCCATCAAAATGCTTTGTTGGCGGTACGTCGGGAAGCACATGTCATCAATGTTCAGCGCCAGGGCTTGAGCGCTGCCGATGGCTTCTTCGCCAAGGCTCTGCATGTAGAACGACATTTTTTTCTGACGCTGCGCGACCACCATCCGGGTGTCGAAAATCCGCGTTTTCAGCATGGCCCGCATGCCGGTGCGCAATACCTCGCTGGAGATGCCTTCGGCCCACGGGCCAAGTGCCCGACCTTTATCATCGAGCACGCGAATAAGGCCTCTGGCCAAATCAGCCGTGTCGGCAGGTTCTACGTCGATAGGGGGTTTGCGCACCTGGCCGGCATCGGTCAGGCGAAGGTAGCTGAAGTCGGTCTTGCAGCCTGGGCGGCCGGAGGGTTCGGGAACGTGCAGGCGCAGCGGTGCATAGTCGGTCATGGCTTTCTCTACGCTCGATCTTGTCGTGTTTATTAGGCGCGGGAGCTAGGGTGTACGGCGAAGATCTGGCTGTTTTAAAAGCCAAATCTTGTCCTACAACAATCATATTCCTGACAGTGAAGAATATTTATCTGTAGTTCGTTGTGCTTTGAGGTCAATAAGGATAAGAATTCTGCATAAACATAAAAAACAGGTGTTTTTGTCTCATGCGCAAGCTAGATCGAACGGATATAGGGATTCTCAACAGCCTTCAGCAGAATGCGCGGATCACCAATGCGGACCTCGCGCGCTCGGTCAACCTGTCACCGACGCCGTGTTTCAACCGGGTCAAGGCGATGGAAGAGCTGGGGTTGATTCGTGAGCAAGTGACCTTGCTTGATGCCGATATGCTGGGCTTGCACGTCAACGTGTTTATTCATGTCAGCCTGGAGAAACAGGTCGAAGAGGCGCTGCAACATTTTGAGGCGGCGATTTCAAATCGCCAGGAAGTCATGGAGTGCTATTTGATGGCGGGCGACCCGGATTATCTGATCCGGGTGCTGGTGCCGAGCATTCAGGCGCTGGAGCGCTTCATGATGGACTTTCTGACCAAAGTGCCCGGCGTGGCCAATATCCGTTCCAGCTTTGCCCTCAAGCAAGTGCGGTACAAAACCGCACTGCCGTTGCCGCCGGGCGGGCTGATGCTGGAAGAATGATCAAGGCCCGGTGAAGTTCACGTCGGCGCTGTTGACCAATGTCACAAAGGCGCCTTCAAGCGTCGCATTGTGATGCTCGATGATCTGCTCGGCCGATAGCTGCGGGGTGTCCATACAGGTATGGGCATCTGCAATCAGCAGGGGTTCAAAGCCAAGCTCTACGGCCACTCGGCATGTTGTGTCGATGCAGTACTGGGTTTTCAAACCGGCCACCAGCAACTGGCGAATACCTCGATGGCTTAATTGTTCGGCCAGCTCAGTGCCCAGGAAACAGCTGGGGCGGGTCTTGTTGAAAAGGGTGTCGAGCAGCGGATCAATCGCCAGTTCCGGCAGCAGTTGCCAGAAGGGGCTCTGGGGTTCGATGGGTGATCCCTTCGGGCCGGTGTGTTGAGCGACGAACACAGGCACGCAGGCTTGACGGGCAGATGCGATGAGTTGGTTGACTGTGTCCAGAATCTCCGAGCCTTTGTAGGGCTTTTCAGGCCCGCGAAAGAGGCCCACCTGCATGTCGACAATCAACAGCGCACAGTGCTTGGCATTCAACTTGAGCATTCGCTCTCTCCTTATAGATGCCAGGCATGGAGCAGGAACTAAAAGGCCCCGTCCATGACTGGCGGGGCCTTGTTGACTGCGTCAGTTCAACTCACGCAGCCCGCACACGCCCGCCATTGGCGGTAGTGGTCGTGGTTGTGGTGAGGTACTGCGCGGTCATGTTCATGGGGCGATCATGCCCTGATCTGTTTAGGCTTCGCAAGCACTGGGTTGCACCTGTGACCGGTGTTTTGGGCTCAAACCCGCAGCCGCCAGCGTTCGGTATAACGCAGGTCGACGATCGACAAGGGTTCGACATCAATCAGGTTAAAGGAGGCGGTGCTGGCTGTCAGGGCATGCAAAATGGCTGCACGGATGACGAAGGGGTGAGTCACCACGGCAAAGTGGCCTTCTTCGCGAAAGCTGTCGAGCCAGGTTCCGACCCGCAGGCACAGGCCTTGTACCGATTCGCCGCCGTGCGGGGCCGCGTTGGGATTGTTGATCCATTCGGTGAGTCGCTCAGGAATGCTGTGTTGCAGGTCTGGCAGGCTTTGTCCTTTCCAGTCGCCCATGTCGTAATCCTCAAGCTGCGGCACGATTTCAATTTCAATCTCACGGCTTAATGCTTGAGCGGTTTGAAGTGTCCGGGTTTCAGGGGCGCAAAGAATGCGCACGGGCTTTTTCAGTGCCGAGGCCATGAGCGCCGCTTTTTCCAGGCTTTTGGGCTCTGCCGGCTCATCGAGTGCGAAGCGCGTCAGGCGCTGGGCTTGCGTGCGGGCGTGACAAATAAAGCTGAGACGAATGGGCATTATCAAATCCTTGCGGGTGATGCGCTGCAGTCGCAGAGGGTACGCGTTGAGTCCACATGGGTGGCGTGTGGGCGCTCCTCAATTGAGATTAGGCGAGTATTATTGCCGCGTATTCCAATCTCAAGGTACTTCACGATGTCTGCTGCTTTCTTGAAAAAAGTCCTCAATACAGCTGCTTTGGTGACACTGATGGCGGGTGCCAGCGCGGCATTTGCTCACGCGCACCTTGAGCAGGCAACCCCGGCTGCCGATAGCAGCACCGCTGATGTCAAAGAACTGCGTTTACAGTTTAGCGAGGGGGTAGAACAAGCTTTTACCAAAGTAGCCATCAGCCATGACGGCGCGCCTGTCGCACTGAGCAGTGTGAACACTGAGCCTTCGGACAAAAAGGTACTGATCGTGACGCCGCAGCAGCCTCTTTCAGCGGGTCAGTACGAGGTGAAATGGAACGCGGTGTCTGTAGATACCCACAAAAGTGCGGGTCAATACCGTTTCACGGTGAGCAACTGAGTTGATGTTCAGCGCCATGGTTGTCTGTCGTTTTGTGCATTTCAGCGCGGTGTTGCTGCTGTTCGGGGCCTGGGTATTCAGGCCTTTATTGCTGGGGTTGCCGTCTGAATCGAGGCAACAACTGCGCGGCGTTTATCGCGGGCTGGCATGGCTGGCGCTGGTCAGTGGTGTGGCCTGGTTGCTGCTGACCACTTATTCAATGGCCGGTAGCTGGGATGACACTCTGAATCCTGCAACGTTAAAACTGGTGCTGGGCAGCACTTTTTTTGGTCAGGTGTGGGCAGGGCATTTGCTGTTTAACGGGCTGTTACTGCTGGCGTTGTACGTTACTGCCCGTTTTAGCGTGGTCTGTGTGCTGAGTTTTCTGTTGTTGGCCACCTTGGCCCCTGTCGGACATGGCGCGATGCTGGACGGTTGGCAGGGGCAGTTGCTGATCCTTAATCAGTTGATCCATTTGCTCTGTGTCGGGGCCTGGGTGGGCGGCCTGCCGATGTTGTGGCATGTACTCACGCGTCCTGCGGGGCTTGGGGTCGATGCGGTGCTGCGGCGCTTCAGCAATATAGGGTTTGTGCTCGTGGCCGGGATCATTCTCACAGGCCTGATCAATACACGGGTGCTGACCGGAGCACTGTGGCCTACGCCTTTGTTTGAAGGTTTTGCGCTGATTTTGCTGATCAAGGTGGTGCTGGTCGGGCTGATGTTGCTGTTGGCCTTGTTCAATCTCGTGATGAGCCGTGCCGGTCATTTTGCTGTGTTACGCAACAGTGTGGCGCTTGAGTGGTGCTTGGGGGTGTCGGCTGTGGCCGCTGTTTCATTGCTCGGGACCTTGCCGCCGTTGGTCATACGCTGAGTTGCGTCTGTCTCAATCTTCATCCAGCCCGGTTTTGTCATCCGTTATATTTAGCCTTCTCGTAACAAATAAATACAAAGAGAGGGCTCGTCGTTGGATCTTTCAAACCCGCTATGGCTGGCACATGACACTCAGTTGATCGTGTGCTGCCTGCTGGCAATTATCGCCATCATCGTTTTAATCAGTGTCTGTAAGCTCACGCCTTTTCTTTCGATTCTGATCGGTACCTTTGTCGCCGGGATCGGCGCAGGGCTGCCACCCGAAATGGTCGCCAAGGCCTTCAGCAAAGGTGCCGGAAGCATCCTGGGCGAAGCCGGGATCATCATTGCCCTGGGGGCCATGCTTGGCGCCTTGATGGCAGAGTCGGGGGCAGCGGATCAAATCGCTTCGACCTTGCTGCGCCATGCCAAGGGCAGTGCGTTGCCATGGGTGATGGCGTTGGTGGCGATGGTGGTGGGCTTGCCGTTGTTCTTTGAGGTGGGGCTGGTGCTGATGGTACCGATCATCTTTGTGATCGCCCGGCAGTCGGGGCAGCCGCTGCTCAAGGTCGCCATTCCCGCACTCGCGGGCATGACCACGTTGCACGCCTTGATGCCGCCGCACCCGGGTCCTCTGATTGCAGTCAGTGCCTTGCACGCGGATTTGGGGTTGACCATGTTGTTGGGGCTGAGCCTGGCGATTCCGGCGGTGATTCTGGCCGGGCCGTTGTATGGCATTTGGCTGTCCAAACGCATGCATGTGGTAGAGCCTGCCGAGCTGGGCGCGCTGTTCTCGGCCAAGGTACCGACCCGGCGCAAGCCGACGTTTGCAGTGTCGTTACTGATTATTCTGTTACCCGTACTGCTGATGCTTGGCAGCACCTTGGCCAAGGTCGCGATGGCGCCAGAGAGTGGGCTGGCCGTGACCTTGAAGTTTCTGGGTGAGCCGTTGATCGCGTTGGGGCTGGCGGTGATTGCGGCGGTAATTTGCCTGGGCTGGTCCATCGGCATGGCCCGCGATCAGGTGGGCGGCGTGCTGCGCAAAAGCCTGGCGCCAATTGCCGTGCTGTTGTTGACGATTGGTGCTGGCGGGGGCCTGAAAGAGACCCTGTTGCAAGCCGGGATCAGTGACACCATCAGCAAGGTAGCCACCGGGGCGCACCTTTCATTCGTGTTACTGGCCTGGTTGATTGCAGTGGCGTTGCGTCAGGCCACGGGTTCGGCAACAGTGGCGACCACCACCACGGCGGGTATTCTGGCGCCATTGATCATCGGGCTCGGGGGCACTCAAAGCTCATTGGTGGCGCTGGCCATCGGGGCGGGGTCGGTGTTCTTTTGCCATGTCAACGACGCGGGTTTCTGGATGGTGCGCGAGTACTTTGGCCTGGAGCTGAAACAGACACTGTGGGTGTGGTCAGTGCTGCAAACCATCGTCTCAGTGGTGGGGTTGGTGGGCACGTTGTTGCTGTGGAAGGTACTGGTCTAGAGGCTATCGCTCGCGATTTTTTAACGATCAAACAATCGCGAGCCAAGCTCGCTTCTGCAAGGCGCTAGATCAGCAGGAACAACGCCAGCAAGCCGCCGAAGATCGCCCATTTTTCCAGGTAGTAGCGTGTGCGATTGCGTTTTTTAAGCGCTTTGCCGCGCAAGCGAATGGTGTACAGCCGGGTAAAGGCCCGGTTCAGGCCGCCGGTTTTATCATTGGCATCGTTGGGTGAGCTGGCCGAGGCCATGACGGTACGACTGAACCATTGGTTGAAGGCTGCTGCCCAGCGGTATTGCATCGGCCGTTCAACATCGCAGAACAGGATGATGCGGTTTTTATCGGTGCTGTTTTCGGCGTAATGAATGAACGTTTCGTCGAACATCACCGCTTCGCCGTCACGCCAGGCGTAGTTCTGCCCATCGACATTGATGTAGCAGCCAGGGTCATTCGGGGTGTCCAGGCCCAGGTGGTAACGCAGCGAGCCCGCGTACGGATCGCGATGACGAACCAGCTTTGAGCCGGGCGGCAACTCGGCAAACATGGCGGCCTTGATGGTGCCGATGCTGTTGAGCAATTCAATCGTGCGGGGGCACAGTTCTCCGGCGGAAGGGTGGTTGTCGCCGTACCACTTGAGGTAGAAACGCTTCCAGCCGCTCTTGAAGAACGAGTTGAAACCCACGTCATTCGGCTGTTCGGAGCGTTTGATCTCACCGGCCTGCATCAGGCGTCGCGCTTCTTCGCGGATCTCTTGCCAGTGGTCCTGCAGGACCTGCAATTGCGGGAAGTCAGCTGGTTTCAAATAAGGTTGGCTGGGTACTTTGGAGAACAGGTACAAGAAACAGTTGATCGGCGCCAGGAAGCTGGAGTGGTCACTCAGTTGGCGACCGAGCTTATGGCGAACCTTGCCCCGCAGATGAACATAGGCGATGGATAAAACGTAAACAGCAATAATGATGAATTTCAAAAGGATCGTCACACAGTAAGAGAAGCGCCGCCCGACCTGCACGCAAGTGGCCCGACATCCTGTAGGAGTTGCCGGGCGCTGGTGTAACTGGAAGGGAGCCAAAGCGTAAGGTTAAAACAGCAGCCTGAGCGTTTTCCAGCTTTTGACTACAGATTTATGGCTGTTTGCCTACAGTCTTTAGTCGGGTTGCGAGTAAAGTTTTGTGTGTTTTGCTCTGTTTCAATGCTGTTTTTGCGCCTGAGAGCGGGCACTTTGGATAAACGTGTCAATTTCGTCGGCATTTGGAGCGGTGGCAGGCCCCCAACGGGTGACGGCCAAAGCAGCTGCCGCATTGGCACGTCTGGCCGCATCCGGCGCCGTGTAGCCTGTACTGAGCGCGGCAATCATGACCCCGGCATGAGCGTCTCCAGCGCCATTGCTGTCGATGGCGTTAACGTTGAAACCGGCAATCAGTTGCGGGCCCTGAGCGTCGTTGATCCAGCAGCCTTGCGGGCCGTCGCGGACCACCACCAGGCAGTCGCCGGGCAGCCGCGATTTCAGGGCGAGCAGGGCGTCGGCAATCGTGGTGCTGGCGCTGAAGCCTTGTGCTTCGCTGCGATTGCTGGTCCAGAGGTTCAGGCGGGGCAATAAAGCGCTGATCAAGGCGGGGTCGATATCTTGCAGTAATGGCCCCGGATCGAAGGTGACATGGACGCTGCGCGCCAGCCCGGATAGCCAAGTGAGCAGTGATGTGGCTTTGCCCGGATGCAGCAGGCTATAGCCGCTGACATACAGGTAGTCGTCGGGTTCGACATGCACCGTTGCAAGGTCCTCGCTTGACAGAACACCTTCTGCGCCAATGCAGGAAATAAACGTTCGCTCGGCATTGGCTTCGGTCAGTGCCACACAGAGCCCGGTGTCCTTGTCTGGATCAATTGGTTGGATGACCTCAATGCCTTCTGCCTGCATGGCCAGACGGGCAATATCGCCGAACTGGCCGCGGCCATGACGGCCAAGGTAAAGGGTTTTCAGCCCGTTGCGCTGTGCGGCCGCCATCGTATTGAAGCCGCCCCCGGCGTGGAAGCTGGCGCTTTTGGCTAATGCATCGCCGCCGGAATGGGGCAAGGTGTCGAGGGCCATGACCAGGTCAATGATCACTTGGCCAGTGTGCAGCAATCTAGGCATTGGCAGGCCCCGGTACAGCCAGTCGGCGGTCTTTGGCTCCGCCGAGCAGCGCATACAACCCGCCTGCGACGACAAAGGTCACGATCCAGCCTAGACCGTTATGGCCCAGCCACGAATCTGCCAGTGGCCCGACGAACCAGTCGGCGTCTGAACTGCCGACCCGGGTAAAGCAAAAGCCCAGAATCAGGGCCAGCGCCCAGGAACCCAGAGCCCGCCATTCAATACCGCCGTGGTACCAGTAAAAGGAGCTGGGGCTGACATCCAACAGGTCTTTGGGGCTGTAGTACTGGCGATGGATGAGGTCGACGACAAAGATCGCGACCCACGCAGTAATCGGAATGGCCGTCAGTGAAATAAACGTGATGAAGGGGCCATAAAAACTATCGGCGTACAGCATGAAGTAAATGGAACCACAGAAAATGGCCACGATATCGACGACAACGGCCTGCACCCGTTTGATTTTTATCCCTAGGGTCAGGGTGGTGAGCCCCGCTGAATACACTGACAGGTGATTGGACAGCAGTAAGCCGCCGAACGCGCTAAGCAGGTAAGGCACGGCCATCCATGCGGGCAACATGTTACGGATCGCGGCGATGGGGTCGGTGGCTGAGGCAAGGTCGTGGTTGCCGACTGACAACAAGCCGCCCAAGGTGATCAGCAAGATCAGTGGAATGCCTGCGCCCCAAGCCGCAGAGGCTACCAGTTGGGTCGCACTGACGCTGCGATGTTGATAGCGCGACATGTCAGCGCCGGCATTGGCCCAGCCGATCCCGGTGCCTGCCGCCATGATCCCGATGCCGATAATCACGGCACTGACCGGCGCTGGATTGGTGTTGAACACGGCCTGCCAGTCGATGGTGGCGCACAGAAAACCGCCGACCAGCAGGTTGAGTGCACCAAACAGGTAGGTTGCCCACTTTTGAATGACCAGCAAGGTGGCGTGGCCCAGTCCCGAAACAGACAGGGTCAACAGGGTGAAAATGGCGATAAAGAGCAGGGTGAGCAGTGGCGCATTTTTAGCGTCGGTGGGCGTGCCAAACACGATTGCACACAATGCCAGCAGTACAAATGCGGCGGTTGTGGTGTTGACGGTTTCCCAGCCGACGCGTGACATCAGAGAAATCAGCGTAGGCCCAATGTTGCCGCGCACACCAAAGATTGCTCGCGACAGTGTCAGACTTGGTGCTCGGCCGCGTCGTCCGGCGATGGAGATCACGCCAACCACCGCGAACGAACCCGCAGCACCGATCAACGCAACGAGGATGACCTGCCAAATGGCCAACTGGTGAAAGGCCACCAGCGTTGCACCCAGCGGCAAGCCGAGAATGCTGATGTTGGCCGCAAACCAGACCCAGAACAGTTGCAGCGGGTTGCCATTGCACTCGTTTTCGGGGACGGGTTCTATGCCACGGGTTTCCAGTTGCCCGGCACTGTGCCCAGCGTTGGGATTGCTCATGGGGCGCTGCTCCTGATGCGGATGTTGTCTTTCCAGGCACAGAGGGTGGGGCTCTGGGTAAGTCCTGGCGTGTTGCGGTCCTTCGCGGGGTTTTATGCGCTGCGTAGCGTTAGCAACTGTTGTACCAATGGTTCCAATTGCAGGTTGTTGACTGTTTTGACTTGCTGGATCAGTGCGCTCGGCCAGTGCTCCAGGCCAGCACACGCGCCGAGCATGGCGCCGAGAATAGCGGCGATGGTATCGGTGTCGCCGCCAATACCGGCGGCGATGCACAACGCATCGAAACTACTGAGGTTGCCGCTGGCTACCCGTTGCGCAAGGGCAAAGGCGGCCACCACCGACTCTTGAGACGCGACTGAAGTGCCAATTACGTCGTACAGCAAGTCGCCGAGGTTATCGGGGTTGCATTCATGACTGGCCTGTCTGGCCCAGCGAATGCGCGGGCCGATGCGGCCACCGGCGACCCAATGGCCGTGGTGTTCTGCCATGTAGGCGATTTCAGTGCCCGCATTGAGGGCGTGTTGCAGTTTGTTGCCGTTGATACCGCTTGAGATCACCGCGGCTACAGCGGCTGCGCTGGCAATGCCCAAACTGGTGTTGTGAGTGACCTGGCAGGCTTGAACCACAGCCTTTATGAATGATTCTGGCTGGCTGATATCGGCGGCTATGCCCACCGGTGTGATGCGCATGGCCGCGCCGTTAGTCGTGCCATAACGCCCGGACTCTTCGGGGCTGTGGCCTGCGAGGATCATTTCGATAGCGCGTTTGGTTGACGGCCCCAGAAGGTCTTGTGAACCTTTGGCCTGCATCGCGGCTTCCCAGGTGATCAGGCGCTGCGCCAGGGTGTTGGGGTCGATAGTGCCATTGCCGTCCACCAGTAGCTGGGCGACCAGAATGGCTTGCTCAGTGTCGTCGGTGATCGAGCCGCCAGGCATGTTGGGGGCGATGGGCTGATCGGCTGGCGCGTCTATCAAGCAAGTGATCGGACCAAAGCGGGTGAGAATGTGCGCTCGGCTAAAGGACTGCGTCGGCATGCCCAATGCATCGCCTAATGCCAGGCCATAAAAGGCGCCGAGTGCACGCTCAGCCAGCTTCATGCCGGGGCTCCAAATGAGTGATGCATGCGAAAGTGTGTCGGATCAAGCCAGCTCTCGACATGCTCCATGAGTCGCCCATGCCGGTCATAGGTGGTGCGCAAGGTTTTAAGGAATACCGTACCAACAGGGCGTCCGAGCAACAGCGCATCTTCTTCGTTGAGTGGTTCGGCGCCAATCCACTGATCGCCGTGATCGCCGATAAACCCATACGCAGCCAACGTAATGGTGAGCGAGTCATCAATCATGCCGACCCGTGGCAACCCTTCAAGCCCGCCGGTGGCTGGCATGAACGAACGCTCCAGGGATATGGCCGTCCCATCGCTGCGGCGCCGACGACGTTCCAGCATGATGAAATGGCTTAGGCCAAATCGAAGGGTTAACTCCGGGCGTTCGACGGATTCAAGTTTGAGCTGCTCGGTGTGGATGCGCGCTCCAGTACTGGCCAGTGCTTGTGCCCAACCATTTTTTTGATCGAGCGGTATGCCGTCAAAGGTCACGACAGACCCTCCTGTGGTGCGCCGAGCGATGTACTTGCGTCGTTCCAGCTCTGTCAGCGCCTGGCGTAATGTGCTGCGATTGACACCCAGTTCTTGAGCCAGTTGATCTTCATCGGGCAAGACATAGCCGTCTTCCATAAGCCCGTTTTCGATTTGGCGGACGAGCTCATTGACTACCTGTTGTTTCTTATTAAATCGAGCTTGTTTTATCATCCCGAGAGTAATAGCTCAGGCTCGGCAGTTCGGCAATAAATGAGCGCCATGAAATCTCATCAATTTGCGCGGCAGAAACGATTTGACGCGTGGAAAATGCCCCTGAGTCCTCTTGTGAGGCAAAACGTAGACGTTGATGTCACATTTGCCACCGGTTCAAGGAAGGTGTGAACCCACTATCGACAGTCAGTCTTTTGGGAAAACTCGGGCTGATGTCTGTTGCCGTTCTCTGCGCGACCACCCAATGTGTTGAGTCATGACTTCACGCTCTTGGTCTGTCCAGCCACCATTGATATTTCTGGAGAAGATGCCTTGATTCGTGTTGCTCAACCTGATGACGCTGCCGCGATTGCCAGGATTCACGTGCGCAGTTGGCAGCAGGCTTATGCTGATTTATTGCCCGCAGATTATTTGCACTCGCTCGACAGCACTGTGGGGCAGCGCGAGGCTTGGTGGCGACAATCTATCGAGGAGGCGAAGGAGCCGGTATTTGTGGCTTCAATCGACGGGATGATTGTTGGCTGGGTTTCTCCCGGCGCCAGTCGCGATGATGTCGAGTCGCAAAGGACCGGAGAAATTCGTGCGATTTATGTCCTGGCTGAGTATTGGGGCACCGGAATGGGTCGAGCACTCTGGTCGGCGGCCATTAAGTATCTCGCGCAGCAGCGCTATGAGCGCGTGACCCTTTGGGTGCTCGTTGGAAACCATCGCGCTATTGCCTTTTACACCCGTGCCGGGTTGGAGCCTGAGATCGGTTCCAAACGCAGCATTGTGCGAGGCGGACAATCTCTCGAGGAAATCCGTTATCAGTTGGCGCTTTGAGGAGGCAGAGTTCGCTCGCAAACTAATCGCGCTGCTATTGCTCAAGCAACTGCCTCAAGCGTTGCTACATGCCCTACCGCCAGTAGGGCATGTAGCGGCGCTGAGCTAGCTGCAGGCCTTCAGATTGACCGGGCCGACAAAGTCGTTACCGCGACCCATTACGCAGGCTACGGCCTGGTTGCGCTGGCGCTCCCAGTTTTGGACCGGGTAGGTTTTGTTCCAGGCGGCGTACAACTGCTGATCCTGTTTGGAGAGACGCAGGTTGTAGCGCTTGCTCATGTACAAATAGGTGCGTGCAATCATTCCGCGGATGCGCGGACGCGGCATGACTTTTTTAGCCTTGAAATCGACTTGAGTCAGGCACGAGCCATATTGGCTTGGTTGTGTCGGCAGCCAGCCAAAACTGAAGTTGTTTCGATCGCCGTTTACTTCGCCAATGCTCGGCACCAGGTTGTGCAGGTCAGCTTCTGCGACTTTGTAGACCGGGTCGTTACGGGTGCAATTTTTTCGTCCCCCGTTTTGCCAGCATTGACGCTGATGACCAATCTGCCAGGCAGGAACAATGTGTTCCCACTCGATACGCGCTGCGCGGTTGGCATTTTTGCGCGGTACGTAACCGCACGCTTTGAGATCAACGCGGTTGCCGGAGTATTTGCAGCCGCAGTAAAACTCGGTCGATTGGGGCTCGTAGAGTTTCCAGGCGATTTTTTTTGCTTCGCTGAATGTCTGCGGGGCCGCAGCGTGTGCACTTAAAACAGTAAAGAGGCTGGCAAATGCCAGTAAACGAACCCTCATTGACTCAGTCTTCCTCTGGTACGGTCCAGAAAACATTGACGCCGCCGCAATCACGGTGAGCGATGGTGACGTTATCGTTTTCGGAAATTTCTTCCAGCAAGCGCTCCCAGAATTCCGGGTTATCACCTTCCTGCCGGTCCAGCACCGCCATTCTGTCTTTTTGAGCTTTAGGCGAGCTGATGATTTTTTGTATGCGCATGCCGAAAACTTCGTACGGGCTCGGAAGGGCCGGTTCTTTCGCCGTTTTTTTAGCCATGATGCGATCCTTGGTTAGCTGTATGCGCATACAGTATTTAACTGCGAGAGTTTTGGCAACACTTTGAATGTCTCTCACTGCCGGGATCGGACTGCTTTTTTTCGGTTTAGTGCGCGAACAAGAGGAAAATCAACAATATAGACCACTCATTCGGGCGAATGAGTGGTGGGATGCCTAGCGCCGGGCAGCGCTTGGCGTGAGGGTTTTAGTATTCCCAGAACATCCGTTGCAGCTCTTTGCTGTCTTGGGTTTTGGTCAGTGCAACCATGGCCAGGATGCGAGCTTTTTGCGGGTTAAGGTCATGAGCGACGACCCAGTCGTATTTATCGTCAGGCTGTTCTGCGTTACGCAGTACGAAGCCGCCGTTATTTACGTGGGAGGAGCGAATGATTTGTACACCGTCCTTGCGCAACTCTTGCAGGGTCGGAACGACGCGAGACGAGACTGAGCCGTTGCCTGTGCCTACGTGGATGATGGCTTTGGCGCCAGCTTGTGCCAGAGCTTTGTAGGCCGTGTCGTCTACGTTGCCGTAGGAGTAGGCGATACCGACGTTTGGCAGGGTTTTGATGTTTTTGATGTCGAATTCAGAGTCCATGGTGTGACGCTTGGCAGGCAAGCGGAACCAGTAGGATTTGCCTTCAACAACCATGCCCAGTGGGCCCCAAGGGCTTTTGAACGCTTCGGTCTTGATGTTCATCATTTTGCTGACATCACGGCCAGACTGGATTTCGTCGTTCATGGTCACCAGCACGCCTTTGCCGCGAGCGTCTTTGCTGCCGGCCACGGCCACTGCGTTGTACAGGTTGAGCATGCCGTCAGCGGACATGGCAGTGCCCGGGCGCATGGAGCCGACAACGATGATTGGCTTGTCGGTTTTTTCGACCAGGTTCAGGAAGTAAGCGGTCTCTTCGAGAGTGTCGGTGCCGTGGGTGATGACGATGCCATCGACATCTTTACTGTCAGCCAGCTCGGCGACGCGGCGGCCCAATTGCAGCAAGTTGTCGTTGGTGATGCTTTCGGAGGCAATTTGCATGACTTGCTCGCCACGCACGTTCGCCAATTGACTCAGCTCCGGAACGCCAGCGATCAGTTGATCGATACCCACCTTGGCTGCGGTGTAAGTCGCGCTGTTGGCAGCGCTGGCACCCGCGCCCGCAATGGTCCCGCCGGTTGCCAGAATGACCACATTCGGCTTGGTGACGGCTTCTTGAGCGTGAACAGTTGGCAAGGACAGCAGAAGGGCCAAGGCGCCCGGAACAATAGCTTTCAAGACAGATGTTTTCATTATTTTCTCTCTTATTGGTGAGCGCACAGACGTACAGATTGGCGCGGCGCATGCCATCCAAGGGCACGTGCTGGCCAAATAAAAGCACTATTTATGCCAAAGTCAGAAATGATTGGTAATGCTATTAACCAATTGATTTTTAATGAAATATTTTGAGTTTGTTTTTTCTTGATTTGAGCCTGTGCGGATTCCCGAACGCAAGAGGCGTTTTCTGTTCGGGTGTTCGACCGGGTCGCGATTGGCCAACGGCTCTTTTGCGCGCGGCGCCTGAGTTCAATGGCCGTGTGCCTGAGCAGCAGTGGGTGATTGGCTTTGATGGTGTACAGAAAAGCGGCTATGTGTAACCGGCGCTTACAACGGTCGGGCAGTTGATTTTGCAGTTAGGCGAGAGGGTTGCGCAGTTACAGTGACGCCGAGGGTGTGCCTGATAGGGGCGGCACACCACAGCAATTGCACGTACGGGCAGTGCGGTACTTAAACCGGCTTTGAGGTTTCGGTGTCTTTGTATTTTTCGAAAACCTGGCTGACAAAAGCGCGTGCGGCCTCTGTACCCAGTTCTTTGACCAGGAGATCAATGCCGATGATGGCTAGCTCTTCAGGGCTACCCGGGCTGTAGGAACATTGCCCTTGAGGCCATTTGGCTTTGATATCTGCATCGATGGTGACTGTTGTCATGGGTATCTCATGAAGGGGTGTCGAAAGCGCGATTTTAGCAAAATGTCATCCTGAGACGATCAGGCGAACAAAATTAATCATGGCATTGCTCACTCGGTGCCTTAACTTTCGCAAGAAGTCGCTGCTGCATGACACACTAGCGTTTTTTGTCGGAGGGGCTGCATGCAGATTGATTTAAAAAATCCCGAGAGCTTGACCCTTTCAGCGGTTAGCCAATTATTAGCCTCTGCCAGTGATGATGTGCACACTCAGTTGCGTGTCTCCAAGCAGGGTATTGCCTATATTTCCTCAGGTGTGGTGGGCGGTGTCGATATCGATGGGCTGCTGTTCAGGCTTGAGACATGGGCGGCTGGTTCGGGGTATGTCGGTAATATTGCGGCCAGTGATGAAGTCTGGCTCATGCAGATTTTTAATGCCTTGAAAGAAAACTGGCCTAATCCGCCATTTGACTACATTGATGTCTATTAATCGTTTGTACATATTTGCTCACGATTAGGTGAGCGAAGTGTGTATTCAGTCGGGCAAAATCTTGAACCCTAGGGCTGATCGGATTTTGCTGTCAGACCCCATGCAACCTCTGTGCGGAAAAGCTGTCGCAAAGGTTACGACTTTTCATCTTAAGGAGGCTTCATGTCTTGGAAGCTAGTGTCATTGGGTTCATTGTTGGCAGTCGTAGCGCTGTCTGGGTGCAGCAGCACGAGCGAGGCTGTTAAAGCGCCTGTGGCTGAGGCCGGTCACACACGTTGCGATGCCAAGGCAGCCGCATTTGCAATTGGCCAGAAGGCATCGTCCGATCTGCTGGAGCAAGCCCGTATCAAAGCGGGTGCTCAGAACGCCCGCATATTGTCGCCACACGACGTCATGACCCTGGAGTACCGCTCTGATCGTTTGAATCTTAATGCGGATGACAACGCAATCATTACCCGTGTTAACTGCGGCTAAGCACGCCTAGCGTTGTTTCAGGCATAAAAAACCCCGTCACATGGACGGGGTTTTTTTTGTTCGCGGGAGATTTACTCCGGACGAACCTGTGCAGCTTGCATACCCTTTTGGCCTTTCTCAGCCACGAAGGAAACGGTCTGGCCTTCTTTCAGGCTTTTGAAACCGTCGCTTTCGATAGCTTTGAAGTGTACGAACAGGTCGTCACCGCCACCTTGAGGAGTGATGAAGCCGAAGCCTTTTTCATCGTTGAACCATTTTACGGTGCCGGTTTGGCGATTAGACATGGTGTATCTCCAAGAAACTTATATTTTCAGTAGTACTGTGCTGCTCAGGCCAACTGGGCACACTTGGCTATCATAGTCGAAATGTGCGGTTTGGGAGCCCCCCTGAGCCTCAGATTGACGTAATGTTAGCTTTTGTCTGGCGTTTAAAAAGCCTGAAAGCCCCGTTTTATGGGGCTTTCAGGGCGAAAGAGGCTTTAAAAAAAAGCAACTAATGAGACGTATTTTTTAGTTCAAGGCTGCATTTGGGCCGTTTTTACCTTGTTTATTGCCTTGCGAAACCCTATTTCTTGGGTTGAGTGCTTACTTTGCACTCTGCGATTGCATTCAAAGCGTCCTGCTGAAGCTGAGGATTTTTTGCGCCTTCTGGGCTCATCAGTGTCCGGATTTGGGCCTCGGTGAAGCTCTTTTCGATTTTGTCGGCGCCACATGCACAGTGAGCTTTGGCAGCTTTTTCACCGATGGTTTTTTCAGCTGCGGGCACACATTGGGCCGTGAACTGCTTTTTCAATTCTTTGGGCCAGGCTGCCTGGGCGCTAAGCGGCAGCAACAGTGCCAGTGGTGCGGCGAAAGCCAAAAGATGAGTCATGCGCATGTGATGCTCCTTGTGATCGTTAATTGCGAAATGATTTCACTCATTATCTGAGGGAATAATGAAGCTCAAGTTCATCATTTAGCAAAATTCGCCGGCTGTTTATGCGCAAAAAAAGAGGAAGGGGCAGCGCTTAAGCATCTGTGTTAGCATGCCGCCCTTGGCAGTTTTCTGTAAGCGCATGCTCCCTGAGCCGCGAAGCAGAGCCATTAACCTTTTTGTTTTGAACTCCAGTCACTCTGGTTCGGTTTCCGGTTGGCCGCAAGGCTCCTGCCACTGTGAGGCAGGTAGACCACCGAATCGCGTACTGGCTCATCCCAACCCACGTGACCTTTGGTAGGGGTCACCACTAGGAGAGGAGGCGCCATGCCAACTATTACTCTTCCCGACGGCAGTCAACGTTCATTCGATCACCCGGTCTCTGTTGCCGAGGTCGCTGCTTCAATTGGCGCAGGTTTGGCCAAGGCCACTGTAGCTGGCAAAGTCAACGGCAAGCTGGTTGATGCCTGTGACCTGATCGAAAATGATGCCACCTTGCAAATCATTACGCCCAAGGATGAAGAGGGGCTGGAGATCATTCGTCACTCTTGCGCTCACTTGGTCGGCCATGCAGTCAAGCAGTTGTACCCGACAGCCAAAATGGTGATCGGTCCTGTTATTGACGAAGGCTTTTACTACGATATCGCCTATGAGCGTCCGTTTACCCCGGATGACATGGCTGCTATCGAGAAGCGCATGCAGCAGTTGATTGAAAAAGACTACGACGTCATCAAGAAAGTGACGCCGCGCGCTGACGTGATCGAGCTGTTCTCTGAGCGTGGTGAAGATTACAAGCTGCGTTTGATCGAAGATATGCCGAACGAACAGGCCATGGGTTTGTACTTCCATGAAGAATACGTTGACATGTGTCGTGGTCCTCACGTCCCGAATACACGCTTTCTCAAGTCATTCAAGCTGACCAAGCTGTCGGGCGCCTACTGGCGTGGCGATGCCAAAAACGAGCAGTTGCAGCGTATTTACGGCACTGCCTGGGCTGACAAGAAGCAGTTGGCTGCTTATGTCCTGCGTATAGAAGAGGCTGAAAAGCGCGACCACCGCAAAATCGGTAAGCGCCTGGGCCTGTTCCACACTCAAGAAGAAGCGCCGGGCATGGTGTTCTGGCACCCAAATGGCTGGACCCTGTATCAAGTGCTTGAGCAGTACATGCGTAAAGTGCAGCGCGAGAACGGCTACCTGGAGATCAAGACTCCTCAGGTCGTGGATCGCAGCTTGTGGGAAAAGTCCGGTCACTGGGCTAACTACGCTGAAAACATGTTCACCACTGAGTCGGAAAGCCGCGACTACGCGATCAAACCGATGAACTGCCCATGTCACGTGCAGGTGTTTAATCAAGGTCTGAAAAGCTATCGTGAGCTGCCATTGCGTCTGGCTGAATTTGGTGCTTGCCACCGCAACGAGCCGTCGGGTGCCTTGCATGGCATCATGCGTGTTCGCGCCTTTACGCAAGACGATGCGCACATCTTCTGCACTGAAGAGCAGATGCAGGCCGAGTCCGCAGCCTTTATCAAGCTGACGCTGGATGTGTACGCAGACTTCGGTTTTAAAGATATCGAACTCAAGCTTTCGACTCGCCCTGAAAAGCGCGTAGGTTCCGATGAGCTGTGGGATCGTGCCGAAAGTGCCTTGGCTTCAGCTCTTGATAGCGCCGGTTTGGCTTATGACTTGCAGCCGGGTGAAGGCGCCTTCTACGGGCCGAAGATTGAATTTTCTCTAAAAGATTGTCTTGGTCGTGTCTGGCAGTGTGGTACCCTGCAGCTCGATTTTAACCTGCCGATCCGTCTTGGCGCAGAGTATGTGTCTGAAGACAACAGCCGCAAGCATCCCGTTATGCTGCACCGCGCGATCCTCGGATCGTTCGAGCGCTTTGTCGGTATTTTGATTGAGCATTACGAAGGGGCGTTCCCCGCGTGGTTGGCGCCAACTCAGGCAGTGATCATGAATATCACTGATAAACAGGCAGAATTTGCCGCTGAGGTTGAAAAAACTCTCAATCAGAGCGGGTTTCGTGCCAAGTCTGACTTGAGAAATGAAAAGATCGGCTTTAAAATCCGCGAGCATACTTTGCTCAAGGTTCCTTATCTCTTGGTTATCGGAGATCGGGAAGTCGAGATGCAGACTGTCGCTGTGCGTACACGTGAAGGTGCTGACCTGGGCTCGATGCCCGTCGCGCAATTCGCTGAATTCCTCGCACAAGCGGTTTCCCGGCGTGGTCGCCATGATTCGGAGTAATTATTATTAAGCGTGAAATGAGACAAGATAAACGAGCTGCACCGAAAGCCCCGATCAACGAGAATATCTCGGCACGCGAGGTTCGGTTAATCGGAGCTGAGGGCGAGCAACTTGGCATTGTCCCGATCGAAGAAGCGCTTCTTAAGGCTGAAGAAGCCAAACTGGATTTGGTGGAAATTTCCGCTGATGCAGTACCCCCTGTTTGTAAGCTGATGGATTACGGCAAGTCGATCTTCGAAAAGAAGAAACAGATTGCCGCAGCGAAGAAAAACCAGAAACAAATCCAGGTTAAAGAAATCAAGTTTCGTCCAGGGACGGAGGAAGGGGATTACCAGGTAAAACTGCGCAACCTGGTACGTTTCCTGAGTGATGGGGACAGGGCCAAGGTGTCGTTACGATTCCGCGGCCGTGAGATGGCCCACCAGGAGCTGGGTATGGAACTGTTGAAGCGGGTTGAAGCTGACCTGGTCGAATACGGGACCGTCGAACAGCATCCTAAGATGGAAGGACGCCAGCTGATTATGGTCATCGCCCCGAAAAAGAAGAAGTAACCACCAGGGCACGGCAGGCCTTGCGGTTATGTTTATCAACTGAATGCGGAGTATCCGAACATGCCAAAGATGAAGACTAAAAGTGGTGCTGCTAAGCGGTTTCTGAAAACTGCTAACGGTATCAAGCACAAACACGCTTTCAAGAGCCACATCCTGACCAAAATGTCGACCAAGCGTAAGCGTCAACTGCGCGGAAGCAGCTTGCTGCATCCGTCCGACGTGGCAAAAGTCGAGCGCATGCTGCGCCTTCGTTAATTTTTGGTTAAGACTAGAGGAAGTAACTCATGGCTCGTGTAAAGCGTGGCGTTGTCGCCCGTAAACGTCACAAAAAAATTCTGAAACTGGCTAAAGGCTACTACGGCGCACGCTCACGCGTATTCCGTGTTGCCAAGCAAGCGGTAATCAAGGCAGGCCAATACGCCTACCGTGACCGTCGTCAGAAAAAACGTCAGTTCCGCGCTCTGTGGATCGCTCGTATCAACGCTGGTGCACGTATCAACGGTCTGTCTTACAGCCGTTTCATCGCCGGCCTGAAAAAAGCTTCCATCGAGATCGACCGTAAGGTTCTGTCTGATCTGGCAGTGAACGAAAAAGCGGCGTTTGCTGCGATTGTCGAGAAAGCTAAAGCCACCTTGGCTTAAGTACCCCCGACAGTTCTTGTGCTCACCTCTGTGGGCTCAGGTGCTAAACGTCTTAAATAGGGGAAGAGCCTTCAAGCTCTTCCCCTATTTTGTATCTGGAGTCTGTACATGGAAAACCTGGATGCGCTGGTCTCTCAAGCACTAGAGGCTGTGCAAAGCGCTGAAGATATTAATGCCCTGGAGCAAATCCGGGTTCAGTACCTTGGCAAAAAAGGTGAATTGACTCAGGTGATGAAGACCTTGGGGAATTTGCCAGCTGAAGAGCGCCCACAAGTGGGAGCCCTGATCAACGTTGCCAAGGAGCGTGTCACAGAGGTTCTCAATGCACGCAAGGCGCTGTTTGAAGAGGCCGAACTGGCCGCCAAACTGTCTGCCGAGTCTATTGATGTGACCCTGCCTGGCCGTGGCCAGACCTCAGGCGGTCTGCATCCGGTTACCCGGACTCTGGAACGTATCGAACAGTTCTTCACTCATATTGGCTACGGCATCGCCGAAGGCCCAGAGGTCGAAGACGACTATCACAACTTTGAGGCGCTCAACATCCCAGGCCATCACCCGGCCCGTTCGATGCATGACACCTTCTATTTCAATGCCAACATGCTGTTGCGCACCCATACCTCCCCGGTACAGGTCCGCACCATGGAATCGCAGCAGCCGCCGATCCGCATCGTCTGTCCGGGTCGTGTGTATCGTAGCGACTCCGATATCACTCACTCGCCGATGTTCCATCAGGTTGAAGGCCTGCTGGTCGATCGCGATATCAACTTCTCGGACCTTAAAGGGACCATCGAAGAGTTTTTGCGAGTGTTCTTCGAAAAAGAATTGGCCGTGCGTTTCCGCCCTTCGTACTTCCCGTTCACAGAGCCTTCGGCTGAAGTGGATATGGAGTGCGTGATGTGTAGTGGCAAAGGCTGCCGTGTATGCAAGCAAACGGGCTGGCTGGAAGTTATGGGCTGCGGCATGGTTCATCCGAACGTGCTGCGTATGTCCGGCATCGACCCGGAGGAGTTCTCGGGTTTTGCTTTCGGCATGGGCGTTGAACGTCTGGCCATGCTGCGTTACGGCGTGAACGACTTGCGTCTGTTCTTCGACAACGACTTGCGGTTCCTCGCGCAATTTCGCTAGTCGTAACGAATTCTTAGGAGAGCAGGATGAAATTCAGTGAACAATGGCTGCGTGGTTGGGTTAACCCGCAGGTAAGTCGTGACGAGCTGGTTGCTCGTTTGTCGATGGCCGGTCTTGAGGTCGATAGCGTAACGCCGGCCGCCGGTGTATTCAGCGGCGTTGTCGTGGGTGAGGTGCTCAGCACTGAGCAGCACCCAGACGCCGACAAACTTCGCGTGTGTCAAGTCAGCAATGGCTCGGAGACTTTTCAGGTAGTTTGCGGTGCGCCGAACGTACGGCCCGGCCTGAAAGTTCCATTCGCCATGATCGGTGCAGAACTGCCAGGCGACTTCAAAATCAAGAAAGCCAAGCTGCGTGGTCTTGAGTCCAATGGCATGCTGTGCTCGCAAGCAGAGCTGCAAATTGGTGAAGGCAATGATGGCTTGATGGAATTGCCATCCGATGCGCCTGTAGGCGAGGACATTCGCACGTTTCTGGGGCTTGAAGATGCCAGCATTGAGGTCGACCTGACCCCTAACCGTGGCGACTGCTTGTCTTTGGCAGGTTTGGCCCGCGAGGTTGGCGCGCTGTACGCCGCAGAAGTGACTCGTCCTGTAGTAGCCGCTGTTGCAGCGGTACACGATGAAGTTCGCCCGGTTGAGGTGTTGGCACCTTCTGCCTGCCCGCGTTATCTGGGGCGCGTCATCCGCAACGTCGATCTGTCACGCCCGACGCCTCTCTGGATGGTTGAACGCCTGCGTCGTGCAGACGTTCGTAGCATCGACGCTGCTGTCGACATCACAAACTATGTGATGCTTGAGTTGGGTCAGCCGTTGCACGCATTCGATCTCGCCGAGATTAATGGCGGCATCCGCGTGCGTATGGCTGACGAGGGCGAGAAACTGGTACTGCTCGACGGTCAGGAAGTCACCCTGCGTAGCGACACATTGGTGATTGCTGACCACTCCCGTGCTTTGGCAATTGCTGGTGTGATGGGCGGGGAGCACAGCGGTGTTTCTATCAAAACCCGCGATATATTCCTCGAAAGTGCTTTCTTTGATCAGATCGCTGTAGCGGGTAAGGCCCGATCCTATGGTCTGCACACAGATGCCTCGCATCGCTATGAGCGTGGTGTGGACTGGAAATTGGCGCGTGAAGCCATGGAGCGTGCCACAGGCTTGCTTCTGGAAATCACCGGTGGTGAAGCTGGTCCAATCGTAGAGACTGTTAACGAGCAGTACCTGCCATCGATTGCACCCATCACTTTGCGCGCTGCACGCATCACTCAGATGCTCGGCCTAGAAATGGATTCTGCTGAAGTCGAGCGTCTGCTCAGTGCTTTGGGGCTGGACATTTCCGCTGACGGGGTAGGGCAGTGGCGTGTTGAGGTGCCTAGCCACCGTTTCGATATCAGCCTTGAAGTTGATTTGATCGAAGAATTGGCTCGCCTTTATGGTTACAACCGTCTGCCGGTTCGCTACCCGCAAGCTCGCCTTGCGCCGCAAGCTAAAACTGAGGCGCGTAGCGAACTGCCAGAGTTGCGTCGCCTGCTGGTAGCTCGTGGTTACCAGGAAGCAATAACTTACAGTTTTATCGATCCGAAGCAATTCGAATTGTTCAGCCCGGGCGTTAAGCCTCTATTGTTGGCCAATCCAATTTCCAACGACATGGCAGCAATGCGTGCGTCTTTGTGGCCGGGTCTGGTTAAGTCCTTGCAGCACAACCTCAACCGTCAGCAAGATCGCGTCCGTCTCTTCGAAAGTGGTCTGCGTTTTGTCGGGCAACTGGAAGGTCTGAAGCAAGAGCCAATGCTTGCCGGTGTAGTATGCGGTAGCCGCTTGCCAGAAGGCTGGGCACAAGGTCGCGATGTTGCCGACTTCTTTGACGTCAAAGCTGACGTAGAAGCGGTGTTGGGCTTTGCCGGTGCACTTGATGCGTTCACCTTTGTAGTGGGTAGCCATCCTGCTTTGCACCCTGGGCAGACTGCTCGTATTGAGCGTGATGGGCGTGAAGTCGGTTATGTGGGTGCGATTCACCCTGAACTGGCAAAAACGCTGGGTCTTGACCGTCCTGTGTTCCTTTTCGAACTGGTACTGGCAGAAGTGGCTTCGGGCAAAATGCCGAAATTCCACGAGCTGTCCCGCTTCCCGGAAGTGCGCCGTGACCTGGCATTGTTGGCTGATCGTGACGTTGCAGCCAGCGATGTGCTGAACGTAATCCGTGAAAATGCAGGTGAATGGCTGACAGACCTCAGGCTATTTGACGTTTACCAGGGTAAAGGTATTGATCCGCATAGAAAAAGCCTTGCAGTTGGCTTGACCTGGCAGCATCCATCGCGCACTCTTAATGACGATGAGGTGAACACCACGACACAAAATATCCTCACCTCGCTCGAAAAAAGGTTGAACGCCACGTTAAGGAAGTGACGTATGGGGGCTCTGACGAAAGCTGAAATGGCGGAACGTCTTTATGAAGAGCTGGGCCTGAATAAACGCGAAGCCAAAGAATTGGTGGAGTTGTTTTTCGAAGAAATCAGGCACGCTCTTGAAGACAATGAACAGGTCAAACTGTCAGGTTTTGGCAATTTTGATTTGCGTGACAAGCGACAGCGGCCTGGCCGCAATCCGAAAACGGGAGAGGAAATCCCGATCACGGCTCGCCGTGTGGTCACCTTTCGTCCAGGGCAGAAGTTGAAGGCCCGAGTAGAGGCTTATGCTGGAACCAAGTCATAACGACGAGCTCCCGCCGATTCCAGGCAAACGCTACTTCGCCATTGGCGAAGTTAGCGAGTTATGTGCGGTAAAGCCGCACGTGCTGCGCTACTGGGAGCAAGAATTTCCTCAGCTTAACCCCGTCAAACGACGCGGAAACCGCCGGTATTATCAGCGACAAGACGTGCTGATGATCCGGCAGATTCGCGCTTTGCTTTACGATCAAGGTTTTACCATCGGAGGCGCACGCCAGCGATTGTCTGGCGATGAAGCCAAAGATGACACCACGCAATACAAACAACTGATTCGCCAAACGATCTCCGAGCTGGAGGACGTTTTACTGGTACTTCGCAAATAAACCTGTCTTTAAAATACTTTCGTATTTCAAAAGCTTAAGGTATATTTCTCGACGTTCTAGCAAGCCGCAACATAGATGTAACGCCTAGTCGGGGCGTAGCGCAGTCCGGTAGCGCACTAGCATGGGGTGCTAGGGGTCGAGTGTTCGAATCACTCCGTCCCGACCATATTTTTCAATGACTTAGCCCAACCTAATCCGTTGGGCTTTTTCATGCCTGGAAAAATACCCCCACATTTACCCCCACAGTTTTTTAGCCACCCCGAAAAAGATTCCGGGTACCGAATGATTGCGGGCTGAGCCGAGTGTGGAAAAATCTGCAGGCCATAGAATAAGGTAAGGGTAAGGGGGCGAGCCTTCTTGCGCGGCATGCCGGCCGCCGCACTGGCGCATGCGCTGTATGCCATCGCGAATAGGTTGATAGCCGAAGTGTTAATGCGAGAGTTCGTTACAGGGAGGAGATGATGTCTTTTTTCTGGACTGTCTGAACAAGGGGCGGGCGCTTGATAAATACAGGATCCTGGTTGTGCTTCTGAGGTCGTGAGTGTCCAGTCCCGAAATAGGTTTACACCTCTTTCACCCGATCACATGGCTAAGGTATACGTTGTCCAACGGCACCTCTCTGAATAGTGTAGAGGGATCATTGAGCAAGTAGCCGCGAAGCTTTTTACTGCTGCGCGGGCCAACGACATTGATCGTCCAGATGTTGAGGCTGTTTTCTGTTTTGCGATGGAGCTTGAGCTTCTCAAAGCCGCGCTGAACCAGTTGCCAGGCATTAAGTTCCTGAGCTTTTGCCTGAGCCTCCAGGACTGGGAACTCCTGCACAAACCGTTTGAAAATCCCGGGCGTGACCAGCATTGCCGTACCCGATACGGTATGCACTAGTGCCTTGGCATCATTGATGATCAGCTTTCTGGAGTGCAGGCCATCTTTGAGCCAGTCAATAAAGGCCTGACCAAGCTGAGTCTTCTGGATGGTGGCCGTGTCCGCGACTTCAGTCGTTAGTGCATCCCGAGCGCGAGCCACAGCGTCGTTTTCTGCTTCAGTTGTAACAGGATCTGATGGTGGCGGTAGAGCTTGTGCGTCGCCTCCCAGCAGTGCCATGAGAGCGTCAAGATCGTCAGGGGGAGCAGTAGTAGGGCTGCAGAAGTCGGGCAGGGACACTTCAGAGGCGGGCGGTACTGCCTTGCTGAGTACCAAAGCCGGCAGGTTGTGTTTGACGCAGCTTTCGTTGTTCGCAACCTCCTCGATAGACGCGTCAGTCTCAACCTCCAGCGTGCCGAAGTAGACCGGTGGCCGGTCGCCTGGATCGCTCCATATCAGCGCCGGTGAGAGCTTGAGCAAGGTGAAGGTGTTGCGCCAACCCTTGTTGTTGTCGATCGTGGCCTTCCAGATGGCTTTGTCTTGCGCGTTGGTTTGGATGACCCCTTGGTCTTGAAGCATGTTGAAAAACGGCGCGTTTGAGGTCGGTACGCCTTCAATGCCTTGAGTCAGCAGATAGGCTCGAAGCTGGTCTGAAATAGGTTTGCTGACCAGCCACAAGGCGTCTTGAGTCAGCCAGCCGTCAGATGGCCCGTCAGGCTGATTGAGCTTGTAGGTCTCGCGTACCAGGTAACGCAGTCCATCAGCCAGTTGCCGTTGCAACGACTGCTTGGGTGCATCCAGTGCTCGCGCAGGATTGCCTCCCAGTTCTTGAGCGACTGAAGCTTGATCGGCCTTGACCACGATCTCACCCAAAATACCGGCGTGCTCGTACTGACCCGAGAGGATAAAAATCAGCTGCGACCATGCTTCAGGAAAACCGCTGAGCCAGTCCAGGATGTTTGGAGTGAGGATCTGCGAGTAGATCAATGCCGCGGCCGCGCCGTGCAAGTGATAGTTGCGCCCCTTCACATGGCGAAACCGGTAGGGCTGGTTGATCGGTCCATGCCAAGGGTGCCAGGTTGTTCCGTCCTCCAGCTCGACATGCAGGTCGACCGCAATTTTGCCGAGATCATGAATGAGTGCCCCGTAGGCAGCCGCGGCTGTCCAAGCTTCGGCTTGCGCTGATTGCGACTCCGGTGGTGCGCCAATGGGCAGCAAGTAGCTCTGTCGAATCTTCAAGGCATAGGCGACGATCTCCAGCCCGTGATCGAGCATGCCGCCAGGATAAGCATGGTGATGGTTTTGCGATGCAGGGAGTTGCTGGACCAACTCAGCGTAACGCTCCAGTGGTTGTCGGTAGAGTTCGACAAACTGTTGGCGTGAGAGCGAAGCGCGTTGCCAGATGTTCTCCAGCAGCTTTTGCCGTCGCGAAGGTGCAAGCAGTGATTGGCTGGACGCGGGTTGCCATAAACCATTCTGGGGAGCGGTCTGTTCGTGTGGGATTTTTCTGCATCGAAAGAAAGAAAGCATGGCCAACTCCACTATTAATCATGGGCGGGCTTTTCCTCTATCTGATGGGCGTGGCTCAATAAGAAATCAATATTGACGGCCAATCACATTTCGAGGGGCAAAATGCCATTACGTCCCATGTTGAACAGATACTGGTGTTCCTAAATATTTCCAGATAGAGGCTGCTTCTCGACTTGGCGTCGGTAGGTTCAGTTTTGACTGTGAGGGATTTAAATGCCCGTAGTAGAGATGCGTTGGAGGCAGGATGCCTTTTCGCACTTAAGGCCCTTTCGGGTAGGGCTTTTACCCTTGGGAACCTTTCCATTGGCTTTTGAGAGCCATTTAACCCTTTGGGCCATTTGAGCTCGGCTTGCAAAAGATATTGTCTGGGCGTATAGCTGGCCTCATAGACCTCCAGAAAATGCTTCACAGGAGAAGCGCTCATGACTACACAGTCCTCTCAGAGCTTTACTGGCCGCTTAGGCTATGGCCTGGGGCGTGGTGTGCGTTTTTTTCTTGTAGATAAGAATGTGGCGCTTCGTTGGGGGAAAAGAGCTGCCTTTGCCGGGGTGATAGCAATTTTAATCGCTTATGCAGGCAGTGTACTTGCGGGTGCAGTAGTCACTATTGCAGTGTTTTTTTTGGGGTTTTCACTGTGGGCGAAGTTGAGTGATTCTGGTCAACTCGATGGGCCTGAAGGTCCTGAATTTTCTCAGTCTTCAGTCGCCACTAATCTTTCGAGGGCGAATAGCTCAGATAGTCTTTGGCAAGGCGAAGAGTTAGATAATGACCCGTACTCTCAATTAAATATTCATAACTCGCTGTTTCACGAGTCTGATTTTAATTTGAGTGAAAAAGACTGAGGGGGTTTAGTAGACGCCCCTTAATCCTCTATTCTTTGCCCGAAGTGATTGATTTTATTCCGCTCTGGGCCAGTCCTCCTGCTGCTCCTCCAGCTTGTTGTATGGATTTGCTGCCATCAGTCAAACCTGAGAGGGCATTGCCCGCATTCACTCCTACCCAGCCAAGTGCACCTATCCAGAACATTGGTAAAATTATAAACATCGCCCCCATCACGAAATTCAATATGGCATCTTGAGTGGCGGTATTTAACCCCATCAACGGATCAAAGCTTAGATGTGGTGATCCAGAGCCATAGAGTGCATCTAAAATTGTGCTGTCTACCCAGCGGGCCAACTGGAACCAGAAGTCTACGAAAATCAGCGCGAAAAAAATCACGGACGTTGTCATTGCAACTTTGAGTTGATAAGCGCCCACAATAAGCACCAACGGAATACAAATCACTATAGCCATTTTCAAAAATGCCATAACCATTGGCAAAGCCTGGCGAACCATATCCATTGCCGGGAAGTACCCTAGAGAACCAACTGCAACTCCGAGCGTACCCGTTGCCCGGGCCAGGCCGTTCCAAATAGTCCCATCAATTTGCCCACCGTAGTCCGAGTACACGGCGCCTTGAACTTGATTTGAAGGGGAGACCAATTGACGCACGAAAGACTCGTTTATTTGTTCAGGCGACATCCACTTCGCCCACCCGATTAGTTGCGTCAGTGTATCTGGGCCTATTTGATCCACCAGTCGGGCTTTCAAACCAGTCCCGCCGTCACTCCACCACTGATTACAGGTTGGATAGCCACCACCTCCCGTAACCTGCGGCAACCCCGCATCTCGCGTTGGGTTGTAGGGCCAGGATGTTCTGGGGGTTTTGGAGTAGTCGGTGTCGTAATAGCCGGGGGTGTTTAGAAAGTATCGTGACCCAATCCAACTCAAGTCCGAGAAGGCACCCATTTTGTCTTGCTCGGCCACCACTTCGGGGTTGCGCATAAACAGTCGAGCGCGAGAAGGGCCATAACAATCGTGAGTAAAGTCGGCAACTTCCTGAGCTAGCAAGGGGTTGTTAATGCGCGTGCGATCTACGTCCATCCGTAGTTGCCGTAGGTCTGTGCCACAAGGAATAGCCGCGACAGCACCGCTCGTCAACGCCTTGGACAAGGCATGCATAAAGGCCCACCACAGAGGTATCTGAGCGGTTTTTCCGGCTAAAGAGCTGAATGTTTTATTCCAGCCAGTCTCTGTAGGTGAAGGTAGATTGTATTGGCATTGCTGAGACCTGCTTTGATCGAATGCGAGCGAGTCGAAACTCACATTGACCGCTGGCACTCCGCACAGCGCTACAACGAAATAGCCGACGTAAATGTTAGTCTCGATCCGGGCTAAAGAGAGCACGCCTTTGTTACCCTCGTCTGCACCTTCCCCGCGTACCTTTAACCATTCTCGAATCACGATGATGCTGATGGGCAGGGCAAACAACCCAGTGTCCGCAATCATTGCCCAGATGCCGTTGTTGATGATCCAGCCGACCAGAGTGAGGTAATACTCCAGGTAGTCATTGGTGTAGAGGGTCATAGAACATTCCCCGTCTTGAACACAAACTTGCTGACCTCAACCAGCAGAATCAATACCACTACCAGAAGCTCGATCTTGGAAAAGCGTTTGCGTTTTTTCAAGCGCTCAGACTTCGGCTGATGAGCCTTGAGTTTGAGCCAGGCCACTGTCATTACGGTGTAAATCATCATCCGCCATGTGAGGAGAGCCCAGTAATGCTCTGTACGCCATTCTTCCCACTCTTGGGCATCTTCAAACATGTCCAATAGGCCCTGATTCAACAGTACCGCCAATGCGGACACAGCTACCAAGAAGCTCACGCCCAGGAGAAGTCCCCGAACTACGCGGCGGATTTTTGAGGCTTTTGGCATAGCGACAGGGTTCTGAGCGTCACTCATTATCAATGCCTCGCTGGATTCTGGACGGTGACTGCAATTGATTCAGCCGATCCGTTTCCGTATCACCCTCTAACACGCCCCGTGAGTTTTCGGTTCGTGCTCTGCTCCTGGCAATAATCGTCATCGGTGAGTTGTTGGCGAGCTGCTGACGCAGGTCGAGTTCGGTGCGCAGGTTGTCGATCTCTTCTTGCATAGACGATTTCTGCTGATTGACGGCGTTCAGCGCCAGATCATTGATCGCGACGTTGGGTTCACGGCTTCCGGCTAAAAGCGTTCGCTGCAGTACCAGCGCTTTTTCGAGTACTTCGGAGAAGGCGACCTCAGAGGCCAGTCGGCGAGCCAGCACGTCCTGATCCCGTTCATCACGCAGCGCCACAATTACCCCGCGAGTGATGGGTAATGAATTGCTACTGGCGGCGTTGAGGTTCTCCACCGTCATGCTTTTGGTGTTCGTGAGCAAGTCTTGAAGGGCTTTGAGCTTGGTGTCGTAGGTTTCCTGAATCAGCGGTGTCAGGCCTACACCTGCAGACGTCACGGTTTTAGGGCAGCTGTCACAGGTCTGTTGTTGCTGTTCCCCGAGAACACGAATGGCAAATGCGCTGGTTTCCTGAGGGGAAGACCAGACATTGCAGACCATGCCGTTGTTGCAGCTTTCTTTGCTGATTGAAGACGTGTCGTCGGCGGCGCGTTTGTTCAGCAGGTTGTACCCAGCCTTGGTTACATCCCCGACGATCTGAATCGGTTTCTGGCCGGAGCCGCCAGCTCGATTGCCTCCCACCCATGTCACACCGTCGTTGCCGCTTTTCTTCTCGACTTGCTCGACGGCCGAGACCGCATCGGTGTTGGACGTCATGGTCTGGGCCATCGCTTGACCCTCTGCAAGCTTGCCCCAGCCCATTTGATTGCCTGCGATGTCAGCCATCTTCTCGCCAATGGCGCGGCAGGTAGATTTGGATCGATCAAAGTCCAA
Source organism: Pseudomonas sp. CCC3.1 (assembly GCF_034347405.1). Taxonomy (NCBI): domain Bacteria; kingdom Pseudomonadati; phylum Pseudomonadota; class Gammaproteobacteria; order Pseudomonadales; family Pseudomonadaceae; genus Pseudomonas; species Pseudomonas sp. CCC3.1. The sequence continues at coordinate 1,998,636 of NZ_CP133778.1, forward strand.
GCGGGCCTGCAAGATGCCATTGGTGATCAAGTTGTACAGCGCCGGATTTGCCCGCTGAAGGATCAACGCCGGCAGCGAGGCCACCGCCCCTGTAGCGTTCTGCACCACTGTCGACATGATGTTTTGAAAACCGGCGGTAGCCCCGTTCAACTGGTTTTCGAGCGTGTTGGTCATGCTCATGTTTCCGCAGACCAGATTGTTGTTCCAGCCGCCACCCACCTGAATGCTCTGCATGTTGCCAGCACTGCCCATAGCGACCGCGCTGCCGCCTCCGATGCTGTAAAGCACCTCATCCCCGATCACGCTGCCTGAGGACGAAGCGTTGATAGGGTCAGCGCACCAGGCTGTCGCGCTGGAGAGGCTACAGAGGGCCCCGATCAACCAAGGAGTGATTTTCATGACGTGCTCCGATCGCTGTTGGTCTGGATGCTCATTAAAAGTCCGTGCTCCCCAGGAAGGTCTGGCCACGACGTTGGCAGCAGGCGTATGGACGCCACAGCGCCCAGGCGTAACCACCGTCCTCGGCCTGAACCTGTGGTGTTGAATGCGGGAATACGGCACACGATTGGCTGAGCGTCGGCGTCAGCTCCTGCCATTTGCCGGTAGTGGCATCGCCCTCTATAAGCTCACCTGCAGGCCAATAACCGTCGCGCGCAGAAGCTTGCATGGGCAAATAGACATGGACTTGCCCGGTCCGCGTAGTGATGTCACCGGCGCGTTGCGCGATGACTGCCCCGGTCTTGTAATCGTTGGTTTGCTGCAGAAACCCACTGCGGGGGTAAACGTTGCCCCAAAGATCCGCGGCGGCCATGCTGCCGACCTCACGTCGACCGGGGATCAGCGCTTCTGGATACACCGCCTCAGGAATTCCATACCGCCAGGCAATAGGATCGAGCGTGCTCAGAAAATAAGGCACCCAGGTCAACGTTGCGCCCTGACAGGCATAACCGGAAGCGCTGGCAAACTGGCTGAACGTAGCTCCACCCGGATGCCCGATCACATCCGCTTCTTTGAACTTGAGCGCCGCGTTCTCGGCAACATGATTGGTCGTAGCGTCATTGCCCGCCTGAGACAACGGCGTTGGCGTCCCCAAAGGCGACATCTCAACCCAGGGGTTAGCCCCGGTATTGGAATACGCCGACACCACCGCATCCGGCACGTAATGCCGCACCTTGGTCGACGTCTTCACCTTGCAACCGAACGTCGTGCATAGCAGCCAATAGCAAATGCCAACCACCTTGTATTCCAGGCATTGAGGCGACAGCGACGAGGCAATGATCGTTGCTGAAGTGATCGATGCAGAGGCGCTGAAGGGCAGGCTACAGATCAGAGCCAGCGATAGCGGGCGGAGCAGGCAGCGGCTCATTGCGGTTGGCCTTTAGCGTTGTTGATGAGGACCAAGGCTTTGGCTACATCCGGCTCGCCGTAGACGACGTAGCGGCGATCAACAACGACCGCAGGGATCATGGTGATACCGAGGCTCCAAGCACCGGTAAGGTCTTGTTGAGCTTTGGCGAGATCGGTTTGTAAGCGTCTGCCAGAGGCAGTGTTGAGGCGGCTTTGGATGATCGCGGCGGCTTGGTGTGGGTCTGAGGGGAGAGTGCGGGATAGCTCGGATTCGAGGTGTTGTTGCTGGTCTAAAAGAATGATTCGGGCTGGGCCGGGGGAGGTGATGGGGTGTGATTGGTCGGTGATGACCCAGGTTTGGGCTTGGGTGAATGTGGTTATGGATATAAAGGCGAGTGGCAGCACCACATTAAGCGGTATGCGGGTGAGGGCTTGGCGGGTGGGCATGGTGCTGTACCTGAGATGGGCTCAGGAGCATGTGGCCGGAAAGAGTGAATGGGTGCAGTAGGAAAACAGTTTCTGACTGGGGATGGTTTTCTTGGTAGTAATGGGAGAAGCGTATGAATACATGAACTACCTCCAGGTAGTCCAAGATTTTTACCGCCCCCCACTGGGTCAGTTTTCGGTCAGCGGCAACACTCATACGCCTTGTCAGGGCGTACACAACAATACCGCCGAAGGAGCAATCAAGCCGTTTGTTATCGGTCGCAAGGCATGGTTATTCAGTGATACGCCCAAGGGCGCCACCGCCAGTGCGCAGATCTGCAGCTTGGTCGAAACAGGTAAAGCCAACGGCCAGGAGCCGTACACGTGGCTGCGCCACGTACTGGAGCGCTTGCCACAGGCGGCTTCGAGTGAACACTTCGAAGCTTTGCTGGCATGGAACTGCTCACCTGAGATGCCACAGTAATCATTAAGCCCATCGTTTGGTATGTGGGCTTTATGAGGCGCTTACGATGAAAACAGGTCGTGGCATGGTGAGTCATGTATGTTTAGTTTGAGCTGTCAGGCGCTGTGGCTATGGAAAGCAGATAGCCATAACGCCTGATATTGAGCTTGTTTTCACTCAAAGGTATGTTGCTGCCTTACTTGAGAAGGCTTCGCAATTTTTTGAACATATTAACCTTTCCACTCTTATTGTCATCTACATTGCTAAATCCCCAAATTTTTGCTTGAACAATTGAGCGGGGATTGTTATTTGTATAGCGGTGATCATGCGAGTAGTTAACCAGTGCTGATGCAGAATCTGGAGAAAGAACTCCTTGCCACAAATCAACTACCAAGCTGCCTTTTGATTTTTCCTTCTTCCAATTAATCATTTCACCTGGTTTATAGTTATTTTTAGAAAAAAGAGTGATAGTATGATTTGCATCGGGTTGTTGGAAAGTAAACACGTTGTACGCTTTATCTCTGGCAACCTCCTCTAATTTGCTGGCGGATAAATAGGCCATCTCTGTGCATTGCCCGAATAATTTGTTTTTATCATCACGCTCGTTGGCTACCCTGTTAGCGAGTGATAACTGAAACTCTCTGTCATTTACTGCGTCACCAAGAGACATGCCAAGTTCTCTGGCGACTTTAACTCTTCTCTCCCTTACTTTCGAATGATTCTCATCGTGTCTATACTGCGTTAAACCATTGTTATTTCTATATGGAATGTCTGTAATTGCTATTTCTCTTAGTAGTGGTAAAAAGATAGAGCGTATTTTATCAACTAAATTGATATCATCGTCAATCCGGTCCGTTGTGGCTGAAGCTCCGGCTAAAGCATTATTTGGCATTAGCCCATTATCATCTTGATATTTAATTGGATTGTTCCTGCACATTCTGAACAGGTTCAGTCCATCCACCGTGCCTGCTGGGTCTGCGCTCAGCCAGCGCCCTGCCCACGGCTGGTAGTAACGGTAACCATAGTAGAACAGCCCCGTTGCGTCCCGCTCCTTGCCTGAGTAGCGCACAGTTTTGTAGCTGGCCTCAGCCTGGCTACGCGCTATCCAGACTGCTGCCCCCCCGTACGGGTAGTACTCCTCCTGGCTGATGACTTTTCCGTCGCCGTCCACTTCCAGACAGCTGCTGCCAATGAGATTGTCGTAGCTGTAACGCAGCTGGTCATTGCTGACGCCCGGTTTCTCGCTCTCCCAGTGCAGCAGGCGTACCTGCGCACGACCCGCCTCGCCCACGGTTATGACCTGTAGGTCCTCCAACACCCTGTCGCCACTGGTGGTCGCTCTTAGTTCCAGCCCCGACAGGTACAGCACCCGCTGCGTCAGCACGCTGCCAGCCGTCTTCTGCACGCCCACCTTCAGGACGCGCTGACTGCCCGCATCATAGCGGTAGCTCTCGCCGTCGTCCGCCCCGCCGTCACGCACCAACGGTGTCACCTTCAGCAGCTCGTTACGCGCCGTCCAAGCAAGCAGTTGTCCCGGTTGCAGCTGTATCTGTTGGCCGCCCGCGGTGAACAGAGCTTCCACCTCCGCCGCGTTTTCCGTCAGTGTGCTCAGCACGCCACGATTGCTGCGTTCGCTGATGGTAATGCCTGTCGTGTAGTTATTACCGGTTGCAGGTGCGCTGTGGCGTACCTGCGTCAGGTTACCGGCGCTGTCGTAGCTGTAGGTACGGGTGTAGTTCGTGTACGTGACATTATCAAAGGAGGATACGGGAGGAAGGCCGCTGCCCTGCTGGCCGCTACTCGCCATCTCGCGTCCGGAGGCGCTGACCAGTTGGTACAGGCTGTCATAGATGTATGTGTTTTCAGGCACCACTTTCTGGTTGCGCCAGAAGCGGGTCTCCTCGGCGTCATTGCGCACGCTGAGCACGTTGCCCACCGGGTCGTACTCATAGCGCAGGTCCTGCAGAACTTTTGCTCCGGAGGCATGGCTGGGCGGACGCTCCGTTTTAATCCCTGTCAGGCGAAGCCCTTCCGGTTCGTACGTGTAGGCTGTCACTACGCCGTTGCCGTGCTCCTCGCGCAGCTTCTGCCCGGCTGCCGACCAGGTCAGGGATTTGACAATAACCTGCTCCGTTGCGCCCTTAACCGTCAGCCAACTTCCCGACAGCAGTCCTGCCACGTCGTACGCCACGCGCTGCTGATTGCCTGCAGCATCAGTGTTGGTCAGCACTGCCCCGGTCGCATCCGCAGTGGTCAGGGTGGTGTAGGACTTTGCGGCCAGCAGGCCGTTCCAGGCAGAAGCGTTTTCTCCCTGCCAGTCAGCGACAGTATCCGGGCTGTCTGCCTCGCTCGGTAACCGTCGGGTGACCGACAGCGGCACGTCGGTCAGTGCGACACCGTCCCTCTGCAGCAGGCCAGCGCTGTCGTAGTGACTGACGCACTGCCCGGTGAGGTTCAGGTCCTTCTCCGCTTCCGTATTGCCGGCATACACGAAGCGCTCCGTAATACGGGATACGCCGTCAGCTGTCTGTTCCGTGATACTCAGCAGGCGGCCTGCCATATCATCCCCCTCGTACTGAAAGGTGCGGGTTACAGCCTGACTCCAGTTCTCCGTGTCGTCGTCAGCGGTGAAGATGTTGCAGACCACCATAAAGGGCCGGCCGGCGGCGTCATTGAGGGTCACAGTGGTGCCATTGTCAGCACCCTGCGTGCGCAGCACCTTGCCGGCAAGGTCGGTCAAATACGTGAAATTCACCAGGCCGGCATCATGCAGGCGCGGGTCGACGCTCTGCGCCAGGAAGCCTCGGGCGTCATACCGGTGACGGGTAATACGTTCTCCGATCACATCCGGGGGAGCGGGATGCCGGTGGTATGAGATATCGCGCACCGCCAGACCGCGGTTGTCGAGCACCGTGAGCGACGGGGTGTTCTGGTGTACAGTAGTTTCAGTACTGCGCATGGGTAGGCTCCTTTGTTTAAGAGGGTGTAGATAAAAATGCGATATCGCGCACCGCCAGACTGCGGTTGTCGAGCACCGTGAGCGACGGGGTGTTCTGGTGTACAGCAGTTTCAGTACTGCGCATGGGCAGGCTTCTTTGTTTAAGAGGGTGTAGACAAAATTAACTAAATTCACCACTCCCTCTGCCTGGACAACCTCGAAGTCATGCCTCGAACCGGACGCCCGCGATTGCCGCAGAGCCGTACCCAATGCTAATCAAATTTGCACAAGCCCATCCCTTCTCCAGCCAAGCTGGCCAATCATACGGCCAAGCGCCTGCAGGCGCACACGGGAGGCGTGGTCAATCTGTGTGGTGACTTTGAGCGCGCCTGGGTGCTGCGAAATACGGCTGTGTCTGAGGTATGGGGAGTAGGGCGGCGTATGACCGTGCACCTCGAAGGCATGGGCATCAAAACGGCGATGGACCTGGCCAAGGCTGACCCGTGGACGTTGCGCAAAAAATTCAGTGTGGTGATTGAGAAGACCGCTCGCGAACTGGCCGGCACCCCCTGCCTGGAACTCGATGAGCCGGACCCTCCCAAGCAGGAAATCTGTTGCAGCCGCATGTTTGGCAAAAGGCTGACTGAACTGGCGCCGATCAAAGAAGCCGTGGCCACCTACATGATGCGCGCCTCGGAAAAGCTGCGGGCGCAAAAATCCTACTGCAAGAAAGTCAGGGTCAGCATTCGCACCGGCATGTTCAATCCGGATGAAGCGAAGTACGCCAAGGGCGTGATTGTGACGCTGCCATACCCGACCGATGATGTGCGCCTGTTGACCAAGGCGGCGGTCGAAGCGCTCACCCATGTTTTTCAGCCCGGGTTCAAATACAGCAAGGCTGAGGTTTTGCTCATGGATCTACGGCAACCGGGCGAGTTCTCGGATGATCTGTTTGCGGTCAATCAACCCGCAGAGGCGACCAGGGTGATGGCCGTTCTGGATCAAATTAACGCGCGCTGGGGCAGAGGCACGCTACGCGCTGCCAGTGTGCCCAGCAAGCCGGATTGGGGTATGCGCAGGGAAATGATGAGTCAAAGCTACACGACCCGGCTGGATCAGTTGTGGCGACTGTCGTGTCATTAGCAGCAGGACACAACCCCACCCAGTAGCGATGGGGCTGCCCATGGGGTGACGCTAAATTCATACCGTTACGGTACGTCTTGCAGCCCCAAGGTCACGTCGTCAATGATCGCTTTCGCCATCTCGCTGAGGTAGTGCGACGCCCAGCGCATGGTTTCGTGACCATCGTCCATGGCGCCCAGGTACGAGAGCGTGTTGACGCAGTTCAACAGCAAAGAGGCATGTTGCAGGGCTTCTTCACCTGAGACACCGGCAATGACGCTGAACAGGCGCTGGTTCTCTGCGTTGCATTTGCCGAATGTGGCGCCGCCAACAGTTTTGATCAATGGTGAGACGTTCATAGGGCACCTCGTTTCGCATCGAGGTGCTGGACGTTGGGCAAGTCGACAGTACTCGTCGGGCATATTTTGAACGGATTGAGAGCGTGCATCTGGCATTACTCCTGTATGTGAGGAGCTGCCACGGTTCGCCGCTAAACGAAAATGGGTGGCAGCTGTGCGCAGGTTAGCGGACCGGGCATACAGGACCCCGGCAGACCCGAAGGTCTCCCACACACAGCCGCCATAAACAGATAGGCGGGCACAAAAAAAGCGCCTGCTATCGCAATGGTGGGCGCTGTGCGCCTGTATGAACTCGGGCCGCTAAACCCGTTCGCTGATGTGCAGCGACGTCGAAAGGGTAACGCTCAGGTCCTTAAAGTGCAACCGCGTGCGGATGTGCTGCTCCAGCTCATTTTTTGCACCTACGGCTTGCCACCCAGAATTTTCTGGGCCATGGCAACCAGTTCCTTTTTACGAGGGCGATAAGCCCGGTCTTCTGACACGTTAATAAGCGCCAGGAAGTGTTCGGGATCAAAGGTGATCACCTGCTCATACAGCTCCACGTTGACTTTTTTGCGCTGGGTGAAAACGACCATTTTCATGGTCTCGGTGATTACATTGTCGGTACTGGTGATGGTGTGGTGGATGTAGCTCACATTGATGTTCAGGAAGTCTTTATCGTTTTTCGGTCTTAAGACGCCTTTCTGGCCACCCTCGGCATCTATCTGCGCTTCAGGCAGGTGTTCACGCAATGCCTTCAGCAGAGCTGGATTGTTGTGAACCCGCTGCCGGGTGATGGATTTGGCATTGGCCATGTAGGCGAAAATCCACGGGATGTTGAGCAGGGTCGCAGCTTTGTAGAGATGCCCTTGATGATCGCGGTAACTGTTCAACATACGTTCGGCAAAGGCGTTGCCGATTTTTATCCCTGTCGATTCTTCGATCATGTAAATCACTTGGTCAAAGTGATTGATCAGCAGATTTAAAATACTGATAGCGATCTTTGAGCCCGGCGTTCTCCGGCCATCGCGGTCAGGGTTTCGGTCGGGGTTGGAGTAAGGGCAAAACTCATACGACTCATGATCGTATTCGGCCAGGTAAGTCACTGACTTTGAGTAGTGCTTGGCGTAGGGGTCTGGTGTGTGGGCCAGCTTTTTGTAGAGGCCGAGGATCTGGATAGGATTCTCGCAGGCCGGGCACACCGCAAAGTGTAACGACCCTTTCCCAGGCTTGCCTGCCTGGTAGTAGGGTGCTTCTTTCAGTGTGTCGCGCTCAAAGTTTGTCACTGTAATTTTTGTACGGGTGGTTTGGCCCACCTTGGTTTTATACACATCCATCTTCAGATCCTCAGCTTGAGTTCGTAACGCTGATGCAATTGCACCCACCATTCGACGGGCAGCGTGGGAACGCCTCCATGGTGTTCTGCGAGCTGCAGGCACTGCAACAAGGTGGTAAGTGGCAGTGAAAACTCGTGATGAGCGTCTTTAAGCGCGAAAAACATGTCTTCTTCGCACGTGGGGCAGCCTGATTTATCAGGGGTTTCAGCGTTTTTTTGAGCGATCGAATTCAAGCATTGAGTCGGGTTTTTGGGGGCTTTCATGGGGCTTTCTCCTGAGCGCTATTTGGTTAAAAACTGTTTCAAACCGAAGCATCGCAGCGCGCGCCCACCAATCCATGTCTGCTCAGCGCTTCAAATAACGCGCTCTGCGCGTCGGATGCTTGTGGATGATCTTTCAGCCACGCCTCAAGCACAGCCCGTAATTGGCCTTGAATATCGCGACGGTCAACGGCTCGGTTGAGTACTTCCTGCAATTGCTCGATCAGCACGGGGGCGCAGACTTCGAGAGTGTGCAAAGCGTCTTCACCCGGTTGTTGAAGCAACTGTGTGAGGCTTTCGATCAAGTTCTGGGTCAGGGTGTTGAGTGTTCTCATACCGGAGGCTCCAAGGCCGTGGTGGGGGCAGGGAAGGTGATGCTGTGAGGTTCGATGCCGCGCAGCCGGTCGATGCGGGCGGCAATGTGGATGGCGGCGTCCAGTTCGTTGAGCCCAAGGCTTTGCATCACGTCGTAGCGTTCTTTCTTTTCTTCGGGCTCGGTCATGGCCAGCGCTAAATAGAGGCTGGGCGGTACCGCGCGGAACAGCACTTCCATGCTTTTGGACAGGAGCACGCCCTCGGTGTATTTGCCGCTCTCCTTGCGTGCCGACAGCATCAGGGCTTTTTGCGCGAGGCTCAGTTCGCGGAATTTGGAGATTTTTTCCACTTCATCCGGCGGCATGTTCAGGCAGATCCACCACTCGATCATGTTCAGCATCGGTGCGGCCGCAGGCGGCAGGTCATCGACGTTTTGGGTGGCCAGCCAGAACCAGGCGCCCAGCTTTCGCCACATTTTGGTGATCTTGACCACGTAGGGTGAGAGCAGCGGGTTTTTGGTGATGATGTGGCCTTCATCGGTCAGTTTGACGATGGGGCGGCCTTTGTATTGGTCGCGCTCGGCCATGTTGTTGATGGTGTTGAGCAGCGAGATGTAGGCGATCGACAGTTGCGCGTTGTAGCCCTCTCGCGCATAGGTCGCCAGATCGACAATGGTGATGTCGGCCTCGGGCCAGGGCGTCCCTTCACGGTTGAAAATGTCGCCATCGGCGCCCATGCAAAACAGGTCCATGGATTCGGCCATTTCCTGCATGCGATTGCGCCGGATTTCAGGTGAGTCTTCAACTTGTGCAGCGGCTTTGAGTGCGTCGCGAATGTCTTGGGTCAGCACCGAGTGGCCAGCATGGGCGCAGGTTTTAGCCGCCGCCAGAATGCTGTGGCGGATGGCGCTGCGGTCGGCGCGGGTCAGGCGTTCTTCTTCCTTGGGCTCGCCGCCGGTAATCATCAGGCGAGCAGCGATTTCCAGTTCGCCCAGAATGTCGCGTTGCTCATCCTGGCTGCTGGTGTGGGCGTCAGACGACTCGACATCATCAGGTGCCAGTACTTTGATCGGGTCTGAGCTTAGTACCAGACGTATGGCATCAGCAAAGGGCGCCAGGCTGACCCCGGAACCCGGACTCAGCTTTACCCGATTGACGGTCAGCCCCAGACGTTTGGCCAGGTCGCCGATAAGTCCGAAGCTGTTACCGGCTTCGACAATAAACAAGCGCGGGCGGTACATCGCAATCAATTGGCTGATAAGGCTGCACAAGGTCGCCGATTTACCGGCGCCGGTTGGGCCGAACACGAACAGGTGGGCGTTCATTTGCCGATCGAGCTTGTTCAGCGGATCAAAAGTCAGCGGAGCGCCGCCCCGATTGAAAAAGGCCAGGCCAGGATGGCCGGTGCCGGTGGCGCGCCCCCAAACAGGGGCCAGATTGGCAATGTGCTGGGCGAACATCAGTTGCGTGTACCAGTCCAGCGCGCGACGTTGGTTGGGGTCGAAGTTGCCGGGTAGCCAGCGTAAATAGGTGTTCAGCGGTGCCACTTCATCGCGGGGTTCAACCGGCTCCATGCCCGCGCCCAGCAGGGCGGTGCTGAGCTGCAGGCTGCGCTCTTGCAGTTGTGCGTGGTCGCGACCGCGCAGATAGAATGCCACGCTGCCCCGGTAGAGCTTGTGTTTACGGCCAAGCAATTGGCGGGCGGTGCCCACATCCTCACGGGTCATGATGGAGGCTTGTGTGTCGCCCACGGCTTTGCGCGACAGTTTTTCCAGATGACTTTCCAGCGTGTCTTGCGGTGTGATCACCAACGTCATGCACAGAATGGTGTCCTCCGGCATTTTGTCGAACAAGGCGTTCAGTGCATCACCGCCCTTGCGGGTTTCGCCGGTGAGGTGCCCGGTCTTTGGGGCATCGCGCAAACGATCAAGAATGATCGCGCGGTGGGGCATGCCGTCGAAGTACCACAAGCCCTTGTCGGTATCGGACATCGGTTCGCGATAGAACAGGTTTTGCGAGAAGTCGGTGCCGCTGGCCAGCGGTAGTTCGTCTTCCGTCAATCCGGGCACGGGTTGGCAGACCAGGTCGAAAAAACGACGAATATCAGCATCGCTGGGCCCCAGATGGTCAGGGCGAGGGTTGAACCAGTGAATCAGCCAGTGGCGGATCGCGTGAGCGTCCATGCGATGGCTTTGAATGCCAGCGTTGGCCAAGCCGCCAGTCAGGCGATCGCAGATGATTTTGAGGTACGGGCCGGGTGCTTGGCCGCGCACGTCTGTATCTGCGCCTTGAATGCGGCGATACACCACCAGCCGCACGCGGCGTTGCTGGCCTCTCCAGGGCAGTTTGCTGACCGTGGTGTCTTCGAACAGGCCACCGGGTTTGGAGATAGCGTCCAGGTGTTGTTGCATCAACTGCAGATAAAGATCGGTGAATGCCGTGCCCTTGGCGCGCGGGCGAACGTAGTCGTGCAGTTGTTGTAAATAATCGTCCCAGTTGGTTTCGTCCTGAGCGTAGAGCTGGACGACCCATGGCGAGGTTTCCAGCTCGTCAAAAGAGTCCTGCAGTGCGTTTTCCAGTGCATCACGGACTTTGCGTAGCCATTGCGGGTCGCGGCCCTCGGTGCCGATGGGGGTTAACTCGAAGAACGCGGCGCGAGAGACGCCGTCTTCCAGCAGCATGGCTTTTTCTGCGGGCAAGTAATCCACCCAGGGCAGCAGGTCGACGAAGGAGTCATTTACCTCGTACAGCTTGGCCACGTCGGCGGTGGTGGCCGGTGTTTGCTTGGGGTTGCGCCAGTCCTCCGGCGAGGGAATGCCCGTTTCGGCGAGGCGCTCGAAGTAGCGTGCAGTTGCGGCTTCGCAGGCCTCAGAGGTGTGAGCGTCGTTAAGGTCAGGCTCTGAGCCTTGGCGCGCTTTAAAACGTTCCCAAGGTCCCATCAATAGTCCTCCGTCCGTTCGCCGGGCATGGCGTATTGCACCCGCTGATACAGCGGGAACACGGTGGAGTAGCCCGGAATGGGCGCCGGGTCGGAGCCCGCCAGGTGGGGGAAGACATACATCACCAAATCAGGGTTGGGCAGGCGCTTGAACTGGCTGTAGATCTCGTTTTGAACGGTACGGGTGAAGCGGGATGTGTCCGCCGGATTAGCCTCCAGAGGTCTGCGCAGAGTTTGTCGGGCAACGGTCAACAATCGGCCTGTGGTGCTGGTGCTTGATCCGCTGGTGCCTTGTTCCCACACGTCCATCATCGTGTTGTCGCCATGGGGCAGCAACTCGTCCTTGCTGGTGGAGCAGGCTGAGACGAGAAGGGTAATGGCAAGGCCAGTTCCCCATTTCAACGAGATGTTAATCAAGCGCAGTCGAGACATGGCGGGCTCCTGAGCGATAGTCGACCTTGCGGCCCTTGAGTTCATAATCGAGGGTCAATTGCTGGTCCAGGTGCACCGCGACCTTGGCGCCGGGCTGCACGTACACGGCGGCAAACGCTTGCCCGTAGAGTTTGTTGACCCAGCCGGAAACGTCGCTGACGCCTTGGCCGATGATCTTGCTCATCGCCTCACTGCCCGATATCCCGACGGTGCCGACCGTCCCGGTTTGAGGGTTCACGAACGAACTGGTGTTGCCGTCCGACTTGATGAGGGAGGCGGCTCCGGCACCCGCAGCAGTGATCAATACTTGTGAGCCGATGTACTGCGAGGCGTTGCTTTTGCGTTCGCCGCTGATGCAGGGAATGCCGTAGGCATCGCTGATCCAGCCCAAGCCGCCCTGAATACTGCTCTGGCTGCTGTTATTACTGTTCTGGTTGCCCGTCGCTTCATCTTGCGGAGCCGGCAATGTGCGCACGGTGCCGTCGTTGAACACAAAGGTCAGGCTTTTGATTTGCCCGCGTACGCAGGACAACGTCCAATCGCCTGAGGCTGTGCCGCTGGCCACCGCACCGGCCACGTCGGGCAGGTCGATACCATTGGCGGTGAGATTGTCTGGGCCGATCAACACTTTGAACGGGAAGGGGTCATTGACCGTGCCATCGATGGGCACCCGGCCGATCAAGGCAGACATGGCTACCGAGCCCATCAGGGTTGAGTTTTGCGGCAGGGTGTAGACCTTACGCACGTGTTTGCGGGCGTCTTGGGATGAGGGTTCGCCCGTCACGGCTTGGGCCCCGGCGTTTAATGCGTGCTGGCCCCGGTCCAGGGTTTCGCCAAATGAAGTCGGAAAGCTGAAACCAGTGGCTTTTTGGTTCGAGCCTGCAGCAATGGGTTTGCCATTGAGATCCACGGGCGTTGCGTCCTGCGGATCAATCCAGACCACGTCTAACCCCGGTGCGCCTTGAAAGGCTTGGCCATCACCCGGATGGACACCGAAGCCGATCGGCAAATCAGAAGCAGAACTGCTGGTATCCGGTTTTTTACTCAGGGTGCTGTATTGCTGTTGCAGGGTGTCAAAGAAGCTTTGGTTTTGCCGTTGCGACTCCTGTTTCAGGACTTCCTGCGCATTTTGCAGTTTGGTTTCGACATTTTTATCGATGTTTTGCAGGCGCTTTTGCAGCTCCAGATTTTGCTGCTTGAGTGAGTCATTGTTCTTCAGCGCATCGCTGACCTGGTCTTTGAGTTGTCGGCTTTCCGCCACAATCGTGCGCAGCGTGTCGCCAGGCGTATCACCGTCGACGCCAAGTTTTTTGGCCTCGCCCGGATTAAGCGTGAGCGTGCCTGAGCTTTGATCACCCGGTTGAGAGCCACCGCCACTGGCCAGCTTGACCAGGACAATAACCGCCAGAATCGCGAACGGAATGACCAGAAACTTGATCAGCGGATTATTCTTCATGGCGCGCTCCTCTCGGATCGATCTGCCCGAGGGTGACGGGCAACAACGATTCGGCCAAGCCATGGCCACGGGTCACCAGGTACACCGTTGTGGTGTCACTGGCATTGCCCTTGGCACCCAGATAGAGATGCTGGAAAGTGGCGGTGACGAAATCGCCCATCAGGTCACGCGGGTCGAGTGCCAAATGCTCGGTACTGGTGTTGCGCAGTTTCACCGCGGTCACCCAGAACTCGTCGAGCCGCCAAGCCCCCAAGGCTGAGGCTTCAACGGGTAAAACGGGCAGTAGGGTAGTGAGGTCCAGACGACGTTTGAGGTTGACCTGGGCAATGCCTGGCACCGGCTCAACGGTGCGTAAAGGTGTGTAGAGCATCTGGGCGGCATAGCGCGTCATTACTACGGGTAGTGGGGTTTCGCGCGGGGCAGGTGGCGAGTGTTCTTCGGTGTTCTGCGCGGCGGCGTGAGTGATTTCGGGCCTGGAGCTGGCCTGTGCATAACGCTTGGCCGTAGTGTCACCGGCCACAATCTTCATCGGTTCCAATGCGGGCTGGTCTGGCTGGCCTGTCGTCGCGATGATGTCCACCAGCATGATCTCGCCGGTGGTCATGTCCTGCAGTTGCAGGCGGGTCGGCTCGATAGGTTCTTTAGCCAGTAAGTACAGGGTGCCTCCTGTGCTTTGTACGCGCAGCTTGTCGACCAGATGACGGGGTATGCCCACCCGAACGTTTTGATCGACAAAGACAACGCGCTCCTGGCTGACGATCAACGGCAAGGCCAGCGGGATACGCTCCCAGCGCTGGATTTCAACCGCATGGCTGAACCCACTGAAACTCCCCAGCAAGATGGCCATTAGCAGCAAGCGCTTCATCATTGGCCTCCGGTTTGAGCGGTGTCTTCGGACACCTCGATCCGCTGCGGATTGCCGCTGTAGCAGTCCCATGCGAGTCCGAAGGGGTTGGTTTCAGGGTCAATGTCTGAGCGAATGATGTGCAGCGGGTATCGGGCAAAAGCCCGCTTGACCCGCTCGCCGCCGTAATGCTCATCGGCGGTGATGTCCAGGTTCACGGTCCAGTCATTTAGGGTGTTCTGCTGCACATGGGGTTCTTTCTTGTCATCGATCCCGCGCCCGGGAATTTCGAAAACCCCGCGCTCGCGTTTGCGTAACTCGCCACTGTTGCGGCGCAGTTCAAAATCTTTCTGCAAGTAGGCTTTGCAGCTCGGTGTCAGATAACCGCCCAAGCGCACAATGTTGTCCGCGTAATCGGTCTCCCCGTCTGTGGGCCAACGGTTCATCTGCTGAAAGATGTACAGCCCAAAGGTATACACCGACTCCGGCGGTATGTCCCACCACAGCCGGGTGCTGCCCGAGCGAAGGTCGGGGGGAACGTGGATGGTCAGATCACGGGGCGCGCTCTGCCAGCCATAAGCCATGTACAACCCCAGCGTGATCAGTAGGCCAATGACCAGGCGCAGGCTGTAGATATGGGCCCGTTGAGCATCCACTCGTTTGCGATACGTCATTTGACCTCCGAGCGATGGCACGTCCAGGCACCCGCGCGCGTGATCAGGCGAGCGTTGCTCCAGACAGGGATATGCCGGGCGAGTGCCAATTGCATCTGACGGTAAACCCACGTGTCCGGGCGCCCACGCTTCATGCGCCGCAGTACACGGCTGGCAATGCCCAGGCCGAGCACGGCACCGAGCATGGCTCCGGCAATGATCAACGCCCAGATTTGCGTCAAGAGCGCGGCGGGAATCCCCACCACCAACCCGGCCGCGATGCTGAGCACTAGCGTGGTCCACATCTCATCGGCGGTCAGGCCGCCCATTATCACGGGCTGGCTGTTAAGCCTGCCGGGCAGGAACACCAACGTGCCGTCATCTAAAAGCTCGGTCATGGCCCGTACCCGTTAAAGAATGGCGGTGGCCTTGGTCACCAGGAAGATGGCCACACCCAGAATCGCCACCCCGACAGCGGCGGTCCCCCCGAGGTCCATCCACTTTTTCTTGCCGAGTTGAATCTCGTGATAAGTGCCGAAGGCATGCCAGGCAACGCCGCAAAAAATCACCGCGCAGATGATCAGGCCGAGCAGAAGAAAGCCGTCATAAGCGTAATTCTGCATCGTCTGGATCATGTTGATGCCCTCGCCACGCGAAGGCGGTTGAGCTGCAGGCAGTCCAGCCATGGCTAATGAGGGCAGGGCGATTGCACCCATTGCGATGGATGGCGCTGTAGAGAGACGAAGCATGGCCTAACTCCAATACGGTCAACTGAGAACAAAAATGGTGAGAATCATGCAGAGCAAAATGATGCGAGCCGCCGAAGGCGCCGCAATAGAGCGATCCAGGTTCCCGGTGGCCCACCCCCTGTAGCAGCTCCACAAGGCCCAGGCTCCCCATAGAAAACTGATCGCCACGGTGAAGCCGACGAACAACAGATAGCTGGTGGATGCCGGAAACCCACCCGCAGCCTGAAAGGCCGCTGCCTGAGCGCCGCTCATGCTCATGGCTTGCGCCCCTCTGCCGAGTAACTCCCCGACAGCTCAACTGGATCGCGTGGCTGGGCACGGCTGGGGGTCAGATAGTTTTCAAGGCCGTGGCGGATACGCTCGATGTCAGCAGCCAAACGTGGATAGTCAAAGAAGTAGCGCTGGCCCGGCTCGTCAGCCACTTGGGCACTGCGCCGAGCGGAGTCTTCCAGGGCGTTGAGCTGGCGAATCATGATGGCCAGATTGGAGTGTTCAGAGGCGGAGGTCGCCACTGCATGAGCGATCGGCAGGCCGCACCCGCAAGCTGCGATGAGGCCTGTCAGCAAAAGGCGGCAGGTGAGGAGAGTAGGTCGCGGAAACTGGATCACGGCTGATCTCTGGTAATTCGTGTTGCCGCCAGAGTGCCGATTTCAGTGAGGTGCGCGCCGCAAGAAAAGCATATTTAGAGTGGGAGGGATTTCTTCCGAAGGTGTTGCTCCTGCTGTTCGATGTAGATGAGGTGTTTGAAAAACATCAGGCTACCCATGAGTATTGCCGGAAGCGCATCCTAGTGTGCTGTTCTCGAATTAACACTTTTCCGATCTTGGCTACATTTCTTGTGTCATCCAACGTTCGGAGAAGCGCCGGTGAATACCCCAAAGATCACCCTCAATCCAGAAGAACACGCCGAGTTGAGCAGGTACGTTCGGCCACCAACAGTCAGCGCGACGGTCGTCGAGCGCGGGTAATTCTGTTGGCGGCCGAAGGTCGCACTCGAGTTGAGATTGCCCGACTGACCGGTTTCTCGCTCTCCGTTATCACTTGTTGGTGCCAGCGCTTTTTAGCTCAGCGCCTGGAAGGCTTGATCGATAAGTCAGGTCGAGGCCATAAACCTTTCCTGCCCCTAGAGGCGGTGCGCCGTGTTCTTGAACAAGTCACTCAACCGTGTATAGGTGAACCTAGATGGAGCTGCCGGAGCATGGCACGGGCGGCTGGAATTTCAGCAATTGCATTTGATCGCTGACAACTACGCCACCCACAAGCACCCGAAAGTGAAAGCGTGGCTGGAGAAGCACAAACGTTTCCATATGCATTTCACGCCGACCTCCAGTTCGTGGATGAACATGGTTGAGCGTTTTTTTCGAAATATCACGGTGTATTTGCGTGAGGGCAATTTCAGTTCGGTGCGTGAACTAGGGCCTGTACGAAATGTTTTCGAGCGAAGGTTAGGCAAGGCGAAAACAGGCGAGGAAGCGGAGTTTACGGGTTGTAAATGAGCATTCCGAGCCTGTTTTCAACGCCGCATAACCGAGCGCAGATACATTTCGTACAGAGCCTAGAAGCTTCGATTACCGTGTTCCTTGCCCTGCGAAATGCGCAACCTACGCGGTAGGTCTGGAATGCAAAAGGTGAGGAAATATTGAGCAAGATTCAGCGCGCTCGCGAGGCAATGGAATCACAGGTCAATGGGTAATTTATTTCGAAAACAGCACACTGGAGAAGTTCTGAAATAATCAGCGTCCTTTTAAAGCTCTACGAACGAAAGCATAAAAAAACGCTGACTACTTAATACCTTCCTTAAGGCATTCCAAAAAGGGATACCTACTACGACGTGTTTAGATTGAACTGTCTCTCAAGGATTACACCCAACAGCGGCGATTTGTTCATCGGTCATACCTTTAGTAGTGCGCCAAGGTTCTAAAAAAAACTCCCGTGGGCTTTTGAAGTATGGAGAAAGGCATTTGATCTGTGCGGCTAAAGACTCACCGTAAGGTTGTTGGTTAAACCTGACGCTGTCGCGATACTGTCTCAACAACTCAACGGCTGCGGATTTATACTCTTGATTGATAAGGTTCGTAGCGCAGGAGCTGGGGGTGACAGCCAGCGACCATCCATTATCTTTAAAGACCCAGCGAATATTGCTGAAGTACTGGGAACAGGTCACTTGATCCTGCGGATTAAAGGTAAACCTTGCTTCTTTTTGTGGGCCGTCTGGAAACGTTACTTTAACAATCGGTGTAAATGTATGACCTGCGTTGACCACCCAATTCCACTGATCTGTTTTGGCCGCTGCCAATCCACTTATTTGATTAGGCCCGTCAACATAATAGAAGGCTAAAATCGGTAAATTTTCAGCATCATTCCATGTTCCCAAGAGCACTTCATTATGCCGATTAAAGAAGCCATCTCTGATTAACGATTTTGCCTTCACACTGGCGTAGAAATGACTCGCCGATTGGATAGTCTGCGCTCCAACTTGCCTAAATCCACACTGTCTAGTCTCCGCTTTACTCACATCCCCAAAATGACTTACCCACTGTTCAGCGGTAGTAATGCCAAAAGATTCGCACGACTTTTCTTCTACAGGGGTGCCAACATTATCGCCACACCCTTTATCTGTCCTCATCGCTGTATTGGCATCTAAAGGAAAGGAGCACAGTACCTCCGGCAAGTCTGACATCCCAAATTTTTTATAATCTGTAGGCGCCAAAATAAGCCCTTTTATTCCCCAAGCCAATCCAAATTTAGTATCGCTGCGCAAGTAAGAAAAAGGGACTCCCCCCCTTGCCGAAGTGCCAGGGCTCGGCTGCCACGGCAAAAACTTACCTGACGTCGATGTCCCTCGGATCATTAGCCCTGAACACAAATAGGCGGGTCTATCAGGTGTGTTGCAGTATTCTACTGTCGAGTCGTAATAGCTCTCAATTTCACGGACGGTGTCTTCCCCAACGCCTGCCTGTGCATTCAAGTTATTAAGAAACAGTAGAGCCCCTGTAAGTAAGTAGCTACGACGGAGAATGTTCACTCGAAATGCCCCCTTCATGTATCATCAGACGCTTACGGATTACAACCCGCGGCTAATACTTGTGCTTCTGTCAAACCTCGGGCTGAGCGCCACGGTTCCAGATACCACCGAGATTTACCACGGTAATTAGAAGCCAGACAGTTAATTTGCACAGGCAGGGAATCACCCGATGGCAGCGCCTTAAACTGGCTGTCTTGGCCGTGCAGGTCCATAAGCTCTTTGCTGGCCGCTTGACTGTCAAAGGTGCCTACTGTTCGTCCACACGCGCTAGGGGTGACGACCAAGGACCATTTGCCATCTTTTTCTGACCATGTCGAAGCATCAAAGTACTTAGGGCACACGACTTGATCGGCTGGATTGAAGACAAATGCAGCATGATCGTTAATGGTAGGTGGGTAAATTATTTTTATGATGGGTGCATAGTTGTGGCCGGTCTTGACAACCCAATCCTGTTGGTCATGTTGAGCGAATTTCAGCCCACTTCCAAAGTGCGGATCTTCAACATAAAAAAACGCCATAATTGGCAGTGACGTAGAATCGTCTGGCCACGTAGCAAGACGCAACTCATTCTGAGTTTCAAATGTGTCTTTTTTTAGTTGGGCGGATTCATTCATCAACAATGATCTTGCTCGCACACTGGCATAAAACTGCGCCACGCCATCGGCTCCATTACGAGCACTTACATGCCGAAAACCACACTGTTCTTTATGATTGGCGCCCACCTGTAGATAGTCGGCCACCCACTGTTCAGCGGTATGAACATTTTTTAGTTCGCAGGCGGTCTCTCGACTTACAGTTTCCGAATGGTCCCCGCACCCAAGATCATTTCTATTGTTGGTCCATGAGTCAATGGGGAAAGAACACAGGACTTGAGGAGTACGCTGCATTCCCGGCTTCAAATAACTATAAGGCTGGAACACAAAACCTTTAATTTTACTCACGCCGGGATCTTTAAACTTTGTATCGGCACGCAAATATTCGAATGAAACACCACCGCTGATTTTAGAGTCCGGGCTTGGATTCCACGTGTAATACTTAGGGTTGGTTGAGGTGCCTCTTATCATTAATCCAGAGCAATAATAAGCTGGCAGCTTTCCACCATCACACGAGTCTACAATCGCCATATAATAGCGCTTCATCTCAGCAGCAACATCCTCCCCTACACCCGCCACAGCACTAGAGCTCAACAAGGCTAACGCTATTAGATTCAATGCGCGTATAGACAAATAACGCGCAGTGCCCATACTCAATTTTTCATCATCAGCGCATGAAATGCCTTTTATGTTTTTTCGCTTCATCGCAAACGCCCCCGCAGGCTTATTATTCTCTGGACTACCGTTATAAAGGGGGGCTAATAATTTGTATACTGTCACAAATAACAGGTGCTCAGATAAATTTGGAATAGCATCGACTTTATTTATTTTGATTAGGCTCTGTACGAAATGTATCTTCGCTCGGTTATGCCGCGTTGAAAACAGGCTTGGAATACTCATTTACACCCCGTAAACTCCGCTTCCTCGCCAGTTTTCGCCTTGCCTAACCTTCGCTCGAAAACATTTCGTACAGACCCTAGGATGGCAGCTGATTGGAGATCGAAAAATGGTGGGTGCATACGCGGTCTAATTGCATTTGGCGTATAAGAGCACTGTTTACACTGACGTTTCGGTGGTAAAAATTGTAATCGCACGGCAAGCGCCCTTTTTTTCGAGCTAAATAAAACAGATCTATGCGCGCGTTACCACTACAGATACTTCTTAAAACTCGAAACGGTGACATAAACAGCCACCCCCAACATCACTGCACAAGGCCCTAAAATCAGCAACGGACTGACACTCACGGGCAGTGCCAGATAAACCGTCCAAGGTACAACTGTCAGCGGAACAATCATTGCCCGGGCCTTGTGGTACAGGTAACTCGACTCACGGCCTGAGCCAAATTTTCGCAAATCCCGACGCACCAACCCATCGACCAATCCGGTAAACCCCGCCAGTACAAACAGCGGAATGGTCAGTGTCAGGATGACGATCCGTACGCAGAAGGTGAGCACGGTGTAGAGCGCGGCCAGGCCGTAGTCTTGCAGTTTGATCATCACTCGACCGATTTCGTAGCGCAGATCGAAGTTCGCGATCTGTTGGGGTGAGGCATTGCGGGCGTATTGGGTCAGTGCGTTGAGGGTGTCTTGCAGGCCGGTTTTGATCATCAGCCAGTCGTAGACGGTATGGGCTAGCAAAGTGGCAGTTCGTCCGGGCTCTTTAATAACGATGCTGTTGAGCATGTCTTGTGACAGCCAGCCCAGTTCATGCTCAAACATTTGCTGGGCATGTCTCCAGCCCGCCTCGGGCCAGAAGAAATACAGGCACAGCCATTCCACGAGGATGGCGGCCAGTAATGAGCCGAACATCACGCCAAGGAAGTGGAAGGGGGTTGATAAAAGGATGCCCAGAAAGGTTTTCTGACCTTCCTGCTGCTGTTGGGGTTTCTCGGCGATGTCAGCCATGCTTCAACGTCCTTAGGCTTGATCGCTGGGTTTTATGTGGGTGATGTGCCGAAAGTCGTCCATCAAGTCATCAGGTAGCGACTCGCTCAGTACGTGATACCCCGGTGCTTGCCACCACTCGCCGTTACCGTTCGCACCCTTGCGCATGCCTTCAGCCAGCGCCTGGAGGTCTTTGGGCATGACTTCATCGGGATCGCTTGCGGGTAACGGCATGCGGATTTTCCACAGATTGCCACCCTCGATCAGCGCAAAGCATTGCCCTTTGGGCAGGCTCACCACGTGCGCCGGTTCGATCATCGGCGCGCTGACGGTTTGGATCTGGTCGTGGGTGGTGGAGGTGAAGGCGGCCTTACCGGTGATTGCATCGTTGGCGCTGCTGGCGGTGGTGCTGGTGAGCACCTGGACCTTGGGTAATTGGTTGGTCAGCAGCTCTGCCGTGGCGGTTTCACGCACACGCAGCATAAAGAGGTTGTTGAAGTTACCGATGACTTGGCCAGCCTTGGCGCGGCTGCCGATTTTGGCTTCGATGTCGCTCATGGTCTGGGTGTAGGCGGTCACTTGCATGCCCGCGCCGCCGCCTTTGTTGATCATGGGGATGAACTCGTCGCCCATCAGTTCGTTGAACTCGTCGGCATGCACGTTGATCGCGACCTTGCCGCTGGTGGCGCCGGGCAAGCCGTCATCGATGCCGAATTTGTAGATGTGGCCGGCAACGGACACCAGGTCGCTGAACATCGAGTTGCCGACGGCGGCAGCGACTTCAGTATCGGACAAGGCATCAAGGCCCACGTACACCACTGCGCGTTTTCGGATGACTTGCATCCAGTCAAAGATCGGCCGTGGGTCATTGAGGTCCATGTAGTCGGGTGAGAGCAGTTCGGCGATGCGCCCGGTGGTGAGCTTTTCCAACAGGGGCAGCAGGCTGGCGACGATCTTGTCGAAGTAGGTTTTGTCATAACGTACGGCTGAGCGCAGGCCGTCCATGACGGGATCCGACAGGCGTTGCTGGGTGAGGTACATATCGAGTGCGACCACGCGCAGCGGGCGGTCTTTCATGGCGAAACTGAGGTTTTTGCGATCGATCTTGCCTTCAATTTCGACGATGGTTTGCCAGGCTTTGGGGTCATGCTCTGCGAAGTAGCTCTTGGCGTACTCCTCGAACAGCGCGTCGATGTTGATGACATGTTTGAGGATTTGCTCGTAGTCGGGTCGACGGCCGAGGGCGACCAGGGCGCGGGCGATGATATTGACGAATCGCCAGGCAAACTCGCGAAATGCTGCAGAGTTGCCTTCCCCGGATAACTGCCCGGCAATTCGGGTCGCGACCTCGGAGATCCGGCCGAAACGGCCTACGGCGTTATAGCGGGCCGAGTAATCTGGCCAGCCCAGATGGAACACATAGAACTCGTCGAGTCGGCCGGCGCGTTTGCATTCGATGTACATGCGCTTTAACAGGTCGGCGTCGCCCTTGGGGTCGAAGACAATCACCACTTCGCGATCGAGGTTTTGCTGGGCAGGGGCCTTTCTCTTTGAAGGCCGGGTCCGTCGAATATCCTGGGTGATAAACAGCTCGGCCAAACGCGTTTTGCCCACGCGCGTAGTGCCCAATGAATCGCCCCGGATTATCTAGACACCCTGCAAGCTCATTGCGTAACGCTTTTCAAACTCTACCGGCGACAGCTGATTGTTGAAACCATGACGGCGTTTTGCGTTGTAGAACATCTCGATGTAATCGAACACATCACTACGAGCATCTTCCCGTGTGGTGTAGATTTTCCGCTTGATCCGTTCCCGTTTCAGAAGCTGAAAAAAGCTCTCGGCCACGGCATTGTCATGACAGTTGCCTCGGCGACTCATGCTGGCAACCAAATTGTTCGCTTTCAAAAAACTGCGCCAATCTGAACTGCTGTACTGGCTGCCCTGGTCGCTGTGAACCATCACCTCCTGCTTCGGTTTTCGCCTCCAAACCGCCATCAATAATGCATCAATGGCCAAATCACTGGTCATCTGCGACTTCATTGACCAGCCAACGATCTGACGAGAAAACAGATCCAGCACCACTGCCAAATACAGCCAGCCTTCATACGTGCGAATGTAGGTGATGTCGGTGACCCAAACCTTGTTGGGTTCTACGACATCGAACTGGCGCCTCAGCAAATTGGGTGCGGCGACAGCTGGTTTACCGCCGTACTTTCCAGGGCGACGTCGATACCCTGTCTGAGAGCGCAGCCCTTCAAGACGCATCAGCCTCGCCACACGATGGCGACCACAGTCTTCACCGACCTCGCGCAGATCGTCATGGATTTTGCGATAGCCATAAACGCCGCCGCTCTCCAGCCAGGAATGCTTGATCAAACCCAGCAGTCGCTGGTCGTCTTTGGCGCGTACCGATTGCGGCTCAGACAGCCAGGCGTAATAACCGCTGGGATGGACTTTCAGCGTCAGGCAAAGCCGTCGAATCGAATAGTCGCCCGCATGCTGCTTGATAAAGGCGTACTTCAACCGCACTCCTTGGCAAAGTACGCGGCGGCCTTTTTTAATATGTCTCGCTCTTCAGTGACGCGCTTGAGTTCCGCCCGCAGACGACGCAGCTCAGCGTGCTGATCGTAATCCTGCTGCCGTTCTTCTTGAGGTTTGCTGTAGCGCTTTATCCAGGCATATAGGCTATGCGTCGACACGCCGAGACGGGCCGCTACATCAGCGACAGGCAGCCGCTTTTCGGTCACTTGATTGACCGCTTGGATTTTGAATTCTTCGGGATAACGTGGGTTGCTCATGGCACCTCCTAATTGGCCTCAGTTTAAGGCAAAGAGGTGTCTACGAAACCCGGGGCGATTCACGACGAATCGCTTTTAAACCCATGCGCCGGAAGTCACTCGGCTTAATCTGATAAGTCTTTGTCAGCAGATTTGGTGCCACAAATTCTGGTGCCTCCTGCTGGTCTGAGCCCAGTAAATGCCAAGCCTGCCGCCAGTACCAATGCTATAACCGAAATGACCAGCGCGTGATTGAGTCCTGGCAGGAATACCAGCGGTGATTCACCTCTGATCAAGTAACCGAACAATGCCACGCCAACAATGCCACCGACTTGTCGACCTGCATTGAGCAACCCAGAGGCAATGCCTGCCTGACGGGCTGATACGGCCGCCAACGTCGCACTGGTGACAGTAGGAATAGTCAGCGCAATGCCGCTGCCGGCAAGCAGCATTGGTACAACCAACCAACCATAGGTGTGGGTAGTCAGGGCGGCTAGCATCAGTAGATACCCGAAAGCAGCGATCAACAGCCCTGTGGTTGCCAATGTTCGTCGGTGTATGCGGTCCACCAGCCTGCCAGCCAGGATATTCATCATCATCAATACAGCCATCATCGGCAGGAAGGCGATTCCTACCTGCCTAGGAGAGAAGTGCTCGATGGTTTGGAAAAAAAGGCTTAGCGCGAAAACCATGCCGTAAAACACTAGGTTCGCCAGCATGCCGATGATGGCTGCGCTGCTTAATACTGGATCGCGAAAAAGCGTCATGGGTAGCATCGGATGCGCAGTGTGTGATTGCAGCCAGACGAACAGCCCGCCCAGCATCACGCACATCAACATCGCGCTATAGATCGTTGGGCTTGCCAAACCCAGTTGGCTTGCTTGAGTCAGGGCAAATGTGAAGCAGGCCAAGGTCAGTATGGCTGTGATTTGCCCTGGGATATCGAGGCTTCGATCAGGCTGAACTGGAGATTTGGGCGCATACCGAGCGGTCAGCCACAGGCCGATGAGTCCGATTGGCAGGTTGATGAAAAACAGACTGCGCCAGCCATATGAGGAAATAAGCAAACCGCCAATGACCGGGCCCGCCGCCAGTGCGATACCTCCTCCAGCTCCCCACCATCCTACGGCTCGGTTACGCGCAGCGTCATCATCGAATGCCTGCTGAAGCAACGATAACGACGTGGGTACCAGCAGCGCTGCACCCACTCCCTGAGCCAGGCGCCAGGCAATTAGCGTTGCGAGACTCGGGGCAAACCCACAACCGAGTGATGCGATTGAAAAAATGCCATACCCGAGCATGAATACGCGCTTGGCTCCCAGCTTGTCTGCGAGGGTGCCGGCCAAGAGCAGCAGTGAGGCGAATACCAAGGCATAGGCATTGACCACCCACTGCAGGCCGGTGATGTCTGCACCAAGGGTCAGACGCAAGTCTTGCAAGGCTACGTTGACCACACTGACGTCCATGAGGACCATGAAAAAACCTAGGCACGTTGCGAACTGGACAAGCCTTGATGTAGAGCTGGAAATCGCTGGCATAGCACCTGCCTCCTGTTTGAAGGTCGTATAGTACGAGGTGACGCTCTGTGCGAAAATTCAGCAAATGCGCACTACAGACTGGAGAAAATGCACAGATGTTTGACTGGGAGAGTATCCGTATCTTTCTGGCTATTGCTCATGCAGGCAGCTTGTCGGGCGCGGCGCGGGCGCTGAAGGTCGATCATGCGACTGTCAGCCGTCGTTTGAGTGCGCTGGAAGGTGATCTGCAGGTGCGACTTATCGACCGGCTTCCACGCTCATGCCGATTGACCCCGATCGGGTTGGAAGTCCTTAAGTTAGCTACCGAAATGGAAACAGAGGCCTTCGCGATAGAGCGGGTAGTGCGGGCTGAACAGTCACCGACCTTGGGGCGCGTGACGCTAAGTGCTCCGCCGGTGCTGGCCAGCAATTTTCTGGCGGGAACGTTGGGACTGTTTCGTCAACGGTACCCGCTGGTGCAGCTCTCCATCGTCAGCCA
Organism: Pseudomonas sp. CCC3.1; assembly: GCF_034347405.1. Taxonomy (NCBI): domain Bacteria; kingdom Pseudomonadati; phylum Pseudomonadota; class Gammaproteobacteria; order Pseudomonadales; family Pseudomonadaceae; genus Pseudomonas; species Pseudomonas sp. CCC3.1. The sequence continues at coordinate 2,024,547 of NZ_CP133778.1, forward strand.
GGCGCAAAGCGTATCGCTAGTCCGTCGTGAAGCCGATATCGCCCTACGTCTGTACCGTCCAACCGAGCCCGATAATGTCATTCGAAAACTCGGTGCCATGCCGTTCGCGCTGTATGCCAGCTGCGACTACGAACATCTTGCAACGCCTGCTGATTGGGCATTCATTACCTATGAAGAGGGGTTGGCCGACATGCCTCATCAGAAATGGATGGTCAATACTGCTCAAGGCCGAGTCATCGCTTGTGAGGTCAGTGATATCACCACCCAACACGCCGCAGCGCGCACGGGCGTGGGTGTTGCTGGCTTGCCGATCTTCATTGGCGACGCCGATCCGCAGTTGCAGCGTTTGCCTTTTGAGGGGGAATGTTTTTGTCCCGAGATTTGGCTCGTTGTGCATGCAGATTTAAGGCATTCGCCGCTGCTGCGCGACGTGATGGGATTCATTGTTGAAATGATTGGGCGGGAATTTGACGGGCAGAACTTATTGACGGGACACCCTATCCCAGCATTTTGAGCGTACTGGCGCAATCACGGGCCCTTATTCTTCCTGTGGTAATAAAATTTTTAATGGCTGCTTACTATGTTTATGTTGAACGTGGAACTTAAGATTAAGCTGTGGCTATAGACTATTAGTGCGGGTGTGCTAATTGATGATGAGGCTACTGATGTTGTAGCTTTACTTTGAAGTGTGAATGCCTCGTTAAAAACAATGGGTGCGAGAATCTTCTGTGCAAAATGTATAATGCCTATTGCAAGAGAGTTGTTGGGTTTTTAGTTGCTATTTGAGTGTGGTGGCGTGGTGTGTTTGGTTAAATATAAACGGATCTCTGATTTAGGACTTTAGTCTAGGGAGGTGCGGTAAGCGTATGGCAGCGTTATTTAAGATCAATAAACCTCTCATAGTGCTGGTGTCGTTGCTGGCGGCCGCGACTTCAGCGCTTGCTGATAAAGCGGATCCCATTGGCGATTGGTGGCTTATTTACGGTGTTGGCACTGGGAAAAACAATACTGTGTTTGTCGCCGATCTTCCTTCCATGCTATACGGAGTATTACGAGAAAGTGGGTCATGGCTCGGACTGCAAACTTGAAGCGACGGTGAACAAGGCTAAAAAATAGTACTTTTCAGAGTTGAGGATGAGAAAGTGTTTCATGGGAAGTGCCTCAATATTCCTTATGTTCCTGGTTATATCCCTCCAGGTTTTTAACGCCGCATGAAGCAGAGCATAAAATACCAAAAACTTAGCAGCTAACTATCTGAGAAGTGTTTGGCGTGCCGCACGCGTCGGCACATTAAAACTGCGTGGCAACGATGACACATGAATACGCACTGTAAATGGTGAGGTCTGCGTAAGTGTCTGCCGAAGTCACCTTGTGTAGCTCAGGCAGATACCCATTGATGTGACAAAGAATTGGTCAGTTTTACTTAGGTAAATTGTAAGCGCTCCATGAATCCCACTTTTACAAAGTTGGTCGGGTTGCATCATGATTGCAGGCTCCTGAAAGAAATCGGGAGCACAGAATCACTCATCAGGTTTCGGCTGGAAAGTGAACTTTATGGCGTGCTTACAAGCATCAATCAGATCGCTGTAGTGCAGGTTCGCTTGTTTGTTGGTTTTAATACAGCTTATGGGTCACAACGATTTTTATTTGGGGTGGCTGGGGCAGGGGGATCATTCTGGTTCACCTGGTAGGTATAAGTTTCTCCTGCCGGGTAGGGGACTGTGGTTTCGGTCAATACGTTATAAAGGTCAGGCCTGCGGTTGATGATGTAGCTTGTTTCGGGAGGTTGCGTACTTGGAAAGTCGCAGATAATACAATCGGCAATGAGCAAGGTGTCTTCATTGCGTACCGCTTGGACCAGCGCTGAACCATAGGGGTCGCAGATTATGCTGTTGCCGGTGTACTGCAATACCTGTGTCTGGACAATACCTTCAAGGCTATATTCCCAGTCAGCACGGTTTCCATAACTGCAGAAATTTTGATTGTGAAGTGCGTTGGCGGGGATGCAGTGCAAAGCAATATCAGGGTAGGGTTCGGTTTGCCCTGGAAGCGTTGAGGCGGGTGCTGCTGTTGGCAATACAGTTAAAAGCGCACCGTTTAGCGCCAAGCAACGAGCGACTTCAGGAAATTCGGCGTCATAACAAATGGCAATTCCTACAGGAAATCCATTTATATCAAATGTTCGGTAAGGGTTTTGGAGTGGGTCGTAAACGGATTTCTGCATGTTATAGGTTGGGGTTCTAAACCAGCTATATTCTGCAATGCCCCACAGGTGTGTTTTGAATTGGACACCAAGAAAAGTGCCAGTATGGTCAAATACCAGCGCGGCATCATATACACCGGGATTTCCTGTGGGGTCGACACCTTGATAGGGAAGTGGGCAAACAATCGCCATGTTGTATTTCAAGGCCAACGCTGAGATCGGACCTCCTGTTTCATGAAATTTATGCTCAAGCAGGTATTGGGCAGCGGCTGCGGCAATGTCGGCAGATTTCAGTTCATAGCCGGACAAAAATAGTTCAGGGAAACTGATGAGTTGAACGTCAAATTTAGCGGCTAATGTGCAAGCGGTATTCATGGTCTCTAAGTTGAATGTGATGGCTGCTTTAACGGAGCTTGCTGTAGCTACCTGGCTAGGGCCTTGCGCAATGGAGTAGCGGACTCCCTTGTTTTTTGCAGGAGGATTTAATTCGCGTAGATAAGTTTGAATCACTGGAGCATAGGGCTTGAGTTTTTTATTTTTTCGCATGGAAATATTCCAAGTGTCAGCGGTTGTCCGGCTGTGGTGATCGGCGGCGAGTAACTAAAAGAACTTGATAAGAGTGGCTAGCAACCGCGGTACCCTGCATAGGTGTAATGCTCTCTGTCTGCTTGCAAAAGTTGTTTTATGCCAGGGCTCTGCATGTCGACATGCTCGCCTCTGGCATCCAGTGTGCTGATTGCCTTGGCAATGTCACGGTATAAGATGCTCAGCTTGTCATAGGACAAGTCTTGGCGGATAACTACGCGCATGGCAAGGGGGCCGTCTGGGGTTTCGCTGCTGGTGTAAGGCAGGTGATAAGAGGGAAGTTTCCATCCGCGCTTTTCAAGTTCTTGAGATAGATCCGTTAATGTCCATGCTAACGGCGCCGCTCTTTTGTCGATCCACACCACGATCGGGAACAAGTCGGTTTGGCTGATTGTCTGCAGGTGGTCTTGGGAGCCGTGACCAGTATTGATCGAATTGGCAAAATACTTGGCGTTCGACATGCAGTTGTCGATGACGTCTTGATAGCCTTTTTTTCCAAAACGAATCAAGTTGTAATAGGCCGCAATGACCATTGCACTGCCGCGAGAAAAGTTGACGGTAAAGTCTTTGAACGCGGCGCCCAAGTAGGTGACGTTATAGATCAGGGCTGGGTCCACAACCTGCTCATCTTTGAATACGAGTGTTCCGGCTCCAGGGTAAACCAGCCCGAACTTGTGATTGGATACGTTGATGGAACGAACCTGCGGCAGCCTGAAATCCCATAAGAGCGCTGGGCTTGAGAAAGGCAGGCAGAATCCACCACTGGCCGCATCAACGTGCATGGGAATATCGATGGCGTCTTGAGTACCTGCAAATGTGTTTAACTTCATACTCACCAGAACATCATTGATGGCTGCAACCGGATCGGCCGAACCTGTAAAGGTTGTGCCTACGACAGTTCCCACCACAAATACCAATTCTGCTGGGGTTTTTAACGCGAGGATGGCTTTATCCTCAATCGGATCAAAGTCGCAGGCCTCGATAATCATTTGTGCAAGGGCTTGGTGTTCCGGGTTTATGTTTGGAGGGTCGAGCAGGTTTGAAAGGGGAGTGTTTAGAAACGCACGGACATCTTTTTCACTGAGCGTGTATTTGTTGTCTGCCAGATTAAATAGCAGTGCATCAGTGTTGTAATAAAGGCAGTATTTATTCCAGCAGGTATGGATGTCACGTGCTGCAAGTAAAAAAGGCTTGTCTTTGCGGTAATACCCCTGTGGGTAGCCTTCGGGGGTTTTATTTTTCCTGGCTTGCCACAACTTTGTCCATGCATAGCGGTGGGCAATCATGCCCAGCATCACCGCTTCTGAAGAACCAATAGTTGGAGTGCCAATGAATCCGTTGGGGGTCGTCGCGGGTGTGCCATGGTACCAAGACTGAATCATGCGAGCGACGCGATCACCTATTTCAGCCGTTAATGGATACTCGGACTTGTCGATAAATACCTTTCCCAAGGTTTCATGGATGATGGTGTCGATTTCTGGCTCCATATAGTCGGTTATATATGAGCCCAGATCGGCTGAGTTTCTGGCATCCATATCCAGTTCATCATTTATAAGACGTTGAGCGGCCTGTGGGCTCATGGGTAAATCAGGAAGGGTATCTGATGGTATAGCCACTGAAAATGCTTTCTGGCCATAGGTGGGTGTCAAATGATCATCTATAGTTGATTGGAGAGAAGAGACTGTTTTGCCGTCAAGAGAAGATTTGATTTCTTTTTCCATTTTCGTACTCCACCTATAAAAATCAAAGACTGATATCCGACGAGCGCTGCAAGCTGAGAAAAGTTGCTTGCTATATCAGTCGTGCTTGTTGATTTGTACAGTGTGGAGGAACTTAACTTCAGAAGTTTCCGGGCTCTCTGTGGCTTATCTCTTTACGTAAATAAGTTCTGCTCTTGATTGCGCACTATATATAAAAGAGTAATGATTGCCGACTGTTGGGGGCGTTAAACACGATACGGCCATACCTCGAATCAACCCCATGGCGTGGAGTGATCCTCAACGCCGCGCCGATATCTGCTGCGGCGCCAAAAAAGCATCGTGGAAATAGTTACGAAACGCCTGCATGGCGGGGCTGAACGCCCGTTCGCGGTGCCACGCCAGACCCACGCTCATGGGCGTCACCTTGTCGGTGACGGTGAGGGTTTCGATGCGTTTACCTTCCAGTGACCAGGGGCGGTGAACCAGATCCGACAGGATCGCCACGCCGCTGCCATTGGCAACCATGCTGCGCACCGCCTCGACGGAGCTGGTGCGCACCCGCACATTGGGCTGTTGCTGTGCCTGCGCCCAGTAACGCATCGCGCTTTGTTCCGCTTCGTCAACGGTCAGCAGGATGTAGGGTTCCTTGGCCACGTCGGCCAGGCTGACCGCCGGGCGTTCGCACAGGGGGTGATGGCTGGGCAGCCACAAGCGGCGTTCGGAGTTGAACAGTGTCTCCGAGACGATAGCCGGGTGGGTGAGGTTGGCGATAAGGACTACGGCCATGTCGAATCGCCCATCCAGCAACCCCTGTTCGATGGCGGTTCGCTCTTGTTCGTGCACTTCGATGGTCACGTCCGGGTGCCAGTGTTCGAGCCGTTGCAAATGGTGCGGCAAGAAGTAGCCAATCACTGTGTAGCTGGCCGCCAGACGCAACACACCACTGGCGCGCATGTCAGGCAAGGGACTGTTCAACGCGTCATCGACGCTACGCAAAATCACGTAGGCGCGGTTCAGAAAATGTCGGCCAGCATCGGTCAGGTTCATGCCCTGCACCGAGCGCTGGAACAGCAGGGTACCGACGGTGCTTTCCAGTTCCTTGATGGCCGTGGTCACCGCCGATTGGGAGATGTTCAAGTGAATCGCCGCTTGGGAAATTTGCCCTATTTCAGCGGTGGCGACGAAATAGCGAACCTGGCGCAGGGTCAGTGACATGAGCACTCCGGGCGAACAGCCATCTGTTTTTCAGAAGGCATCCTATCGATTAATAGAACTTTCCATGGGGTCAGTAGAAACCTAATTTAGCGTGCATGCGGTCACAAGCGCCAGGAGCAACTGCCATGCAAACAGTGGATTTCAACTCGGATATGGGCGAAGGCTTCGGCCCTTGGACCCTCGGCGACGGTGTAGACAATGCGCTCATGGAACTGATCAGTTCGGCCAATATTGCCACCGGCTTTCATGCGGGCGACCCCGGCACCATGCGCCGTACCGTCGAGCAGGCCAAGCTTCGGGGTGTGGCCATCGGCGCACACCCGGGCTTTCGCGATCTGGTCGGTTTCGGCCGCCGGCATATCCACGCATCGCCCCAGGAGATGGTCGACGACATCCTCTACCAACTGGGGGCCTTGCGTGAGCTGGCTCGCGTTCAGGGCGTGGTCCTGCAACATCTCAAGCCCCATGGTGCGCTCTACATGCACTTGGCTCGGGACGAGGAGGCTGCCCGTTTGCTGGTGCAAAACCTGCAGCGCCTGGAGCCGGAGCTGTTGCTGTATTGCATGCCTGGCTCGGTGATCTGGCGGATCGCAATGGAGCTGGGCCAACCGGTTATCCGCGAATTTTATGCTGATCGCGACTACGACCTCAGCGGTTCGATTGTCTTTACCCGCGCTGTGCGCCCCTACGATCCGGCGCAGGTTGCCGCACGGGTGCTGCGTGCCTGCAGGGAGGGCGTGGTGCGCACAGTTGAAGGTGAGGATCTGGCGATCGAGTTCGACTCCATTTGCCTGCACAGCGATACGCCGGGGGCTCTGGCGTTGGGGCAAGCCATCAGCGGTGCACTCGAGGGGGCCGATATCAGGGTTCGTGCACCGCGCTGAAGTCCACAGCTTTATTTTTTGCCTGCCTTTCTAAAACTATTACAAGAGAAACAGACATGGCCGAACACACTGTAATCACCCAATTGCCCGGAACGTTCTACCGCAGGGCCTCGCCCGAATTGCCGAGCTTCGTCGAGGTGGGCGCACTGGTCAGTGCCGACACGGTGATTGGCCTGATTGAAGTCATGAAGCAGTTTTGTGAGTTGACCGCTGGAACGGCCGGGCGCCTCAGCGCCTTTCTGGTGCAAGACGGTGATCCGGTTGAGTCGGGCCAGGTCATTGCCACTCTTGACGATGAGTGAGGCCAGATCATGACTCAAGGCATTCGCAAATTACTGATCGCCAACCGTGGCGAAATTGCCGTGCGGATAATCCGCGCCGCCCACGCGCTGGGGATACCCACCGTTGCGGCGTGCAGTGAAGCCGACCGCGATTCCCTGGCGGCACGCTTGGCGAATGAAGTTCATGTGCTGGGCCCGGCGCGGGCGGATAAAAGTTACCTGAGTATCGAGGCATTGATCGGTGCCTTGAAGGTCACAGGCGCCAATGCGGTTCATCCCGGTTATGGCTTTCTCTCGGAAAATGCCGATTTCGCTGAGGCGGTTGTCGCGGCAGGTGCGATTTTCGTTGGCCCCAGCCCCGAAACCATCCGGCGCATGGGCGATAAAGCCGAGGCCCGCCGTACTGCGCAAGCCGCTGGCGTGCCCGTAGTGCCGGGTTCGCCGGGTGAATTGGTCGACGTCGACTCGGCGCTTGAGGCCGCCGAGTTCGTTGGCTATCCCTTGTTGATCAAGGCTTCGGCCGGTGGTGGCGGGCGCGGGATTCGGTTAGCGCAAAACGCCCCGCAGTTGCGTGATGAGTTCCCTCGGGCCCAGCGCGAAGCTCAAGCTGCGTTTGGCAATGGCGGGGTGTATCTGGAGCGCTTTATCAGCAAGGCCCGGCATATTGAGGTGCAGGTGCTGGGTGATGGTCAGCGTGCGGTGCATCTGTTTGAGCGCGAGTGCTCGCTGCAACGTCGTCGGCAGAAAATCTTCGAAGAGGCGCCATCTCCGGCCCTTGATCCGCAGCAACGCGAAACGCTGTGCACCAGCGCCGTGCGCTTGGCCGAGTCACTGGGATATACGGGGGCTGGGACTCTGGAGTACCTGTATGACGACACGACCGGCGAGTTTTTCTTTATCGAGATGAACACGCGCATTCAGGTCGAGCACCCGATCAGTGAGTTGGTTACCGGTATCGATCTGGTCCAGGCCATGTTGCGCATTGCCGGTGGCGAGCCTCTGGCGTTGAAGCAAAGCGATATCCAGCTCAAGGGTGCCGCGTTGCAAATGCGCCTGAATGCCGAAGACCCTGAGCGAGATTTTTTTCCTTGCCCAGGGCGGGTTGAGGAACTGATCTGGCCGCAAGGCGCGGGCATTCGTGTCGATACGCACCTGTATGCAGGCTACCGGGTGCCGCCTTACTACGATTCGTTGCTGGCAAAACTCATCGTGCAGGGTGCCGATCGCGCTGAAGCCTTGGCCAGGGCGCTCAAGGCCGTGGAACAGACCACCCTGAGCGGTATGGCCAGCACCTTGCCTTTACATCGCGAACTGTTACAGCAGCCGTGGTTACATCGTGCCGATTTCAATACGGGGACATTGGAAACCTGGCTGGCCGAACGCCGTGGCGGGGGTAAGGCATGAACCATCCAATCCGTTATAGCTTCGGTGCCGACGAGCACCTGTTTGCCGAAGTCAGCGAGAGCATGTCCCTTGAAGCGTTTTTCAAAGGTATGGCAGTTACCCGCGCGGTCGAGCAACTGGCGCTCGATGGTGTACTGGATGTGTGTCTGGCCAACGCATCGTTCCAGATTCGTTTTGACCCGGATCGCATTGCCCCTGATGCCTTGCTGCAGGCCGTGCAAAATGCCGAGGCCGGAGCAGTTGCCGAGCGCACGTTGCACACGCGGATCATCGAAATTCCGGTGCTTTACAACGACCCCTGGACCCATGAAACCCTGATGCGTTTTCGTGATCGGCATCAGGATCCGACCGCCACAGATCTGCAATACGCTGCACGAATCAACGGCCTGGCTGATGTCGATGCCTTTATCGCGGCCCACAGCGGTGCGCCGTGGTTTGTCTCGATGGTCGGTTTTGTCGCCGGTTTGCCGTTCATGTTCCAGATGGTTGAGCGCGAGCGTCAATTGCAAGTGCCCAAGTACCTGCGGCCTCGCACGGACACGCCGAAATTGACCCTCGGCCATGGCGGCTGTTTTGGCTGTATCTACTCGGTGCGTGGCGCCGGGGGGTATCAGATGTTTGGCGTCACGCCAGCCCCGATCTACGACCCTGAACAAAAGCTGGCGTACCTGAAGGACCACATGGTGTTTTTCCGCCCGGGGGACATCGTGCAGTTCAGACCCATGGATCGCGAAGCCTATGACCAGGCGGTGGCCGAGGTGGCGGCAGGGCGTTTTGATCTGCGGATGCGGCCAGTGGAGTTTTCGCTGGATGAATTTCTGGCCGACCCGGTCGGTTATCCCAGGACGCTGCAGGAGGTATTGGCATGATCAAGGTACTCAAACCCGGTCTCGCCACCTCGGTGCAGGACCTGGGCCGCGAAGGTTATTACCACTTGGGCATTCCGCCTTCCGGCGCGCTCGATCAATACGCCTTGAGCGCCGCCAATTGTCTGGTGGGTAACCCTCCTGGGGCGGCAGCGCTTGAATGCACGTTGTTGGGGCCGGAGCTGGAGTTTACGCAGGATGCGCTGGTGGCCGTGTGTGGCGCGAACATGACTGCCCGGCTCGATGGTGAGCTAATGCACGCCGACACGGCGTTCGCGGTGAGGGCCGGGCAAGTGCTGCGCTTTGATTTCCCCACTGTAGGCGCTCGCACCTATGTGGCTGTGGCTGGCGGTATTGATGTGCCAGTGGTGCTTGGCAGCCGTTCGACCTATGCCCTCGGCGCACTGGGCGGGTTTGCGGGTCGGCGCTTGCTCGCGGGCGACCAATTGCCGGTGGGCACGGCCAGCGGCAACAGCTGTGCCGGGGCCAGCCTGCCCATGGCGTTGCGCCAATCCTTGGGCGGCGAAATCACCCTGCGCGTGGTGCCGGGTTTGTATTACCACCGCTTGAGCGAAGCGGCGGCGCAGCGTTTTTTCGCCGAACCCTGGACGGTCGGCTCGGAGGCCGACCGCATCGGCTATCGCTTCAAGGGCGCCGGTGCGCTGAGCTTTGTGCCGCGTGAGCAACCGTTCGGCGCCGGTTCCGATCCATCAAACATCGTCGACAGTTGCTACCCGATCGGTTCGATTCAGGTTCCTGCCGGGCTCGAACCCATCGTGTTGCACCGCGACGCCGTATCTGGCGGCGGCTACGCGATGATCGGCACAGTGATCAGCGCCGACCTCGACTTGATCGGCCAGATGCAACCCAACCAGAAAGCCCGCTTTGTGGCGGTGACCCTCGAAGAAGCGCTGCAAGCGCGGCGTTCCTATAAGAAGAAGCTCAGTTGTCTGAGCAGGCTGTTCCCTTGTGGCGTGGAGGAGGTTGCTCGCGCCTGAACCCTTGATCCGTTTTGGAGTTCACCCCTATGGCAGCGTTATCGCAATCGAGTCAAACCGAACAAGACCCGACCCAGCACCCTGTACCCGCTCAAGCACGCACGGGCCGATTGTCACTGACCATGGCCTGGTGGGCGGTGTGCAGCGCGATGTTCTATATCGTCGTTGGTGCGTCGCTGGCGTTGTCCCACGGCACGCGCAATGCACTGATCGGGATGCTGTTGTCGGTGATCAGCTACGGGCTGGTCAACAGCGTGCTCAGCCGTTTTGCAATCCGCAGCGGCTTATCGGTGGCCTTGTTTTCGCGCCTGTTGTTTGGCAGCACTGGCGCGTGTCTGGCGACGTTGATCTTCTTCTCGACTGCGATTTATTACGCGGTGTTCGAAGGCTCGGTGATCGCGGTGGCATTCAATCACCTGTACCCGCAACTGGCGTATCCAGTGGCTGCGCTGATCGTGGTTCTCTACAGCGTGCCACTGATTCTGGGCAGCGTGCAGCACTGGCTGGACAAGTTCAACGGCGTACTGCTGCCGGTATACCTGGGTGGGTTGCTGGTGGCAGTGGGGCTGTCGGTCAGCCGGTATGGCTACCAGCCGCAATGGCTGGATTTCGGCCCGGCAACACCGAGTGCTTTCGGCTGGTGGGAGTGTTTTGTGGCGTATATGGGCGTGTGGATATTGATGCTGTTCACCTTCGACTACGCCCGTTTCGGCAAGCCTGAAGACGCTGAGTATCATGGCCGCTGGAACTTCGGCATGCCGTTCTATGCCGTGACATTCCTGCTCAATGGTGCGGCGGGCATCTATTTGGTCAGCAGCATTCCCCATGACGGCGCGCTGAGCGAGGTCTCGGTGGTGCTGGCGATTTTGCAGTTGATGGGCCTCTGGGGGCTGGTGTTTGTCTGGGCCACGCAAACTCGGATCAATACGGCCAATTACTACTTGGCAACACTGAACATGCAGGCATTCTTTGCGCGCTTTGGCCTGCGCGGCTCTTACCTGATGTGGGCGCTGGTGGTGGGGGTGATCGTATACGTCTTGATGCTCGCCGATGTGTTTGGCTATTTGCTCAAGGCCCTGGCCTATCAAGGTATTTTTGTGGTGGCCTGGGTAGGCGTGGCGTTGGCGCAGATTCTTTATGGGCGCAGTGACGTGGCAGCGCTCGAGCAGGTACCGGCATTCAACCCGGCGGGCTTGATGGCCTGGTTTGGCGCCACGGCTCTGGGGCTGGGGTTGATGTTTGCCGGGGCTGGTTTGAGCAGCTTTAGCGCACCGCTGACGGCAATTGTTGCGTTTGCCTTGCAGGTGGCTTTGTCCCATCGCAGCCGGATAGGCACGGCGTCGCTAGAGTAGGGGGGGCGGCTCGGAATCTGCGGCTATTCAGTCGCCTTGATGATCAGACCCGAGCCCCTGTTTTCATCGTCTGAACGGAGGTGGTAAGCCCATAGCTCACGACACAAAATCTCCCTCATGCACTTGGCCTACCCGCCCACAATGAGAAGAGGTTTACATGAACAGTTCTGCTGAGCGATTGTTTGATCTGTCAGGTCGTGTTGCGCTAGTCACCGGGTCGGGCCAAGGCATGGGCTTGGGCATAGTCCGCGCCTTGGCCCGACAAGGCGCACGAGTGGTCATTAATGACTTTTACGCCGAGCGCGCAGAAAACAGTGCCAAAACCCTGCAAGCCGAAGGTTTGGATGTATGCGCCGCGCCGGGCGATATCACCGTGGCCGAGGTGCGCGAACAGATCGTCGCGACTGCTCGCGAGACGTTTGGCGAGATCGATATTTTGGTCAATAACGCTGGCGTACCACCGGGCATGCCTGACTCGTTGCGTCAGTTCAAAGACTTGGACGATAGTGACTTCGAGCGCCAACTGGACCTTAACTTGCGCGCAATTGTGGGCCTGACCCGGTTAGTCGTGGGAGGCATGTGCGAGCGCAAGCACGGGCGCATCATCATTATCAGCTCCGAATCCTGGCGTATCGGGCTCAGCTATGGTTTGAGCAATTACGCCGCCGCTAAAGCGGCCGCACTGGGCTTTATGCGGCAACTCGCGCATGAAGTCGGGCGCAGTGGCGTTACGGCCAACGCCTTGTCGCTGGGATGCATGAACAACTTTGGCTATGACGAAACCGCTAAGGCCACCACGGCTGTGGGTCGCGCAGGCACGCCAGACGATGTGGGAGCGGCTGTGGCCTTTCTTAGTTCGGACGAAGCGTCCTGGCTGACGGGGCAGGTGATTGCCCTCAATGGCGGCTCGACCACAGCGTAACGTCCTGTGCTTTTCAGGGATTAGCAGGCAAGGTTCGCAACGGCTGTTGCTTGCTGATCCATGACAGGTCCACCAATCCACTGTGGGTGTGTAGTGGTCAACTAATCCCGATCACGGCGATGAAGTTGCACACAGCCAGCGCGGCTCGCCAACTCATGTCGAGGTCCGATTGGGTTTCCTTACCCTTGAGCACTAAGGTCACAAAGGCATGTTCCTTGTGCGCGGGCTCAGAAAATCGGAATGGTGTAATTCACATACACGCGGTTTTCGCTATTGCGGTAGTTGTACTCATAGGCCGATGCTGTGCTGTGGCCGATGGCGTTGTAATAGGAGATACCCAGGCCCTTGGCAGGGCCGCTTTGGATCGCGTAGTGCAAAGCAATATCGCGTTCCCATTCCTGAGCATTGCTGGCATTACTCTGTTTGATGTCGGTGCCGCGCCAGTAGGAGGTATTAAATATCAGCCCTGGAACACCCATCGCGGTGAAGTCATACGTGTATTGAGCGAATGTGGTTTGTTCTCCGGCGCGGGTAAAACCATACAGAAGACGCGAGGTTTGCAGGTAGAAAGTGAAGACTCCGGCTTCTTTGTTTGGCAACGAGGACGGGATGATCGCTGCAAAATTACTGTTACCGGACACGCTCTGATAACCGGCCATGAATGAATGGGCGGTATGGGTGTAGGTCAGTGAGGCTGACCAAGTCGTGTTGTCGATAATACCGGTACCGTCTTTGGTATAACCGGAAATCCGGTAGCCGGGATCACCATTTTTGCCATCCGAGCGGCTTCTGAAATAGCGCAAATCGGCGAGCAGCGACTGGCTGGGGTTGAACTGATGTTTGGCGGTCAGGCCGAGGAAATCTTGTTTGTAGTAATCTTCCAGTTGGCCAAAATAATACTGTGCCTTGATATTTTTATTGGGCGTGTAATCAAAGCCTGCATAGTTGAAACCGCCACTTTCTTCAGTACCGCCTGCGGCCGCCAGCCCGGCCCGATCCGAAGAGTAACGACCGGTAGCTTTAGTCAGCCGTCCTCCTGTGGCGACGACGTTGTCGATGTCTTTGGAAACGAAGTTCCAGCCCTGATAGGTTTGTGGCAGGACCCGAGTGTCATCAGACACCAGTATCGGAATGCTTGGGGTGATAGCGTTTCCGCTGAAAACCGTGGTGTTGGAGTATTTAATTTTGGCGTTGGCGGCAGCCCTGGCCCAACTGCCGACTCCGGTATCTCCGTCACTGGGGATCATCGTGCCCCGTTGATGGTGTCCGGCCCCCCCATCGAGTTTGACTGCCAGCATGCCTTTAGCATCAATACCCACTCCAAGCATGCCGGGCGTAAACCCCGACACAAAGTCCAGTCTGAATCCCTGAGCCCACTCTTGCGACTTGCTGGTCAACTTATTGGTCGGCGAAAAATAATCGGCGTAATGGTGAGTGAAAAACACATTGCGCAAGGATAAGTTAAGCGTCGAGTCGTCAACAAAACCACTGGCCATTACGGAGGGCGAGAGGAGGCATAGCAACGGAAAACCTAATGCTTTGGGGGTCATATAATGCTCGTTCTATTGTTTTTGTTTTAAGAGTGATGATGCATTACTAAGTGTCGCCCTGCCTTAATGCACAGGGGTATAAAGTGCGTCTTTATTCAGGGTGTTTATTATTTAATAACGTATACACCTCGTCATGCGGCCATCGGGAGCCGACCGGCTGGCGCTGGCCGAATCGTTGCGCATTATTCAGCGATGAAGTAAGTGGATAATCGACCCAATCGTAAATCACAGTACGTTGGGCAATTTTCCATTCTTTGCCGCGCTTTTCGAACAGGTCGGCATACCGGCCGAGAATCACCACCTGTTTCAGTACGCCCTCTTGATCAGGGGCGCGCTGGAAGGCACTGAACTTCGACTCTACCACCGCGGACACACCTTGCAGCTCAATCAGGATATTGGTGATCTGATGCACGCTACGGTCCATGTTTTCCAACGCTTTAAGCGCCCATTCAATGAAACCGCTGGCTGATCCCTTATAGGGTCCATGGCAATCGCTGGCGTCTTCCCAGTAGGCAGATCGCAACGCCTGTTCATCGACTAAATCGATACCCCGGCAGTAGCGATATAAACAGTCGCGAATGGCTTCGCGGTCCAGCAGTTGTTCGAGCGTCGACATAATGATTGTGCCTGCAAGTCATCCCGTCTCGGGTCACTGGACTGTATTTTCAGGCGCTGTAGGCGTCAACGCACAAGTCGACGGCACGCGTTGATTCACATCTGTGAATTGCGCATTTCCAGCAGGCTCAGTGCGCCCAAATTCACATGCATGATGTTGTGCATCAAACCTGTGTTTGCGTTGACAGTGGCCTGCTCGTACCGCGATTGTTTAGTCACGTTCGGGCGATAAAAACAATGCCCTGGAATATGGAGAACCGAACGCCGGAGGTTACATGCGCGCTTTAATGCAAGAGCGACAATTATTAATATCCACCTTGATTGACCATGCCGCGCTTAATCACCCTACGGTTGAAATCGTATCGCGTACCTGTGAGGGAACTGAACTTAGAACCGATTATAAAACGGTCCGTTCACGCGCATTGAAATTGGCCAAGGCATTAATAAAGTTGGGCGTTGAAGAGGGCGACTGTGTAGGTTCTCTGGCCTGGAATACACACCGGCACTTAGAGCTGTATTACGCGGTGCCGGGGATGGGCGCCGTACTTAATACGGTCAATCCTCGTTTGTTCGCGGAGCAGATTGAATACGTCATTAATCATGCTCAAGACAAAGTGCTGTTCTTCGATATCACGTTTGCCGAGCTGATCACTGAACTGCGCCCCAGATTGTTATCGACAGCCACTTTCGTGGTCATGACTGATCGGGCCCACAAGCCACCTGGACTCGACAATTGCCTGTGTTATGAAGACTTGGTCGAGGCCGAGGATGATGATTACCAGTGGCCCCAGTTTGAAGAGACTCGGGCTTCATCGCTGTGTTACACCTCCGGCACCACGGGCAACCCCAAGGGGGTGCTGTATAGCCATCGCTCCACGGTGTTGCATTCCTTTACTGCCTGCTCGATGGATGGGTTGCAACTGTCCAGCCAAGACAGCGTGCTACTGATTGTCCCGTTGTTTCACGTCAATGCCTGGGGTGTGCCTTACGCGTCGGCCATGTGTGGCGCCAAGATGGTGTTGCCGGGGCCCTGGCTAGACGGCCAAAGCTTGTTCAATTTGCTGCGGGCTGAACGCTGCAGTGTGTCTATCGGCGTTCCGACCGTATGGCTCGGCCTGCTCAAGTTCATTGAAGAGAACCCGTACCTGATCAGCGAAAAGCTGACGCTGGAACGTGTCCTTGTCGGCGGTTCGGCTGCCCCTCGGGCTTTGATCGAACGCCTGCATGACATTCTGGGCGTTACCACCATTCACTCCTGGGGCATGAGTGAGACAAGCCCGCTGGGGACCATCGGTAACCTGCTGCCCAAGCACCGGTCTTTGTCGCTTGATGAACAGATCACCATTCGCGCCAAGCAGGGCCGCCCCATCTATGGCGTCGAAGTGCATATCGCCGGTGAGCAGGGCGAGCAGTTACCCCGTGACGGCAAGGCGGCAGGTCATCTCAAGGTCCGTGGACCGTGGGTCGCCTCGGGCTACTTCAGAGGCGAAGGGGGTGATGTGCTGGATGCCGAAGGCTGGTTCGCCACGGGTGACGTCGCCAGCATCGACGAGGACGGCTACGTACAAATCACCGACCGCTCCAAGGATGTCATCAAGTCCGGCGGGGAATGGATCAGCTCCATCGACCTGGAAAACGCCGCCATCGCCCATCACGCCGTACAAGAAGCCGCCGTCATCGGCCTGGCTCATTCGCGCTGGCAGGAGCGACCACTGCTGGTGGTTGTGGCTCGACCCGGTATCGAGGTAACGAGCGCGCAGCTCCTCGCATTTCTCAGCACTCGAGTGGCCAAGTGGTGGTTGCCTGATGACGTGGTGTTTGTCGAAGAACTGCCCCATACCGCGACCGGAAAACTGCAAAAAGCCCAACTTCGCGAACAGTTCAAAACCTTCGTATTCAGCAGCGACCGGCCTGAGGCCGCCCCGACCCGGAGTGATGTAAATGCCGCAACTAATAATGGATGACGCCGATGGTGTCCTGGAGATGTTACGTGACAGCGTCGCCGCTTTTGCCCAAGGCCGTCCCGGGCCACAGAGCCTGCGTCAATTGCGCAGCAGCCAAGCCGACCTGGACCGCGAGCAATGGCAAGAAATGGTGGAGGCCGGCTGGATCGGCCTGATGCTGCCCGAAACGCTGGGGGGCGCAGGGCTGGGCATCCGTGAGCAAGTGGTGATTAGTTTCGCCTTGGGCCGCGCATTAATCCCTTCACCCATGGCGACGGCATCGGTGCTCAGCAGCGCGTTATTGGCCGCAGTACCTGAATCTGCAGAGCAGCGGCGTCTGGCATCTGGGCTGATTCAGGGCGAGGCAATTGTTGCTGTAGCTGTTTCAGAGCCCGGCCTGACGGTACGTCTTCTAGAGGGCGCAATCGTGCTCGACGGGCGTTGCGAGTTTGTTGACGCCGCGGCATCCGCCACGGACTTGCTGGTTCTAGCCCGTTATGGTGAAGAAGACATGCTGGTCAGTGTGCCGTCTGCTGCCGAAGGCCTTGAGCACCACGAGCGCCCCGCCGTAGATGGCAGTCGGATTGCTTCTCTGCAATTCAGCAGTTGCTTGGTCAAGACCGAACGCGTGTTAGCCCGTGGTGCACTGAACACGCAGATCGAGACCGCGATCAACTTGGCGCGAACAGCCCTTGCAGCCGAACTGTGTGGGCTGGCTAGCCAGGCGTTCAATCTGACCCGCACCTACACCTGCGACCGCGTGCAGTTTGGCAAGCCCATCGCTGGTTTTCAGGTGATCCAGCACCGTTTGGTCGACCTGTGGGCCGAAGCAGAGTTTGCCTGCTCGGCGGTGGTTAACGCCGTAGAGCGGATTGAGCAGGGCAGCGCTCGCGAAGCGCGCCTGGCAATTTATGCCGCCAAAGCTAGGGCCGCAGATGCAGCAACGCTTATCGGGCGCCAGGCCATTCACCTGTTTGGCGCCATGGGGTTTACCGACGAATGCGACATCGGTCTGTACCTCAAGCGCGCCATCAATCTGGGCGCCACTCTTGGTCAGGCCGAAAGCCTGCGTATCCAATTCATTCGTGAGGAGCGTGCTGCTTAGGCTGCGCGAGTAAAAGCATGCAGAACCATTTACTCAAAGTAGAAGTGATCGATCATGTTGCAGTGGTCACCATGGACGCCCCACCGGTCAACGCTCAGTCGCGGGACTTCGCCGAAGAGCTGATCGAGGTTTTCGACGAACTGAATGACCTTGCCGAGGTACGGGTCATTGTCCTTACTGGTGCCGGCAAAGTGTTTTCTGCGGGTGCTGATATCAAATCGCGCGGCAACATCGGTGCCGTTCCCGGTGACACCAACCGGCATCTGCGTCGGACCCGCGAAGTGGGTTTTTGCATTATGGAGTCGAGCAAGCCAGTTATCGCGGCGGTCAACGGTCCCGCGCTCGGCGCAGGGATGGGGCTGGCGGTGTGCTGCGATATTATTCTGGCGAGTGAAAATGCGGTGTTTGGCCTACCGGAAATCGACATCGGCCTGATGGGTGGCGTGCGTCACACCATGCGCCTGTTTCCTCACTCTTTGACCCGCCGCATGGTGTTGTCGGGCTATCGCGTCACAGCAGCCGAATTGTATCGGCGCGGCATTATTGAAGCCTGCACGCCGCGTGAAAGCCTCATGGATGAAACTATGCAGATCGCCCGTGAAATCGCCAGTAAAAGCCCAATGGCGCTGAAGTTGGCGAAGCGTGCGATCAACACTGTGGAAACCATGGGGCTCAAGGACGGTTACCGATTTGAGCAAAACCTCACTGTCGAAATGACCCGCCATGAAGACTCCAAGGAAGCCATGCGCGCGTTCCTGGAAAAACGTGCTCCGATCTTCAAGGACTCAATCTGATGACTCTGGACTGCAATAGTTTGCCCGACGAAGCGTTCCGTACTCTGTTTCGCGAGTGGGTGCTGGAGAACTGCCCGATGGAGCTGCGTTACCTGCGCAAGCAGCGACCGGTCTATGAAGAGGTCAAAGTCTGGTATCAGGCACTGGCGAAAAAGGGCTGGCTGTCGCCCGTATGGCCACGCGAGTACGGCGGTATGGGCCTGTCGCCGGCTAAGCACATGATCTATGTAGAAGAGTGGGGGCGCCTGGGATGCCCGCGCATCCCCGATCATGGCATCGGCCTGACCGGACCGCTGTTGATTCACCATGGCAGTGAAGCGCAAAAAGCCGAATTCCTGCCCAAAATTCTCTCGGGCGAGCACATCTGGTGCCAGGGTTACTCTGAGCCCAATGCAGGCTCAGACCTCGCGAGCCTGCGCACAACGGCAGTTCTTGATGGCGAGCACTTTATCGTCAATGGGCAAAAGATATGGACCACCTTGGCCCACTGCGCCAACTGGATATTCGTCTTGGTGCGCACTGACAAAGAGGCCAAGCCACAGCGAGGTATATCCGTGCTGTTGGTAGAGATGAGCACGCCGGGTGTCGACGTGCGCACGATAGAAAACCTGCGCGGTGAAGCGGATTTCTGTGAGGTGTTCTTCGAAAATGTGCGAGTGCCGGTGCACAACCTGGTCGGCGACCTGAACAATGGCTGGACCCTGGCCAAGTCGGTCTTGGGCCATGAGCGCATCTTCCTGGGCTCACCCACGCGCGCCGAATACGCACTTGACCGTCTGGACAGGCTCGCCGCTGACCGTGGGGCGTTTGAAGATCCGGCGTTTCTGTCGCGCTATGCCAAGTTGCGTCTGGACCTGTATGACCTGGGCTCCAGTTACGAGCGTTACGCCAAGGTTTTACGGTCGGGTGGGGAGTTGGGTGCAGACGTTTCGGTGCTGAAAGTGTTCGCCACCGAGCTGTACCAGCGCATCACCGAAGAAATGTTGAACCTGGCGCAAGAAGAGGCGCGATACAACGATGACTTGCTGATCGAGGGGGGGCAGATCGACGCCATGAATCTGTTCCTTGATGCGCGCGCTCCGGCGATATTCGGTGGTTCCAATGAGATCCAGCGCAATATCCTGGCCAAGGCCGTCTTGCACCTGCCGGGGTAGGGCGCCGCACTCTGTAGCGCTCGCCGTCTGTGGCGACGGGGGGACCCGTCGCTGCAGGCGTGGGCTTTTACATGTCTGGGTTAGAGCTCGATTTCAATGGGCGTTTGAAATCCTTCCACCGGCTCCAGGGCCTTGGCTGCACGTTGCAGAATCTGCAGGTAGTGGTCGAAGTTATGGCGAATGCGCTCAGCCGCTCCGCCGAGCCCAAGGGTTGCCGGCTGGCCCTGAATGGTGACCGGCAGCAAGACGCAAATAGAGGCGCCGCCTAGGAAGGGAATGTTCTCAGTGGCGGCATAGCCTTGGCTGCGAATACTGCGCACCTTCTCCATCATCGTTGGCAAGTCGACACGCTCGCCGTTTTTTTGGGTGACGATGTTTGCGCGACGAATAATGTTATCGAGCATCTTGTCGCTCATCGTCGACATCAGCATCCACCCGGTGGCCGACTGCGTCATGGGGCGCAATTCACTTTCGTTGACCTGAAAGCGCAGGGCATGCACGGACTGGATGACTTGAACGTACTGCACGTAAATATCATTTTTGGTGTTGATGGACACCGATTCGCCGGTTTCGGCGTGGACATCGTTCATCGCGGCCAGGATACCGGGTGACGAAAACAGCGTGGTCGGTACCCACTCGCCCAGTGAAGTGACCTTTACCGTGGGGAAGTACAGGCGCTCGTGGCGATTGAAGTTTAGATAGCCCAGGGAAATAAGGGTCTTGAGCAAAACCGTTGTACTTGATTGCGGATAACCCAAGGCTGCGGAGATCTCTGACATGGCCCGCGGTTGCCGTACATGTTTAAAAAACTCAAGTATTTCAAGCACTCGCATGGCGGATTTAACTTGTGACGGTTGCATATAAAACGCCCCCTTGTGCGGTGATCTTTTTCACATCTGTGAAACTCATGCGCACATATGTAGTTATTGTTGTTGGCCACAGATTCGGATGACAGGATGGTTTTGTCAAGGCGCTACCCAGCGCTGATTTGAATGCAGTCCCACTCATAATAAGAGGTAAAAAAATGGGCAGATTGGCCGGCAAAGTTGCATTAGTGACTGGGGGCGCACGGGGTATTGGCGCAGCCATCAGTGAGGCATTCGCCCGTGAAGGCGCACAGGTAGGCATTCTTGATCTTAAAGAAGACGTCGCTCGTGAGGCGGTGCAACGCATCGAAGCACAAGGTGGCCGTGCCGTCGCCTTGATCGGGAATGTGGCCCGCCGCGACGATGTGCTGCGTGCCGTCAGTAGCCTGACTGAAACCTTTGGCGCGCCCACCGTGCTGGTCAATAACGCCATGTGGAACCGTTACGGACCTTTGCAAGAACAGAGCGAAGAGTTGATCGGACGCATGATCGACGTGGGCTTTAAAGGCGTTGTCTGGGGGTATCAGGCGGTGCTTAAAGGCATGACCGATGCGGGTGGTGGTTGCATCATCAATATCGCGTCGCCTTCTGCGGTGCTCGCTATGCGCAATGGCATCATGTACAGCGCGGTCAAGTCTGCCGTGTTGGGCCTGACTCGTTCCGGCTCGGCGGAGTTCGGCCCGTACAACATTCGTGTCAACGCCATTGCACCGGGGCCGACACCGACTGATGGGGCCAATCTGGTGGTCGATGAGGCTGCCTGGGAGCGCCGTCGCCAGCGCATGCCCATAGGGCGCCTGGGTACACCTGAAGACATTGCCAACGCAGCGGTATTTCTGGCCAGTGAAGAGTCGAGTTTCATTACCGGAGACATGCTGTTTGTCGACGGCGGAGTGACTTACGCGTTTTCTTGATTCGGCTCACGTACACGTGCGGGTTGTCCCTGGCGTAAAACATTAAAACAGGTCACCCGTTAATAACGGCTTTAGAACACTCGTTATCCCGATAAACAGGGCGAGAACGATGAGTGCCAGTGTTATGGCGCAACGCATTCGCTCGCCTTGAAGTTGGGGTAAATAAGGAATGCCATGCCTATTACGTTTACGCGACTTGGCGAATTACCGGATTTACTCGGAGAAAGTCCGGTGTGGGACAGTGAGAACCAATGTTTATATTGGGTCGACAGTGTTTCAAAGTTAATTCGTCGCTATGAACCGGCCAGCGGTGTTTTCAGTCATTGGCAAGCACCGTCCATGGTCGGTTGTGTCGGCCTGGGTCAAGGGCGAACGCTGATTGTCGGCCTGGCCGACGGGATTTACCGCATGGCGCTGGACAGCGGTGAATTCACGCCCTTGCTGCGTCCGCTTCCGGTCAACCCTGACGTGCGTTTCAACGACGGTCGTACTGACCGTTTCGGCCGTTTCTTGTGCGGCTCCATGGGCATCCATGCAGATCCGCAGGGGGCACTCTATCGGGTTTCGGTGGATGGCCATGGCGAAATGCTGGCCAACGGTATCCGAATTGCCAACACCCTGTGTTTTAGCCCTGACGGCGACACCATGTACTTCGCCGATAGCCTCGACCGCACCATCCGCGCTTATAAATATGGGCATGAGCGCCAGCCCCTGACTGAGCCGCGACGCTTCACCGAAACCGAAGTGTTGGGCTCTGGACCCGATGGCGCGACGGTCGACGCTCAAGGGTATATCTGGGTCGCACTGGTTCAGGTGGGGCGCATCGCGCGCTTCTCTGCGGACGGCATTCTGAACCGCCTGATCAAGTCCCCGACGGACATGCCTTCATGCCTGGCGTTTGGCGGCCCCGATCTGTCGACGCTGTACGTCACGTCGATCAAACACTCAGGCACGGGTCGTGCCATATCTCGCCATCCTGACGGTGGTTTCCTGTTTGCCATCGATGGACTGGGTGTACAGGGCCTGCCTGAACCGCGATTTGGGCAGTGCCCGGTTACGGTTGAACCCTTTGAGAGTGTATCCGTATGAGCAATCAGTCTTCTTTATCAGCACTGCTGGCCCCTCGTTCAATCGCCCTTATCGGCGCCTCGCAAGACCCCACGCGCATTGGAGGACGTCCGCTGCGCTACCTGCGCGAGAGCGGTTACGCCGGTGCTGTCTACCCGGTCAACCCCAATCGTGAAAGCGTTCAGGGCCTGGCAGCCTATCCCTCTATTGCCAGTCTGCCGCAAGTACCTGACGTTGCTCTATTGGCAGTGCCGGCCGCTGCGACGTTGCAGGCCGTGCGTGAGTGCGCAGAGCAGGGCGTCGGCTCGGCGATCGTATTCTCAGCGGGCTTTGCAGAAGCCGACGATGCTGGACGGGCTGTCCAGGAGCAAATAAGTGCCATTGCCCGAGAATCGGGGATGCGCATTCTGGGTCCCAACTGCCTTGGCGTATTTAATGCGCAAGCCAACTATTACGGGACGTTCTCGGCCATCTTCGATGCGAGTTTCATGCAGCCGGGGCCGCTGGCCATTGTCTCTCAGAGTGGCGCCTATGGTTCTCATCTGGCACATTTGGCCCGTCAGCGCGGGCTGGGCATCAACTACTGGATCACCACCGGCAACGAGTGCGATGTCGATGTGGCCGAAGCCCTCAGTTGGGTCGTTGAGCAGCCGGACGTCAAAGTGGTCATGGCGTACGCAGAGGGCATCCGTAATCGTGAGCGTTTTTTGGCGGCGCTAGAGACAGCGCGGAAAAACGAAGTCGCGATTGTTTTCATGAAAGTCGGTCGTTCGGTTGTCGGCGCCCATGCTGTGAGTTCGCACACAGCCGCCCTGGCGGGTTCGGACGCAGTGTTCGATGCCGTTCTGCGCCAATATGGCGTCTACCGTGCACACACCACGGCCGAGCAACTGGACGTGGCCTATGCGGCTGCTCGCGGGCGTTTTATCAGGGGGAATCGGTTGGGCATCTTCACCCTCTCGGGCGGTTTCGGCATTCAGATGGCCGACGATGCTGAAGCCGCCGGGCTGGCCGTGACACCCATGCCGCCCGAAGCACAGCAAACACTCAAAGCGCTGTTGCCCTATGCCTCGCCCAATAATCCGGTGGACGCAACGGCCCAAGCGCTCACTGACTTGCCGTTGATGAGCGAGTTTATTCGGGCAATGCTCGACCAAGGCGGTTATGACCTGTTTACCGCCATTCTGGGCAGCGGTCCGGCCAGCCCGACGTTCGCGGACTCGCTGCGCCAAGCTATGCAGAAGGCCATCGGGGACAATAACGAGTGCCTCAAATGCCTGACCCTGTCCGCACCTGCCGAGGTCGTGCGCAGCTATGAGTCTCAAGGTTTTCTTGTATACGAAGACGGCAGCGCGTTGATCAATGCGCTTGGGGCGCTGGTGAGTTTTCGCAAGAGTTTCGACCTGGCCCGACAGACGCACGTGACGCCTGCCAAAGTGCCCGCCATCGACATCCCCAAGCGTGCCATGAGCGAACACGAGGCCAAGTCTTTGCTGGCCCGAGCAGGGATTCCTTTCCCGCCCGAGGTGCTTATTGCGCCTGGCGCTGACCCGTGTTCAGTGGCCCGCGATTTGGGGTTCCCTTTGGTCATGAAAATTTCCTCGGCAGACCTGCCGCACAAAACAGAAGTGGGCGGCGTTCGGCTGCACCTCAAGGATGAACACGAGGTGCGTGACGCCATGGTGCGCATGCTCGCCGACGTCCGCGCCAAGGCACCTGCTGCGCATATCGATGGCATCACCTTGGCGCCCATGGCCAGCGGCGGAGTAGAGACCATTGTCGGTGTGTTCATCGACCCGGTCATGGGGCCAATGGTGATGTTCGGGCTAGGTGGAGTTTTTGTGGAAGTTCTCAAGGACGTGACCTTCCGTGTGGCGCCTTTTGATTCTACTGAGGCGTTGCGCATGATCCGTGAAATACGCGGCTTCGCACTGCTTGAAGGGGTTCGTGGTGCGCCGCCCTCGGACATCCATGCGTTGGCCGCACTGTTGGCACAGCTGTCGCAGTTTGCGGCCAGTCATGCCGAGCAGATTGAAAGCATCGATCTGAATCCTGTGCGGGTGTTGGAGCAGGGCAAAGGGCTGCTGGTCCTGGACGCGCTGATTGTGGCCGCCGCCAGTAAAGCCCGTTGACGTTGCGTTAACACCTCGATGAATCGCTTGCGCCGGGCACTGGATTGATTGCATCGGCGAGCACAAAAGACAGATTGGGTTCACGCCTGGCGCGAACCCGACACACTCAAAAACCGGAGATTGCCTGTATGTCTATTGATCAGGAAGTACGCGCCTTGGCCGCCGGATGTTTGCCGCCGCACGTGTTGAACACCCATGTCGACCCTTCAGCCTTCAAGCTATCGATGCGCCAGATCGCTTCGCCGGTAGGGATCATCACGACCCGCCATGGCAGTTTGCGCAATGGCCTGACGGCTACCTCGATCTGTTCGGTGTCGATGGAGCCACCCACCATGTTGGTGTGCGTCAATCGCAATGCCAGTGCCGAAAAGACCATCGCCGAGAGCGGCGCGTTTGCAATCAACATGCTGACGGATGCTCAGCATGGCGTGGCTCGACTGTTTTCAACCCCCAAGCTGTGCCCCGAGGACCGATTTGCCGGGGCGCAATGGAGCGAACTGGTGACCGGGGCACCGATTCTGGAAGGTGCCGTCGCCACGTTCGACTGTGTGGTGCAGGCGTGCATTTCTTCAGGCAGCCACAACCTTTACATCGGCCGGGTTATCGCGACGCGGTCGTTGGACCAGGACATTTTGCTCTACCGCGACGGCTCGTTCCGTCGTCTTGAATCCTCCAACTGAAGCACCAGTGCACGGGGGCTCTATGACAGAACAAGAAAAAGTGGTCGTCATCACCGGCGCTGCTGGCGGCATTGGCCGGGCGTTATGCGAGGGGTTTATCGCTGATGGATACTGCGTGGCGGCGGTCGATCGGGACGGCGAAGCCTTGCATGCGCTGATGATGCAATTGGGCGCCGGGCATCAGGGTTTCACCTGCGACCTGAGCAGTGAAACGCAAATCGTCAAATCGGTAGGTCGCATTGCCAGCCACTTCGGGCGTATCGATGTGTTGGTCAATAACGCCGCGGTTGGGCCCACCATGGAATCGACTGAGCAGACCAGCGTCGCGGGTTTTGAGCAGGCATTGGCGGTGAACGCGGTCGGCCCCATGCTGATGGCCCGTGAAGTGTCGCGCTATATGGGCGACACAGGCGGCGCGATCGTCAACGTCGCGAGCCTGGCGGGGCTGATTGCCAACCCCCGGCGCAATGCTTACGCCGCGTCGAAAGCAGCGGTGCTCAGCATGACCCGCTCTCTGGCATGCGAGTGGGCTCATCGGCGGATTCGGGTTGTGGCTGTCGCCCCGGGTTATGTCATGACACCGATGGTGGCCGACCTTGAGCGTCACGGCAAAGTTGACCTGAGCCGCGCCCGCCAGCGAATCCCCATGGGGCGGCTTGCCCGCCCTGATGAAATCGCCGCTGCCGTGCGCTTTTTGGCTTCGCCGCGTGCGGCCTACATCACGGGTACCGAGCTTGTCGTTGATGGCGGCTGGGCGTGTTTTAACCAGCCTGGAGACGCACACCCGAGTGTCCCTTTGCCGCCAGTCGCCGAAAACCGGCGCGACGTCAGTGAGGCGAGGCCGCGGGTCGTGGTGGTGACCGGTGGCGGTCGGGGAATCGGTGCCGAAATTGCGCGCAGCTTTCGCGATCATGGTGATCAGGTGATTGTGCTGGACCGAGAGGCTGGCGACATGAGCCTCGACCTGCGCTCGGAACAGGCTGTGTGCGAGGCCTTTGAGCGTATCGGCGAACGCTTCGGGCGCATCGATGTGCTGATCAATAACGCAGCGGTTGCCGACACGTTCATGCCTGCGCAAGAGCAGGGCAGCGACTACCTGATGAATATCCTTAACACCAACCTGACCGCTGCCTTTGTCTGCAGCCGTGAAGCCCTCAAATGCATGTCGGGTAACGGTTCTGTGATTATCAACCTGGGGTCGATCAATTCGTTTCGCCCGTTTGCTCCACGTCATGCCTACGGTGCTTCAAAGGCCGGACTTGAAATGCTCAGCCGCTGCCAAGCCGCCGAACTGGCTGAGCAAGGTGTGCGGGTCGTCACGCTGGCGCCGGGTTACATACACACCGCGGGCACTGCCGAGCTGGAGGCTGCCGGGCGTATCGATGCCAACCTGATTCGACGGCGTATTCCGCTGGGGCGCTTCGGCCAGCCGCAAGACATCGCTGAAGCGGCGCTGTTTCTGGCGTCTGGCGAGGCGTCGTATATCAACGGTTCCACCCTGTATGTAGATGGCGGTTGGACGGCGTTCAGCAATGCAGGGGATGCCGCCATTCTGAGCCATGAGGAGCACAGCGCATGATTCTTGAGTTCAACAACGACAGCGGTCTTTCGATGCGCGAGCCGGATGACTTTAAGGCCTTCAAATTGCGCATCAATGGATGCGTACCCGGTGAAAAACCTGTCATTAACGGTGTTCGTTATCTGCCCGATGAGCATGCTTATATTGATCAAGCTCAAGTGATTCAGGCCGTCGGCATCCGGGGCAGTGCCGACTGGCACGCAGGGTTTACGGCGATGCTCGAAGCCGCGGCGAAGTACGGCTGGATCGAGCCCGGCACGCAGGCGATCAAGGCGCATATCCAATGGACGTGACTTGCCCAGTGGTACACGTGCGTAAAGCGGCGGGTTATACCGTCATCACCCTTAACCGCCCCGAGAAACTCAATGCCTGCACTGTGCCGATGCTTGAGGCACTGCTGACGGCGTTGCAAGAGGCATTTGCTGATTGCGCGTGTCGTGTTGTCTTGCTGACGGGCGCCGGGCGTGGCTTTTGTGCAGGTCAGGATCTGAATGAGCGAAAGCCGGTACCGGGGCAATTGCCGGACCTGGGAGCCTCATTGATCGAGCATTACAACCCGGTCATCCAGGCTATCCGCAGTGCTGAAAAACCGGTGGTGTGCGCGGTCAATGGTGTCGCTGCCGGTGCGGGCGCGAATATCGCCCTGGCGTGCGACATTGTGTTGGCATCGCGAACGGCGCGCTTTATCCAAGCGTTTGCCCGCCTTGGTCTTGGGCCGGACGCTGGCGGCAGCTGGTTTTTGCCGCGCCTGATCGGCGATGCCCGCGCCCGTGCGATTGCTTTACTGGCTCAACCGGTGAGTGCCGAACAGGCGCATGCCTGGGGCATGATCTGGCAAGTGGTCGAGGCTGAGGAACTGATGAGCACGGCAGAAAACCTGACTGTTGAATTGACGACACGTGCACCGGGCTCGATGGCAGCCATCAAGCGGGCTTACCAAGCGTCGGCTACGCATACCCTGGAGGAGCAACTGGCCCTTGAAGCGCACCTGCAACGCGATGCAGGGCGCAGCGCTGATTACGCCATTGGTGTCAGTGCCTTTTTATGCGGGGAACCACCGGTTTTTATCGGTCGTTAAACGCTTTATCACGTATCTGAATCTGCGCGACAGTGCCGTTAATCATTGGAGTAATCCGTCCTGGCTCACGTAGACTTATTTCACGATTAAGGCCCATTGATAACATTAACTAACGGACTGAATAACCGTCCGCAAGTTGATGCGCGGGCCTGAACTATAAGTTGCACTTTGTTCCCGTTTAATACTGTCCATCTTTGCAACCAACAACTATAAAAGGGCCTGCACATGGAATTTGGAACCTTCATCCTTGCCGCTCAGCGCGGTTATCACCAAACGTCAGAACATGTGATTCGTCACTCTATAGAACAGGCCATTGCTTCCGAGAAAGCGGGCTTCCATACCGCCTGGTTCGCCGAGCACCATTTCAATAACTACAGCCTGGTTCCTTCACCCCTGATGATGGTGGCCGCCTTGTCCGGTCTCACCCGTACCATCCGCCTGGGTACGGCTGTGTGCGTGCTGCCGCTGTATCAGCCGCAACGCTTGCTGTCCGAGATCGGCTTTGCCGACATTGTGTCCAATGGTCGCCTTGAGCTAGGCGTGGGCTCGGGGTATCAGCAATTTGAGTTCGAACGTTTCGGCGTCGATGTCAACAACGCCCCGCAGGTGTTTTCCGAGTACCTGGATATTCTGCAAAAAGGCCTTAAACAGCCGATCTTCGAACATGACGGCGAGCACCTGAAAATCCCGCCTACGGCCATCTCCGTACGCACCGTGCAGCAGCCCGGGCCGCCAATCTGGCTGGCTGCTGGCTCGCCCCGCAGCATGGCCCGTGCTTATCGCGAAGGTCACAACTTGTTCGTGACGGCTTTTCATGACGGCCTGGAAACGGTGCAAACCCTGCGCGAGAGCCTTGAAAGCGCTGCCGCGAGCGAGGGCAAGCAGGTGACGGACGCCCGCGTCGCCTTGCTGCGGTGCTGCTTTGCCAGCGACAACGAAAGCGAAATCAACAGTTATCTGGACAACGCCCGCTACCAGCGACGCCTTTCCGAAGCCTTGCAGAAACGCCGCCAGCAAAGCAGCGATGGCTATCTGATGCAGGAAATGCCGACCGAGAAAGACCTGTCGTTCGAGCAAATGCGCAAGAACATGCCGATTGGCAGTGTCAATTATGTGATCGACAAACTGCTGGAAGAAATTGAAGTGCTCAAGCCCGATCAAATTGCGGTGCAAACACAGTTGGGCGACTTTGACGAGAAAACCATGCTGCGTCAGATCGAGGTGTGGGGCGAGACCATCATTCCTGCCGTCAATAAGGCATTGGCCAGCAGTGGCCGCACGATTGTCCCGGCATGACAATGATTAGCGGGCGTGGGCAAACATTGCCTCACGTCCGCGTTTAGGCTCTGTACGGAATGTATCTGCGCTCGGTTATGCGGCGTTGAAAACAGGCTCGGAATGCTCATTTACAACTCGTAAACTCCGCTTCCTCGCCTGTTTTCGCCTTGCCTAACCTTCGCTCGAAAACATTTCGTACAGACCCTGACGCAGGCGTTTGTGACGGTGATTTAAATAATAAAGGCATATTGTCTTTCATTAGCGCTGCACCAATCAGTGAGATAAAAATAATGATAAAAAATCTTAGGTGGGTGATTGTTTTATTGCTGTTGCTTTTATATGTCATCAATTATTTGGACCGCGTTGCGCTGTCGATTGTTTTACCGCTGGTTGAGGCTGACCTTAATTTGTCACCCGAACAATTCGGGATTATTTTCGGGGCCTTTTTTCTGGGCTATGCCGTCTTCAACTTTCTCGGGGGCATTGCTGCTGATCGCTTTGGTTCGCTGTGGGTGTTGGGCGCGGCGGTGGCGTTATGGTCGGTGTTCTGTGGCCTGACCGCCATCGCCACGGGGTTTTGGTCGATGCTGATCCTGCGCATTCTTTTCGGCATGGCTGAAGGCCCGATATCGGCGGCGGCGAACAAGATGGTCAATGCCTGGTTCCCCAGGCGCCAAGTGGCTACAGCGGTGGGGCTGGTGTGCGCTGGATCACCCTTGGGTGGCGCCGTTGCCGGGCCGATTGTCGGCTATCTGGCGGTGTCCTTTGGCTGGCGTCTGTCGTTCATCATCATTGCCGCCATTGGCTTTGTCTGGCTCTGTTTCTGGATCTACCTGGCGGCCGATGCCCCAGAGAAAAGCAAGCGGGTGACCGAGGCTGAAAAAGCCCAGATCGAGCAATGGAAACGTGAAGAAGTCTTGTCGCTCAAGGGGGGCGTTGAGCCCCGTCGATCCCTATGGTCATACATCAAACACCCGGCCATTCTCGGCACTTCGTTTGCATTTTTCGCGTCCAACTACACCCTGTTTTTCTTCCTCAGTTGGTTCCCTACCTATTTGATGAAGGCCCACGGCCTGAACATCAAGGAAATGGCCCTGGCCACAGTGATTCCCTGGGTAGTCGGCTTCATCGGCATGATCCTCGGTGGAGTGCTTTCTGACTTTGTCTTGCGCAAAACCGGCAAACCGGTGCTGGCACGCAAGTTGGTGATGGTCAGTTGCCTGGGCTGTGCGGCGTTGTGTGTCGGATTGTCCGGTTCGGTGACCACCTTGTATGCGGCCGTGGGGCTGATGTCCATGGCGCTGTTTCTGCTCTACACCGCAGGGCCCTCCTACTGGTCGGTTGTACTGGATAACGTCGACAAGAACTCGGTGGGCTCTGTTACCGGTTTCCTGCACCTGTGCGGCAGTTTGGCCGGCATGGTCGGGCCAGTTGTCACCGGTTTTATTGTTCAGCAGACAGGCAAGTTCGACAGCGCTTTTCTGATGGCGGGATGCGTCTCGCTGACCGGCGCCGTGGTGGTGTTTTTTCTGTTGCGTGAGCCACGGGCCAAACCGGCGGCCATGCTTCCCGGCGAAGCAGTCTAGCGCCTGTTCAGGGTTGTCCCGGCCGGGGCAGCCCTCCTTCTTTTTATGGCATGGCAGGGTATTGAGAATGTCCACTCCTGTTCCTGATGTGGTCACGGCCACGGTTCAATCTGATGGTGTCGCGCTGGTGTCGATCCATCGTCCTGACGTAAAAAACGCCCTCAATCTCGACGTGCGGCAATGCCTGGCGCGTGTATTTTTAGCCCTTGCAGCGGATAAAGCCGTCAAAGCAATCGTGTTGACCGGAAGCGAGCAGTGCTTTGTCGCGGGTGCAGACGTGCGCGAATTCGCTGATGCCACGCCCGTGCAGATGTACCTGCGCCACACCGAACGTCTGTGGCAAGCCATCAGCCAATGCCCCAAACCTGTGATTGCAGCCGTCAACGGTCTTGCCCTGGGCGGTGGCTGCGAGCTGGCGATGCACTGCGACATCATCATCGCGGGTCGTCAGGCGCGATTTGCGCAGCCCGAGGTCAAGCTGGGGCTGATGCCTGGTGCTGGCGGCACTCAGCGTCTGATTCGTGCGGTTGGCAAGTTCCAGGCCAAGCGCATGTTGCTCAGCGGTTGTCAGGTGAGTGCCGCAGAAGCACTGGCCATGGGCATGCTCAGTGAAGTGGTCGACGACGATAAAACGCTTGAGCGCGCGTTGGCGCTGGCGGCCGAGATTGCACGCTTGCCGCGCCTGGCAGTGGAGCAGATTAAGGAAGTGACTTTGCTGGGGGCGCAGATGCCGCTGGAGGGAGCTTTGGCGCTTGAGCGCAAAGCATTTCAGTTGTTGTTCGACACCCGCGATCAGAAAGAAGGCGCGCAGGCGTTTTTGCAAAAACGATCTGCGCAATTTCAGGGAGAGTGAGATGCACACCATTGCTGTTATCGGCACAGGCGCCATGGGCGCAGGAATCGCCCAACTCTGCGCGCAGGCCGGCTTCAAAGTGCGTTTGTATGACGTACAAGCCGGTGCTGCGCACACGGCTCGCGAGCGGCTGGCACACGTGTTCGAGACGCTTGCTGGCAAAGGGCGGCTTACGCCAGGGGAGGTCACGCAGGCCCTTGCCAACCTGCAGGTCAGTGACGCTCTGGGCGAGCTGCACGACTGCGACTTGGTGATCGAAGCCATCGTCGAAAAGCTGGATGTCAAACAGGCCTTGTTCAAGGCGCTTGAACAGATTGTGCGCGCCGACTGCCTGTTGGCCAGCAACACGTCATCCCTGTCTGTAACGGCCATTGCTCAGGGTTGCCAACGGCCTTCGCGGGTTGCAGGGCTGCACTTCTTCAATCCGGTGCCGCTGATGAAAGTCGTCGAGGTCATTGCCGGGCTCGAGACTGACAGCGCAGTGATTGAGCAGTTGATGACGTTGGTGAACCGGCTGGGACACTGGCCGGTGCGCTGCCACGATACGCCGGGTTTCGTCATCAACCATGCCGGTCGGGCTTATGGCACCGAAGCGCTGGCCATCCTGGGTGAGCGTGTTGCACCGGTGCAGGTTATTGACCGTGTGCTGCGTGAGGCCATGGGGTTTCGCATGGGGCCGTTCGAACTGTTTGATCTGACGGGGCTGGACGTCTCGCACCCGGTCATGGAGTCGATCTTTGAGCAGTACTATCAAGATCCGCGTTACCGGCCTTCGGTGCTGACTCGCCAAATGCTCAATGGCGGGCGGTTAGGGCGCAAGAGCGCTCGCGGATTTTATCGCTACCCACGGGCCGAGGACGCGCAGCAGCCTGCTGTGCATCCATCGTGCAATCCCCCGGTATGGATCGGTGCCGAAACGTCTGATGATCACCGAGCCCTCGCCAATTGGCTTGGGGCGCAGGGGATTACGCTGGATAACGCCTCGACCCCGGGTGCCGATTCGCTGTGCCTCCTCGCACCCTATGGACACGATGCCTGCGGTGCTGCCCAGGCGTTTGGCACCGACCCGGCGCGAACCCTGTGCATCGACCTGCTCCCTGGCCTTGAGCGTCATCGCACCTTGATGCGCACGCCGGTGACTCATGCGCACCTGTGTGATTTTGCCCTGGCCATTTTTGCCAAAGACGCCGTCGGGGTGTCGCTGATCGAAGACAGCTTGGGGTTTATCTGCCAGCGGGTGATGGCGTCTATCGTCAACCTGGCCTGTGACATGGCGCAGCAAGGCATTGCCACTCCCGCCGATATAGACCGAGCCGTGCAAATTGGCCTCGGCTACCCCTCAGGGCCGCTGGCATGGGGCGATGCATTGGGGGCAGGGCGTGTGCTGAGCATTGTGCAGCGCATGGCCGACACCAGCCATGACCCGCGATACCGTCCCAGCCCTTGGTTGCGTCGCCGGGTTGGCTTGGGTTGTTCACTCGGTTTTGAGAGGTCCGCATGCTGAACCTGGGGTTTCGAACTACGCCAGCCCGGCTTATGGGGCCGGGTGCAACTACCGCGATTTTTCGGGAGACGCTATGAACAGTCGTACCGAGCGTCCCGTTCGCTCAGCCTTCTCGCATTTCTCGGCCATCCAGACGCGCTGGGGCGATAACGACGCCTTTGGACACGTCAACAACGTGGTTTATTACGCGTACTGTGAGTCGACCATCTGTGCCTACCTGATCGAGCATGAAGCGCTGGACATCATGAGCAGCCCGGTGATCGGCGTGGTGGTCAGTTCTGGCTGTACCTACCATGCCTCAGTGTCTTTTCCCGATCTGATCACGGTGGGCATGAAGGTGACGCATCTGGGGACCAGCAGCATGCGTTACGAGCTGGCGCTGTTTCGCAACGATGAACAACAGGCGTCGGCGGTTGTGCAAATGACCTATGTGTATGTAGACCGCAGCGCCAACGACCCCGTCCCGATCCCAGCGTCCATTCGCGACGTACTGGGCCGCTTGATGGCGTGAATCGCCTATTGATCCCGCAGCGATCGCCGGGCGCGGGACTCGCCCCACTGGTTACATCCCTTTTAAAGGAGGTCCCATGAGTGCCTTGATTAACTATCGCGCAGAGCATCGGCTAGCGCTTATCGGCCTGGTCCATGCACCGGTCAACGCATTGGGCCAAGCCCTGCGCCGTGAGTTACTGCAAGCCCTTGAACGTGCCAACGCCGATCCTGCGGTAGACGCCATCATTATTCACGGTGAGGGCCTGCCTTTTAGTGCCGGGGCGGATATTCACGAGTTTGGTACACCCCGTGCTGTCGCTGCCCCGCATTTACGGGCGCTGCTGCTTAGGTTGCAACAACTGAACAAACCCGTCATTGCTGCGCTGTCGGGTGTGGCTTTAGGGGGCGGGTTGGAGTTGGCTCTCGCTTGCGGGTATCGCATTGGCGAGCCGACGGCTTGTTTCGGCTTGCCGGAAATCAAACTGGGGTTGATACCCGGTGCTGGTGGGACTCAGCGTTTACCGCGCTTGATCGGTGTGCAAGCGGCCCTGGACATGATGATCAGTGGGCAAATGATCAACGCTCGACACGCCCTTGAGCTGGGCTTGCTGGATGGCCTGAGCAAAAGTGCTCAAAGCTTGCTGCACGAGGCGTGTGCCTTCGCCCATGAATTGCTTGAAAGAGATGCCCCGGCCTTTCCAGAACCGCGATGGCGCTTTCCTGGCAGCGGGTTGCCTGATGATTTCTTCAGCCAGTATCGCCTGGCTCAGCAGTCGCGCTGGCAAGGGCAACTCGCCCCGCAGAGTGTCGTCAAAGCACTCGAAGCAGCCTGCACACTGCCTTTGACCGACGGACTGGCGCTGGAAGCCGAACTGTTCAAGGCACTTGAAGCGTCGAGCCAGTCGGCCGCTTTGCGCCATGTGTTTTTTGCCGAGCGCAATGTTGGAAAGTTGCCGGGTATCAGCGCCGATACACCGATTCGGCTTATCCGTAAAGTCGCGATTATCGGCGCAGGGACCATGGGCGGCGGGATCGCCATGTGCTTTGCCAATGCGGGCATTCCTGTGGCTCTGCTGGAGCTCAAGGCCCAGGCACTTGAGCATGGCCTGATGCAGATTCGCAGCCACTACCAAATCAGCGTACAGCGCGGCAAGTTGACAACCGCTCAGATGGAGCAGCGCATGGAACTGCTGCACGGCACCCTCGACTATGCCGAGATCGGGGATGCCGATCTGGTCATTGAAGCGGTCTTTGAGAGTCTGCCAATCAAGCAGCAGGTGTTCAGGACGCTGGACGAGGTCTGCAAGCCTGGCGCGATTCTAGCCAGTAACACCTCGACCCTGGATATTGACGCCATTGCCTCCGTTACGCGGCGCCCGGGGGATGTGATCGGTTTGCACTTCTTCAGCCCGGCCAGCGTTATGCGTTTGCTGGAGGTGGTACGTGGCCGTGACACTGGGGCTGATACCTTGGCAACGATGCTGGCGATTGCCAAACGTCTCGGCAAGGTTGCGGTGGTCTCAGGCGTCTGCTTCGGTTTCATTGGTAATCGCATGCTCGAACCTTACTCGCGTGAAGCCCATCGGTTGCTGCTCGAAGGCGCCAGCGTGGCGCAAATCGACCGGGTGCTAACTGACTTGGGTATGGCGATGGGCGTGCTGGCGATGCATGACCTGGCGGGTATTGACGTCAGTTACTTGATACGCGAATCGCGTCGCGACGTGATCGGCCATGACCGCAGTTATTGTCGAATCGCCGACGTTCTTTTCGAACAAGGGCGTTATGGCCAGAAGACTGCCCGTGGGTTCTACCTTTACGAAGGTCGCCAGCGGCGCGAAGACGGCGAGCTCATCCCTCTGGCTGAACGTATCGCTCACGAGCTGGGCATTGTGCGCCGGGTGATCAGCAATGAGGAAGTGCATGACCGCTGCCTGTTCATGTTGATAAACGAAGGCATTCAACTGCTTGACGAAGGTATTGCTCAGCGCAGCAGCGACATCGACCTGGTGTGGATCAATGGTTACGGTTTTGCGGCCTGGCGCGGCGGGCCTTTGCATTACGCCGAAAGCCTGGGGCTGGCGCACATCCTGGAGCGCATCCGGCATTACCGCGACGCGCTGGGCGCCTATGGGCAGATGTGGTTACAGCCCGCGCCCTTGCTCGAACGTCTGGTTGCCGCTGGCCATACCCGCATCGAAACGCTCACCGCCAAGGACATTTGAACATGCGCGAAGCCGTCATTCTTTCCACCGCCCGTACCCCCATCGCCAAGGCTTTTCGTGGCTCGTTCCATCACTTGACGGCACCGAGCATGGCCAGCTACGCCATCCGGGCTGCCGTTGAACGCGCCGGTATCGAAGCCGATGAAATCGAAGACCTGATTATCGGCACCGCCATGCCAGCCGGAACCGCAGGCTGGAACGTGGGGCGCATGGCCGCGCTCGCCGCAGGCTTGCCTCTGACTGTCAGCGGCCAGACGCTGGACCGTCAATGCGCCTCGGGCTTGATGGCTATTGCAACCGCCGCAAAACAAATCATCGTTGATGGCATGGACGTGGCGCTGGCAGCCGGTCAGGAACATATCAGCCTGGTTCAGAATCGCTACATGGAATGGGCCATGGCCGAGCAGGACCCGCACGTTATCCGCAACGCCGTGCATGCCTATATGCCCATGCTACAGACCGCAGAGTATGTGGCCCGGCGTTACCAAGTCAGTCGCGAAGCTCAAGATGCCTATGCGCTGCAATCACAACTGCGAACGGCAGCGGCGCAACAGGCAGGACGCTTTGACCGTGAAATGGTGCCCGTCATGTCGCATCGAGCCGTCACCGACCCCGCCACCGGGATTGTCACGCACGAACCCGTGACTCTGTTGAGCGACGAATGCAACCGGCCCCAGACCCTGTTGGAGGGGCTGGCGGCACTGCGGCCCGTTATCGAAGGAGGCAGTATTACGGCTGGCAATGCCAGCCAATTATCGGATGGCGCCAGCGCGTGTGTGCTGATGGATGCGGGTCTGGCCGCGCAACGCAACCTGACGCCATTGGGGCTTTACCGGGGAGTTGCCGTCGTCGGCCTGGCCCCGGAAGAAATGGGCATCGGCCCGGTCCACGCGGTGCCCAAACTGCTCAAACAGCATGGACTGCGCGTTGACGACATCGGCTTGTGGGAACTCAACGAAGCGTTTGCCTGCCAAGTCATTTACTGCCGCGACCAGTTGGGCATCGACGACACGCGGATGAACGTCAATGGCGGCGCCATCGCCCTTGGCCACCCCTATGGCATGAGCGGTGCCCGCATGGTGGGGCATGCGCTGCTTGAGGGTAAGCGTCGGGGCGTAAAATACGTGGTTCTCACGATGTGCGTGGGAGGAGGCATGGGCGCGGCGGGATTATTTGAAGTCCTGTGAAAAGAATGGGATCTGGCATTCAGATTTGATTTGGGCGCCTCACAATGTTCGGTACTTGGAGGGGTGCCTGTTGCAAGTCAGGTACGCGGCCCGGTGCTGCATCCGGCGGTGCATACCGATGAACGTCAGTCGGCGTGGCCTATTTTCTTATTCCATACGGCTATTTAAAAAGCTTCTTTTAGTCTTGGATGGCCGGTGATAACGGCCTCTATAGTGTCGGCCTTTCTCAATATTTCAAACAAGATGAAGGTTGCTACATGCCGTCACGTTTTCTGTTTGCTGCACTGTTTTTGGCCATTTCCGGCTGCGTGAGCGCACCTCTTCCTGCGGTGCACACCAAAGACCCGGCCAGTTCATCGCTGCACGGCGACCCGACGCGTCCCGCCCAAGCGCAATGGCTTCGCACTGAGTTGTATTTTTCAGTGGGCAAGTTGGGTGGCAGCGGTGCTGATGTCATCAGCCCTGAACGGTGGCGGGCGTTTCTGGACAAGGAAGTCACCCCACGCTTCCCCGATGGTTTCAGCGTGCTGGATGCTTACGGCCAATGGCGCGACCATGGTGCCAAAGAGCCGGAACGCCTGGGCACCAAGGTGATCGTCATTCTGCATGAAGACACTGCGCAGCATGGGCAGGACATCGAAGCCATTCGCCTGGCCTGGAAGCGCATCACCGGCGATTTGTCAGTGCTGCGCCTGTCCCAGCCAGCACAGGTTTCTTTCTGAGTTTCAATGTGACAGTTGCCGATTGTCATCCAGGCGTTCTGCCGTCCAGTCCGGGTCGCTGGCCCTGACTGGACTTTGCACGTGCAGTACCGCAAAACCGAAGCGCTCCTGAAACAATCGTCCGATGGTGGCAAGCGCTTCATGATTGGCGCTGTTGTCGGCGTGGATCAGGATCATGATCCGCGACGGCAACTTTTCCGGCTTGCCCGAGGGGCCACGCCACTGTCCATTAACCTTGTACCAGCTCAAGCCATCAGGAAACCTGGGCGTGACCTCTTCAGACAGAAACTCATCCCAGGCTTGACGATCAACTGCGGCGAAGTATAGCTCCGAGCGCAACATTGTGCGGCCGTGTGAGTCACTGGCCGTTGGTTTGCTTGCCCACGCAACGCCGACTGTAATCAGTGCGGCAATTGCCAGTAACAACCCAACTATTCCCCATTTTTTCATACCGGCTCCTCAGCCTCTGAAGGTGTGATGGTCGTGCGGCCCAGCAACGCCAGAAGCACTGCACCTAGCGCCAGCACAGCGATACCCAGTAACGCGCCATAGCCGACGAAAACCACGCTGGAATAAAGCATGTACAGGCACAGCGCAAAAAACAGCAGGGGCAACAACGGGTACAACGGCACCTTGATCGGCCTTGGCGCATCGGGAAACCGGCGTCGCAAGATCAGCAGCGCCAAAGTGCTCAGGCTTAGAAACAGCCAGTAGACCGGGGTCAAGTACTCCACCATGGCGTTGAAGCCGCTGTGCGAGAAGCTGCCAAACAACACGAGCAACAGCGAAACAGCCCCGATGGCCAGCAATGCCCGACGTGGCACGCCATGGCGCTTGTCCCAAACGGCGAGGCCGCTCAGTTGCGGCACCTGACGGGCAGCGGCAAACGTGGTTCGGGCACCGACCAGCAGGGTCGAATTGATACTGGCAATCGCCGAAATGCCCACCACCAGCAGAATCAAACCGACACCGGGCGCCCCAAAAGCCCGATTCAGCAGTTCGACACCCGGTGCGTCGCTGGCCGCCAGCCCTTCGTATCCCAGCCCCTGGATAAAGGCCCAGTTCAACGCCAGATAGATCGTCAGCAACAGCGTTAACGCACCGAGCATGGCGATGAACATGCCGCGACGGCCATCGCGTACTTCGGCCGACAGCGTCGCGGCATCACTCCAGCCACCAAACGCCAGAAAGACAAAAATCATGGCCGCTGAAAAGCCCGCCAGCCCGGTCTGCTCAGGGACCGCCAGCACGCTCGGCGCCACGGGCTCAAACCCTTTCCA
Organism: Pseudomonas sp. CCC3.1; assembly: GCF_034347405.1. Lineage (NCBI taxonomy): Bacteria > Pseudomonadati > Pseudomonadota > Gammaproteobacteria > Pseudomonadales > Pseudomonadaceae > Pseudomonas > Pseudomonas sp. CCC3.1. The sequence continues at coordinate 2,063,559 of NZ_CP133778.1, forward strand.
GGCCAGCCAGCCCCCAGCGGCGGCAATGCTCAAAAAGCCCAGTGCGAGCAGCACCACCAACGCGGTCTGGGTGAGAAAGCCAATCTCTCGGCCCACTAGGTTCAGCAGCACCAGCGCGACGATCACCAAGGCTGCAAACAGCCCGGAACCGTAAGGCCCCAGTGGCACAACAGCGTTTACATAATCGGCGAACATAAAGGCCGACAGCGCGATCCAGCCGGTGTGCATCACCGAGAAGCGCGACCAGGCAAACAGCATGCCCACCCGCTCACCATAGGCCAGGCGCAAAAAATGATAGTCACCGCCCGGATGGGGAAACGCGGTGGCCATCTCTGCAAAGCACAAGGCACCGGCCATGGAGATCAGTCCGCCGAGAATCCACACCAGATAGAAATGATCGCTGCCCACATTGAGTGCCACGGTGGGAGCGGTTTTCAAAATATCGGTGGTAATCACCATGCCGAGAGTGACCAGCAATGCCTGGAAAACAGGCAAATGGCGCTGCACACCGGCAATGGCAGAAACGTCTTCGCGCATAAAGGTTTTCCAAATAAAAAGCCGCCCCCTGTAGGAGCGAGCTTGTCTCGCGATCTTTTGATCTTTAAAAAGATCGCGAGGCAAGCTCGCTCCTACAGTCGTTTGAAGTGCGCCCGGGATTTAAAACGCGTAAGTAAGTCGGGTGTAGTAATAGGCGCCGTTGCTGCCTATCGGCGACAGCACGTCATACGGCAGGTTGCCGCCGTAGTTGATTTGCGAGTTGGAGCGATCCGGGTATTTGTCGGTCAGGTTGTTACCACCCAGCGCGATGTCGAAAGCTGGGGTGAATTTGTATTGCACCTCAGCGTCCAGTTGCCAGACCGCGCCGTAGGTTTGTGTCGGCTGCGAATCACCGAAGTCAAAGACCCGCGTGGTTTCGCCCTGACGCGTCAAGCGTCCCAGCAGCCCCCAGTGCTGATTCGACCAGTTGGTTGACAGGACGAAGCGATCCCGTGGGGCGGCGTCGGTCAGGGTGTTGCGTTCCTCGACACCCACCAGTGCATCGCTGCCGATTCCCAGGCCGGAGAGCTGGGAAGGCGTGCCACGGGTCTTGGTGACTTGGGTGTGGTTGTAGGTGTAGGCGGTGGTCACGCCCAACTGGCCATCGAACAATGGCTGGTGGTAGTTCAGCACCAACTCGGCACCGTTGGTGCTGGTGTCGGCGGCGTTGGTGAAGAAGCTCACATCATGCACGCCGGCGATGCCGAAATTATCCTGGATGTACTGCTCCAGCGCGTCACTGCCGATGCGCTGAGACAAGGTGATGCGGTCTTTGACGGTGATGTGGAACACATCCAGCGACGCATCAAAGCGGTCATTCAGTTGCGCGGTCAGCCCCAGACTGAAGTTTTTCGAGGTTTCCGGGTCCAGTTTTTGCGCGCCCAAGGCCCGTGCGATAGGGCTGTTGACTGGCAGCGTACGAATATCGGTCAGCACGCCATTGTCACCATAGTTGCTGGTGGTGTTCTGGAAACCTTCTTGAGCCAGCGACGGTGCGCGGAAGTTATTGGACACCGCACCGCGCAGTGCCAGTTGGTCGGTCAGACGGTAGCGACCGCTCAGTTTGCCGGTGAGTTTGCTGCCCGCATCGTCGTAATGCTCCCAGCGCGTCGCGAGGTCGACGAACAAACGGTCGGTGAGGTCGCCGGACAATTCGGCGTAGGTGCCGAACACATTGCGATCCAGATTCACTTCTTCGCTCGGGCGCAGGCCGTTGGAACCATCGGCGCCATCGCCGAAGTAAGAGGCGGGGTCGCCCGCGAACGTCAGGTAGTTCTCGTAGCGATATTCACCCCCCACCGCCAGCACGAAAGAGCGATCACCCAGGCGCACTTCGCGGCTCAAGTCCAGGTTGGTGGTGGTCTGCCGAAACTCATAATCGCCGGTGTTGAAGCGCGTCGGCGAGTCGGCACCCAAGCTGACGTTGAGGGTGCGTTGGGTCGACCCGTCGAAGCGGTTACGCCCGTGGGTGATGCTGCTGTCGAAGTCCCAGTCATCATCCAGCATGCCTTTGAAACCGATCGTAGCGGACACGTCTTTGTTGTCGCCGAGCGACTGAGGCAAGTAGCCGTTAGGGTAAAACTGCGGCTGCTCGTAGGCCTCACGGTAGAAGTCCGAGCCTGTGGTATGCCGCTGGTTGTAAGTCCCGAAAGAGTAAGCCTTGCCATCGGCCAGTGGTAACTCAGAGTTGAACCAGACGTTCACATCCCGCGCCAGGCCATCGCCCATGGCAAAGTTGCGCTCACCCGGTGTGTCCGAGAAGCTGTCATAACCTGCGCGGTTGGTCGGGTTGCGATCTTTGTACTCCGTGCCCACGCGAATAAACCCGCCGTCTTCCCCCAAACGCGTGCCGATCTTGGCCGATGTTTGCGTGCTCTGGCCGTCGGTAATGGTTTTGCCGGTCGCGTTTTCGTGGGTGTGATAAGCGCCATAGGTGGTGGACACTTCGCCGCCTTCCGGGGCGTCATCCAGAATGATATTGATCACCCCGGCAATCGCGTCAGAGCCGTACTGAGCGCCTGCGCCGTCGCGCAGCACTTCAATGCGTTTGATGGCGCTGATAGGGATCGAGTTGAAGTCCACCGGGGCTGTGCCACGGCCGATCTTCGACGAGTCGTTGACTACGGCCGATGTGTGGCGACGCTTGCCGTTGACCAGCACCAGTACCTGATCCGGGCTCATGCCGCGCAATTGCGCCGCCCGTATGTGGTCGGCTCCGCCGGAGTTGGATTGGCGTGGAAAGTTGAACGATGGCAGTAACGTCTGCAGCGCCTGCCCCAACTCTCCGCCGCTGGCACCGGCAGCCTTCAGGTCGGCGGCGGTCAGCACATCCACCGGCACGGGCGAGTCCAGCACGGTGCGGGCTTTGCCGCGAGTACCGGTGACCAGCACCGTGTCCAGGCGCTCAGCACTGTCGGCGCCAGCGGGTACGTCGTCAGCGTGGGCGGGTAACAGAGTGAACGTTGAAATCACTGCAGCGATAAATGAGAGTGAACTTTTTTGCATATACAACTCCTGAACTGCGGCCAATACACGTCCAGTGCCGCAGACGTGAGTCAACGGCATTAGCGCGGGGGCAGTACTGCTCTGTCGTTATTATTTAAGAGTGTTTAAGTGCGAGTGTTTGAAGTGTGTTACTTGGGCAATGGAATCCAGGGTGCAGTGGCAATACCTGATGTATCACCGAACGCAGGGACTTTTTGCGCCAGATCGCGCACGTTTTTTACATCCAGATCCAGCAGTTGCTGGCGAGTAATCAACGTGGGCGGCACCAGTACCTTTTGCCCTGGATTTTCACCGGCAATCAGCATTGCCAGACTGCGCACACTGATCGCTCCGGCCACTTGCGGGTTGACCGCCGCCGTGGCAACCCAGGCGCTGCCGGGCTCTTTCATGATCTGAATGTCAGCAGTGGAAATGTCGGCACTGTAGATTTTGACTGTTGATCCCCTGCCTGCTTCATCAACGGCGATTTTTGCGCCTTTGGCGAACTCGTCAAAGGGCGCGAAAATCACGCTGATTCCAGGGTTGGCCCGCAAGACGGCGCTGGCCTGATCAGCGACCGAGTTGGCAATCGGCGGGTTCAGGGTGCCGAAACGAGCCTTCTCGACGATGCCCGGATTGTCCGCCTTGACCTGAGTCCAGATTTCATTGCGCAGCTCCATCGGGGTAAAGCCGCTGATGTAGACATAGCCCGCATCAAACTTCGTGCCGTTGTCTTTCACTGCTTGCTCCAACGCCAATCGCGCCAGCGCATGGTGATCCTGCTCGACCTGGGTCACCTGCGGGTTTTTCAGGTCGACGTCAAACGCCACCACTTTGATGCCTTTGGCGATGGCTTTATCGACTGAATCCTTGAGGGTTTCGGCCAGACCCAATTGCACGATGATCCCGTCGACGCCCAGATCAATCGCCTGCTCGATCATTTCACGCTGGCTGGCCGCCTGTTGCCGCGCATCGAAAATCCGCAATTTCACGCCAAGGGCGTCGGCCTGTTTTTGCACGCCTTGCAAGTAAGCTTCGGGGAAGTCACCGGAGAACAGATAACCGACCATGGCAATCTGCACGTTGCCTTTGTCAAAAGGCGCCGGTGCGCCCGCTAAACCTGCGGCTTGGGCATTCAAGGCCAGGCCTGAAAACAGCACGCCTGTGAGGCACTTTCTAAGGGTGCCTTTGATTGATGAGTACATAGAGGATCCTTGCGAGTTGAGGGCGTCGCAGATCAGCGCACGCGCTGTCCGACACCAAAGGTGAAAATCAGCGCCAGCACCAGTACCAGTCCCTTGACGAAATCCTGGGCGTAGTAGGGGGCGTTAAGCATCGTCAATCCATTGAGCAAGGTGGCCACCAGTAACGCGCCGATCAACGTGCCAAAAGCGTTGGGTTTCTTCGCGCCCAGCACGGCAAAACCAATCAGCGCAGCGCCCAGTGCATCCAGCACCAATCCATTTCCGGAACTGACATCACCGCGTCCCAGGCGCGCCGCCAGCAGCAAACCGCCCACTGACGCCAACAACGAAGACAGCACGTACGCCAGCAGTTTGTAGCGATGCACCGGGGCGCCCGCCAAGTGCGCGGCCTGCTCGTTGCCGCCGATGGAATAAAACAATCGGCCGATACGGGTGCGCTCCAGAAACAACCAGACCGCCAGCGCCGCGACAGCGGTGACCAACACTGGAACCGGCACCGTGTCCCACAACCGACCGCGCCCCAACGCCAGAAAAGCCGCGCTGAAAACGCCCTCGGCTTCCTCGCCGTTGGGCAGCGTCATGCCGACGGCAATCGAACGCCCGCCGGTGGGAATCAGTTGCACGCCAATCACCAGAAACATGCTGCCCAGCGTCGCCAGAATGTCCGGTACGCGCATCTTGACGATCAACCACCCGTTGAACAGCCCGACCAAAGCGCCGCCTGCCAGGCTGACCAGCACGGCGGGCACTGCGCCCCAGCCCAGCACCACCATCACGTAGCTGGCAATCATCAGGCTCATCGCCGCGACGGCCCCGATGGACAGGTCCAGGCCGCCAACGGCCATGGTCAGGGTGACGCCAAGGGCCAACAAGGCCACGATCGACACCGACTGCAAAATGATAAACAGGTTGCTGACCCGCAAAAACGCGGGCTCTGCAACGCTGAAAAACACCACAATCAACGCCAGCACCAGCAACAGGCCATAACGGATCAACGCGTTCAGCAAGCGCTGTGGCTTGGTGGTTTGGTTGGGTAAAGGGGAAATCAATTCAGGCACGCGCACTACTCCTTGGCGTTGCATTAGTGGCTAAAGGGGAGGGGTGTGCGTCGTCGTTGCCGACAAGCTGCGCCACCAACGTGGCACGGCCAAGACCCGCACGGGGCAAGTCAGCGACCACCGCATTTTCACGAACCACCAAAATTCTGTCAGCGATCTCCAGGGCTTCGTCCACGTCGGTACAAATCACCAGCGTCGCCCGGCCATCGCAACTGTTGCGCAGCAAGTGGCCGATTTCGCGACGGGCTCGCACATCGACGCCCTGAAACGGCTCATCAAGTATCAACACGCGGCCGCTTCCCAGCAGCCAGCGGCCCAGCACCACTTTCTGCTGATTGCCACCGGACAACGTTTCCATGGGCAATTCGATGCCGGCTGTCTTGACCCCTAGCGCCGTCACGGCGTCTTGCGCCGCCTGTGCTTCGAGCCGGGTGTTGATAAAACCGTAGCGGGTAAAGTGCTGCAAAAAAGGCAGGGTCAGGGTTTTGCGCAAGGAAAACCCCGGAATCAACGAATGAGTGGCGCGATCCTCAGCGGCATAAAACACACCGGCCTGAATCGCCTGTCGGGGCGAATTGAACAGCCCCTCGACCCCGTCCACCTGCAAGGTTCCGGCAGCCGGACGGCGCACACCAAAGATCACCTCGGCAATTTCGCTCTTGCCTGCGCCCAGCAACCCGGTGAGCGCCACCACCTGTCCTTCGTTCAGGTTTAAATCAAACTCGGCGGCGTGCGGCGTAACTTTCACGGCGCGCAAACTCAGCACCTCGCGGCCCGCTGGACGTGGCTCAAAGGGTCGAGTATCCGGTGCTTCACCGAGCATCGCGTACACCGCTTCGGTGAGCTGATGCGCGCCAAACTCGCCGGCCAACTTGCCGTCACGCAGCACCACAGCGCGATCAGCCAAACGCTGCAAATCCGACAAACGATGGGAAATATAAAGAATCGCCACCCCACGCTCGCGCAAGGTTTCTACCAGTGTAAACAACCGCTGGGCTTCGGTATCCGACAGCGCCGCGGTTGGTTCATCGAGAATCAACAACCGCGGCTGCAACGCAAAAGCCCGCGCCAGCACCACCAATTGGCGTTCGGCTTGACCGAGGTTTTCAATCGGCTGTTCCAGCGGCAAATCCAGACCTAACCCGGCTGCAATGCGCGCCGCACGTTCCAGCACCTGCTTGCGTGCTAGCCAGAACCCTGCACCTGGCTGGCAAAGCTCATCGAGCAACAGGTTTTCCGCCACGCTCAAACCGGGCGCAATACCGTCGTTGACGTGCTGATGCACCGCCACAATGCCGACCTTGCGTGCCGCAAGCGGCGAGTTGAAACGCTGCAACGTCCTCTCAACCAGAAGCTCGCCCGCGTCATGCGACTGACTGCCGGCAAGGATCTTCACCAGCGTCGATTTACCAGCGCCATTGGCTCCTAACAACGCCACAACTTCGGCGGGGAAAATCTGTAAGTCCACACGATCCAGAGCACGGTTGGCCCCGAACGATTTACTCAGGCCACGCGCACGAATCAACGGTTCAGGCGCTACAGCGGCAGGCGCGATCATAAGAAAATACCGAAAACAGAAGTCGCCGAAAAATCAGCAAACACAAGACGTTGGGGCGAGGATTAAAAGCATTTCACTAGGAACAATCCAATATATGTATCGAATATGAAATATCTTTTAGTTATAAGTGATGGCGCTCGGATGTGCGTGAGGGAAGGGGGGGCAAGATCGTTTAGGTGCATCTCTTGAGCGGACTCGACACCCGTGGGAGCTATGGCAGGCTGTGATCTTTTGATTGTTTTAAGGATCGCAGCCTGCGGGAGATCCCTACACGGTGAGCCAACCAATCACCGGAACAATCAGCAGCGTGCTCATCGCCATCGACAACACATTGCCGATGTAAGGGTGCATATACGTCGGCAACCGCTGGGCAATGGCGCACGCCAGAGGCGGGGCGATGAGTGCCCCGAGCAAAGCGCTGGCGACCATCACCGTTGCGCTGCCTCCGAAGGTCAGCACCGATGCCGGAACCACCGACACCAAGGGCACATACGTGGGATACCAGCCGCGTTTTTGCCATTGGCCACGCCAAATAATCACCCCCAGCAGCGAGGTCAATGCTTGCGCTGCCACCAGATGCAGCAACAGGCCTGAACCATAAGCAGGGCTGAAGGGGTTCAACGCGTAAGCCAGTAAAACACCTGCGAGCATCCCCAGGCTGGCCCATTCATTGCCAAAGAACGGCGCTTCGGAAAAGTCTGCCAATACCCGGCGCATCGTCCAGACCATGCCGTAGTCAGGGGGCGGTACGGCTTCAGGTTTCGCAACGTGTTGTTCGACCTGACTTCTGACCAGTGCGGGCACTAAACGGCACACGCCAAAAGCGACTGCGCTGCCGAGTGCCATGCCCAATACATTGCCAACCACCACGGTCAACTCCAAGGGCAGGCAGACGAAATTAACGATCAGCAGGCAACTTGGTGTAACCAGCAGGGCACCTAGAATCGCGCCGTTGAGGGTGACTTTCCAGCCGCCACCAAACATCAACACCATCGCGGCGGGCAATGACACAAAGGCAGCGAACGTCGGCTGCCAGGTCTGGGCAGTCAACGTCCAGCCCCACAGCGCATTGCTCAGTGCTAACCCCAGCAGTGAGCTGGTGACCAACCAAGGCCACAGCCCTGTGCCATAGCTAATGCTGAACCCTTGCCATGTTTTGGCGTAACGACTGGCCCAGTAGCCCAGAGCACCACCCAACAACAACCCCAATGAGGCGAACTCGTGCTTGTAAAAAGCGACTTCGCTGATATCGCCGACCACCCAGCGCAGCCACGCAAGCGGTGAAGGCCAGTCGCCCATCATGTCGCTATATCCGGGCCAATAACCTGACGTCGACGAGGCGTAGAGCCAGGATAAACCGCTTATCAGCGCGACTGTCGCCAGCGTGAAAGCTATGAGCAACGCAAGGTAACGCACGGCGGTATTTGAAGACTCTTTTGGCGATAAGGACGGCATGACGGCGTCCTCGTTAACGTGGCAGTTGAGGGTGATCGATATAACCGAGCATTGACTCATACACATCGACACGGCGGTCGCGGTGCAGGTCGTTCAAGTTGTTCCAGATCGGCGCGCTGCGTGCGCTTGTCAGGTCAATATCGGCATACAGAATGGTCTGCTCGTCAGCCGAAGCCACTTCGCCGATGGGCCAGCCATTGGTTCCGGTAATCAGCGAGCAGCCCAGATAGCGTTCGCCTTGTTCCTCTCCGATGCGATTGGCGGCGGCAATAAACACGTTATTGGCGTGAGCAGCGGTCATTGTCAGATACGAGGCCATGCACTTACCGGACTCATCGAACAGCGGCGGTGGCGTCCAGATCCAATTGTTCAGGCTGCAGATAATGTCAGCACCTTGCAGACTCAGCAGGCGTGGCACTTCGGGAAACCAGATGTCCCAGCAAATCAGCAGACCGATGCGCCCAATCGGCGTATCAAACACCGGGAAACCCAGATTTCCGGGGGTGAACCAGAGCTTTTCTCGGTTCCATAAATGGGCCTTGCGGTACTTGCCAACAAAGCCGTCCGGCCCCAGCAGCACCGCGCAGTCAAACAACTGCATGCCGTCCCGCTCGGCCAGTCCTGCGGCCAGATACACCTGATACTTTCGCGCAAAATTGAGCCAGGCCTGCACGCTTGGGCCATCGGGAATGAGTTCTGCATGCAGGAAAGCTTCTTGGCGAGTGCCGAACAAATACCCGGTGTTGGCCAACTCCGGCAGCACGATAAGATTCGCCCCGTTCAAGGCCGCCTCACGGGCCAGCTCCAGGCTGCGTTTCAGATTGGCCTGGCTATGTTGTATGCCCACCTGCGGATCGAATTGCACAACAGCAACGCGCACAGCACTGACAGCTTCGTTCATGGCTGACACCTCTTTTTTATTGTGTTGACCCGCTGAGTTGCGGGTATTCAGTAAGAGGATTTATCAGTGCTGACGTCTGTCGGTTGTGTCCGCTTGGTGTGTAGTCCGCTGCCTTGTGTAGGTGACTACATATCAAGTTGGACTACAAAACAGGGGAAATAAACTGACTCGATAAGGGCCGTTATGATCGGATTTTGGCGGGTATTGAAGCGCAGCGATTACAACGGCTTTGGCGACACTGATGAACTCGCCCGCACCTGCAACTGCGGCGTCAGAATGATCGACTCCGCCGTCTCGCCTTTGATCCGTTTAAGCAGTAACTCAACCGCCTGTTGGCCCATTTTGGCCAATGGCAATCGCACGCTGGTCAGCGGAACGGTCAGTTCGTGGGCCAGGGCAATGTCGTTGAAACCCACGACGGCGATGTCTTTGCCCGGCACCAGGCCCTTGTCCCGTGCGGCGCCCATCAGGCCGATGGCGAGGAAGTCGTTGACCGCAAACAACGCTTGCGGGCGCGGGCTCAGCCCCAGCAGGTATTCGCCTTGCTGGTGTCCGGTGAGGCTGTCAAATGGGCCGTTGAGGGTCCATTCCGGGCGCAGGTTGATGCCTTGTTCGCGAAAGTAGCGGGTGAAACCGCGCGTGCGGTCAGCGCCGGTTGAAGCATGGCGTTCGCCCGCCAAAATCGCGACATCTCGCCAGCCCAGCCGGTACAGGTGTTCAGCCGCCAGCCAGCCGCCCAACTCATCATCACTGCACGCCGTGACATGCCCGGCTATCTGGCGGCTGACCAGCACGTAGGGGATGTGTTTGCGGATCAGCAACTCGAACAGTGGCTGGGTATCACCCACGTGCGAGTCGGCCACGATCAGCCCGGCCACCGAGCGGCGCAAGGCATGTTCGGCACGTTGCATCTGGCGCACTGGCTGATCGTCGGTGTTGGAGACGAACGTGAGGTAGCCCGCCTGTTCGGCGGTGCTGTCGATGCTGTCGTAAATGGTCGCCATCACCAGGTCGGTGATGCGCGGCATCAGTACGCAGATTTCTTCGCTTTTGCGTAATTTAAGGTTAGATGCCTGCGTGTTCGGTCGATAATCCAGCTCTTTCGCCAACGCACGAATACGCTCGACCACCTCGGCCGATGCCGCCCGCTCGACCCCGGCCGGGTCACCATTGAGCACCCGTGACACGGTGGATACGTGCACGCCAAGTGCGGTCGCCATGGACTTCAGGGTGACGGGGCGAGATGGATTCGGCATGTGTGGAAGGCTTCCTGCTGTCTGTTATGAGCGCGCGGATTCTACCCGAGTGGGCGCTTTTCGGCCGGAGAAAATTTTTACCCAAACGTTTGACTAAAATTTTTACTCGCTCTACATTTCGCCAACCCAAACGTTTGGGTCACACAATAAAAAAACGCCGGACGCGGCCGACTTTTTGACTTCTGCCATCATTTGAAGAGTCAGATCTCTATGAATAGCCCAGCTATCCCGTCTTTCCGCTACCAGATTTTCTTCCTGATCATGCTGATGGCATTGCTCAACTACATCGACCGTGGCGCGATTGCGTATGCCTCGGCGAGCATTCTTCCCGAGTACGGTTTCGACAAGGCCGATTGGGGCAAGGTGTTGGGTTACTTCGGTTACGGTTACATCCTCGGTGCGTTGATTGGCGGTATTCTGGCCGACCGGTTTGGCGCCAAGCGCATCTGGTTCATTGCCGGGGCCACGTGGTCGATCTTTGAAATTGCCACCGCGTTTGCTGGCGACTTCGGATTGGCGTTTCTCGGCGGTTCGGCCATGGCCGGTTTCGCCACTATCCGGGTGATGTTCGGTTTTGCCGAAGGCCCGGCTTACTCGGTCATCAACAAGAGCGTGGCGAACTGGGCGACGCCTAAAGAGCGTGGTTTTGTGGTCTCGGTCGGCCTGCTCAGCACCCCGCTGGGTGCACTGCTGACCGCCCCGATTGCGGTGGGCCTGCAAACCTTGACCGGCGACTGGCGCAGCATGTTTGTGATCCTGGGCGTTATCAGCCTGGCGCTGCTGATTTTCTTCATGACGCGCTTCACCAACACCCCCGATGAAAACCCGCGTGTGTCCAAAGCAGAGCTTGAGTTTTTGCGCAAAGAACGCGCCGAATCGGTCAATGCGTCGACCCCAACCACGACCGCTACGCCGGTCTGGCACTTCTTCAAGAACAAAGACCTGCTGCTCAACGCGGTCGGCTACTTTTCGTTTGTGTACGTGACCTTCCTGCTGCTGACCTGGACCCCCAAATACTTGCAGGATGAGTTCCACTACAACCTGTCGTCGCTGTGGTACATGGGCATGATTCCCTGGACCGGTGCCTGTTTCACCGTGTTGCTGGGTGGCAAAATCTCTGACTTGCTGTTGCGTCGTACCGGCAACCTGAAAGTCGCCCGCAGCTGGCTGGCCGCGACTTGCCTGCTGTTGACCACGCTGTGTTTCATCATGGTGTCGCAAGCCCAGACCGTATGGGGCGTGATCGCCCTGATGACCCTGGCCAACGCCCTCAACGCGCTGCCTAACTCTGTGTACTGGGCCGTGGTAATCGACACCGCGCCGTCGAATCGAGTGGGTGCCTACAGTGGTATGACTCACTTCATCGCCAACACCGCTTCGTTTATCGCCCCCATGCTCACTGGCTACCTGACTGTTCGCTACGGCTATTCGTCGATGTTTGTGGCCGCGGCAGTCGCCACTGCACTGGGCATGAGCGCCATGTTGATGGTGCGTCCCGGTGGTCGACAGGCGGCATCCCCTCTACCTGCTGCAGTTTGATGGAGTTGTTTGTATGAGCCTGGTGAAGCCTACCCATACTGGATATTTTTTTGGCCAATCGGTCAGGGTGCTGGCCGAGCGCTTGCGTGCGGGCAGCCTGACGAGTGTCGAGCTGACCCAAGCCGCCCTCGACAGCATTGAGCGCCTCAACCCGACCCTGAATGCCTTTGTACAGGTCGATGCACCCGTTGCACTGGCCCAGGCCCGCAAGGCTGATGAATGGCTGGCCCAAGGCCAAGATTTGGGCCCGCTGCACGGCATCCCGGTGGCGGTCAAAGACAACATCGACACCTTCGATTACGTCACCACCTATGGTTCGGCGCATTTCGACGGCTTTAAACCGAGCTGTGATGCGCTGTGTGTAAAGCGCTTGCGTGAGGCGGGCGCGGTGATTGTCGGCAAAACCCTGACCCATGAATTCGCCTACGGGCCAACTGGCGACCGTTCGCTGCAAGGCGCGGCCCGCAACCCCTGGGACGCGCGTTGCATTACCGGTGGTTCCAGCGCGGGGAGTGCGGCTGCGGTGGCCAGTGGCATGGTGCCGCTGGCGCTGGGCACTGACACCGGCGGTTCGATCCGGATTCCGGCGGCGTTGTGTGGTGTGGTCGGTTTCAAGCCTTCCTATGCTGTTGTGCCCCTGGACGGCGTGTTCCCGCTGTCGTCCAGCCTCGACCATGTCGGGCCGATAGCCAACTCCGTTGAGGATGCGCGGCTGCTCTTCGAGGTGTTAGCGGGTCGGGCTTGCGCGGCGGCAACTGAGCCGCGGCCATTGCGGGTTGGCTGGATCCGTTCGGGCAGCTTCGGCCCGGTCGACGCTGAAGTCGACCAACAGGTTTATCAGGCGGCTAAGCAGGTATTCGGCGATACGTTGCATGAAGTAGCGGACTTGGCCTCCATGGCCGCTGGCATGAAAGAAACCCTGTTGATGCTGCAACGTGCCGAGGCTTACGACGTGCATGCCGAGCGCATGCAAGAGGCGCCGCAATTGTTCGACCCAGAAGTGCGCGAGCGCCTTGAGTTGTCGCAAGAAGTCCGCGGCTGGCAATACATTCGAGCCCAGCGGGCCCAGCAGCATTATCAGGCGCACATGGCGCGGTTATTCGAAGACTATGACGTGCTGGTCTCGCCGAGCGTACCGATTACCGCCCCCGCAGTGAACGCACGGGAGATACGGGTGGGTGAGCAAGACATCGACGTCCGCGCTGCCGTGCTCAGCTACACCAGCCCCTGGAACCTCACCGGCCTGCCTGCCATCAACCTGCCTGTGGGGTGGGTGAAGGGCATGCCAGTGGGGCTGCAAGTGATTGCGGCGGCGGGGGAGGATGATCGTTTATTGCGGGTGATGGTCGAGCTGTTTACGCGCGATTAGGTCCTTGATTCTCTGGGTTCCCGTCAGTCATATGACTTGCGGGGGCAGCAACGCGACTCAAGTGTGGAAGCGGGCTTGCCCGCCATTCAGTGATAGGCAGCCACCCAGATCATGACTGTCATTTCTGACAGCAGACGCACTCACGCCTTGAGCGCATGCTGTGTGGCAGAAAGTTCTGGAGGGCCTGCCTATGACGTCGCTCCACGCCCGCACACCGACACTCGCGGTCATCGAGCCGCGCGGATTGCCAGTTCGCTCGGTGGCGTTTGCGTGTTCAGTGAGTGGGCAAACCCCTGAGCAACGGGTGACGTGGAGCACGTTCGATCCCATGGGGCGGCTGGTGGCGCAGCGCGACCCTCGGCTGTTCGCGGACTCTACTGCCCCTGCCAACCTGCTGACCGTGTACAGCCTGTCCGGTCAGGTATTGGCCACTGACAGCACCGATGCCGGGTGGCGGCTCAGCCTTCCGGGCGAGGCCGGGCAGACGCTGGAGGTGTGGGACGCCCGCGAGAGCCATTGGCAAACCACCTATGACGACTCGATGCGCCCGGTCAGCGTGACTGAAAACAGCACCCATGTGATCGAGCGTTTTACCTACGCCAGCACCAGCGTGGAGAGCGCCCGGCACAACCGCTGCGGCAGGCTTTTGCGGCACGACGACCCGGCGGGCACACGGCACATGACCGAGTACGGCCTGGCAGGCGGATCGCTGGAAGAAACCCAGCAGTTTTTGCGCAGCCTTGACCTGCCACATTGGCCCGAGTCCGAGGCGCAGCGCGACCCGTTGCTGGAGGAGGTCGAGCCGTTCATCAACCGCTGGCACTACAACGCTGCGGGTGAACTGCTCAGACAGACCGATGCCGAAGGGCATCAACAACACTTCAGCCACACCGTGGCTGGGCAGTTACGCGATACCGGCCTGCAAACCGCGGGCAGCAGCGCGGTTAAAATCCTGGTCAGCAACATCCGTTACAACGCCTTTTCTCAAGTCGAAAGCGAAACCGCTGGCAATGGCGTTGTCACTTTTCTGACCCACGAATCGGCGACTGGCCGCTTGGCTCGCCTACAGGCGCAAGTGCCGGGTAAACGGCTCTTGCAAGACTTGCACTACCGCTACGACCCGGTCGGCAACCTCATTGAGATTGAAGACACAACCCTGGGCACCCGTCATTTTGCCAATCAGCGCATCGAACCCATTCGCCGTTTTGCTTACGACAGCCTCTACCAACTGATTGATGCCAGCGGCTGGGAGACCGCCCAGCCGTCACTCGGCCCGGACTTGCCGACCTGGCAAACCCCGGACACCAGCCGGGTGGTCAATTACAGCGAAACCTATCGCTATGATGCGGCGGGCAATCTGCTGGAGCGCATTCACCTAGGGGGGAGTGATCACACCCAAACGCTACACATCGCCCCACACAACAACCGTGTTATTCGCAGCGGCGAGACTGAACACACCTACGATTCCAATGGCAATCTTCTGACCCTGCAACCCGGCCAACCCCTGCAGTGGGATGCCCGAAATCAACTGTGCGCTATCGCCCAGGTCACGCGTAAGGCCGCTGCCAACGACGAAGAACGGTATATCTATGGCGGTGGAGGCAAACGCCTGCGCAAAGTCCGCACCTGGCAAGCGCAGGCCAACAGCCACCTCGCCGAAACCCGCTACCTACCGGGGCTGGAAGTGCGCACCAACAGCGCCACCCAAGAGAATCTTCAAGTCGTCACCCTTCAGGCCGGGCGCTGCCGCGTGCAATGGTTGCACTGGGACACACCGCCCAGCGGCCTTGAGAACGATCAACTGCGCTACACCTTCGACGACCACCTGGGTTCCAGCACCCTGGAACTGGATGATCAGGCCCAACTCATCAGCCAGGAAACCTACTACCCGTTCGGCGGCACCGCGTGCTGGGTCGGGCGCAATGAAGTGGAGGCCAGTTACAAAACCCTTCGTTACTCAGGCAAGGAGCGCGATGCCACGGGCCTGTATTACTACGGCTATCGCTACTACGCCCCGTGGCTATATCGCTGGCTGAACCCCGACCCGGGCGGCGCCATTGATGGGCTGAACCTGTATAGATTTGTGGGCAACGCCCCGATGGGGCATGTGGATGCGGATGGGCGGATCAAACGCAGAGCGGATGGGAGTCTGATTGCCGAAGCGGCCGGATCTGAATCTGGGTTTGAACAATTTCGAGATCAATATATTGGAGACGAATCGTTAGATAGTTTCAGCGATATAGGTGATTCAAGGGACTCATTCGCCAATGCTCCGCCGACACCTGCGGCGTATATCAATAATTTTGATGAGGGTCTGTTCTCAACCCCATCCTCACCGGCACCGTCTCTGAGTGATTTTGATATGGGTTTGTTGCCCCCACTCGGCTTACAGGCACCAGGGCCACAGCCTGGCACATCTTCGCAAGACCAATTCCGAGTGCCTGCTGTGCCAGCACTGCAGCGTTTTGACTGTGTTGAGCCTGGCTGCGGGAAAAGTTATACAAATATGCAAAATCTAACTAGACACCTGCTCTCTCACACTGGAGAAAAACGGTTTTCATGCCCCAATTGTCCATCCCGTTTTGCCCGGAAGGATGTTTTAGACATTCACCTACGCATTCATACAGGGGAGAAAACTTTCTCATGTGAGTATCCGGGCTGCGGTAAAAGCTTTGGTTATAAAAGCAATTTAAAAAATCACCTACGCGTTCATACAGGGGCGAAACCTTTCTCATGCACGTACGCGGGCTGCGGCAAAAGCTTTAGTCAGAAACACGCTTTAGCATCTCATCAACATGTTCATACAGGGGCGAGACCTTTCACATGCACGTACGCGGGTTGCACCCAAAGCTTTCGTCAAAAAAGCAATTTAGCCATGCACCTCAAACGCAAACACCCATAGAAGCAACACGCGTCGCATGCACGTATCCGAGTTGTACTAAAAGCTTCAATCAAAACGGTACTCGTAAACCTGTAGAGCGGGCCCGCTCATTCGCGGGTTTGAATGAGAAGCCCGACCACTCCCTGACCCCATGGGAGCGGGCTTGCCCGCGAAGGTATCGACGCGGTTTAACAGAAAAACCGCATCGTCTGCATCGCTGGCAAGCCAGGCTCCTACAGGTTTCTCGCTGTATTTAAGACTGAACATGACACCTGACACCCGCCTGTAGCGCCTGGAGTTGTTGGCAGCCTTCGGTGCTCAGGCTGCAACGCTCGCGGAAAAAACATCCCTGCGGAAGGTTCCGATTACCCGGCAGCTCGGTCGGTGCCGCCACGTGTTCGGCACGCAATGGCACGCCCAATCGCGGGACGGCTTCCAAGAGCAAACGGGTATACGGATGACGCGGTTGGTCAAGGACGTGCGCCGCGCTGCCCAACTCAACGATCTGCCCCAGATACATCACGGCCACACGGTCGGACATGTGCCGAACGACTGAGACGTTATGGGAAATCAGGATGTACGTCAGATTACGCGCCCGTTGCAATTCAGCCAGCAGGTTGAGGATCTGCGCCTGCACCGAGATGTCCAGCGCGGAGGTCGGTTCGTCCAGGACGATGATGTCCGGGTCCGAAGACAAGGCTCTGGCAATGGCGATTCGCTGGCGCTGGCCGCCTGAGAACTGGTGAGCAAAACGGTCCAGGTATTCCGGGCGAATCCCGACCTGGGCTGCCACTTTCGAGGCAATGTCGCGCATCTGTTGGCGTGAGCGCATGCCGCGTGCATAAAGCGGTTCGGTGATGATGCGCCAGATCGGTAATCGCGGGTTCAGTGACGATTGCGGATCCTGGAAGACGATTTGCACATTGCTGCTGCCTTGGCCTTTTTTGCCGTTGGCCCAGTTCAACGCGCCACTGCTGGGGGCAACCAGGCCCATCAGCACTTGCGCCAGGGTGCTTTTGCCACAGCCGGACTCTCCGACGATGCCCAGGGTTTCCCCGGCCTTGACCTGAAGGTCGATGCCATTGAGGGCATGGGCATAGCCCCGAGGCCGCCCCAGCCAGTCATTACTGACGGGGAAGCGCACGCGCACGTCGGTCAATTGAAGGATCTCGTGAGGCACAACAGCCACCGATTCAGACACAGCACTGTTCATCACGAAAGCTCCTTATGCGGTAGCCAGCAAGCGCTTTTACGCTGTTGATCCTGGTTGATGGCGGTCAACACCGGCCGTTCGCTGCACATCGGCATTGCATGCTGGCAGCGTTCAGCAAAGGTGCAGCCCGCAGGCAGGCGCGAAAGATTCGGCACTTGCCCGGCAATGGTCATCAACGGCTGCCCCGGCTCGACCATTTCCGGCAAGCCGCTGAGCAAGCCTTGGGTGTAAGGGTGGCGCGGATGGCGCATGACATCGGCGGTCAGCCCTTGTTCAACCACTGCGCCGGTGTACATCACGTACACACGGTCGCAGAACTGCGACACCAGTGCCATGTCGTGGGTGATCAACAGAATGGCCGTGCCTTTTTGTCGGGCTTTTTCTTGCAGCAACAGCAGCACCTGACGTTGCACCGTCACGTCGAGCGCCGTAGTGGGCTCATCGGCGATCAGTAACTGCGGCTCACACGAGAACGCCAGCGCAATCATGACCCGCTGGCGCATGCCGCCCGACAGCTCGAACGGGTAACTGTCCAGAACCTGCTCGGGGCTGGCGATGTGCATGTCGCGCAGCAGCTCGATGGCCTTGGCACGGGCTTGTTGGGTGCTGATTTTCTGGTGATGGATGATCACGTCGAGCATTTGTCGCCCGATCCGCCGCGTCGGGTTGAGCGCGGTCATCGGCTCCTGGAAGATCATCGCCGCATCACGGCCACGAATCTTTAAAAGCTCTTTTTCAGGGGTGTTGAGCATGTCGCGATCGAGCATGCTCAGACTCCCGGAGGTGATCCGGTAACTGCGCTCGGGCAGCAAGCGCATGCTGAGCATCGCGGTGACGGATTTACCCGACCCGGACTCGCCGACCACGCCCACAATTTCGCCGGGGTTGACGTGCAAAGACACGCCGTTAAGGGCCTTGACGCTGCTCTTGTAGGCCGGGAACTCAAGGCTCAAGTTGTCGATGGCCAACACTGGATTGCAAGTAGACATGCTTATTTCCCCTGCTGGCGTGGATCGAGCAGATCGCGTACGCCATCGCCCAGCAAATTGAAGCCCGTCGCCGTGATCAGAATGGCCAGCCCCGGGAACGTGGAGTACCACCAGTTATCCAGAATGTAGTTGCGCCCGGTGGCGACCATTGCCCCCCACTCAGCGGTGGGCTGTTGCGCACCCAGGCCGATAAAGCCCAGGGCCGAGGCCATGAGAATGGCGCTGCCGATGTCCAGGCTCAGTTGCACCAGCAACGGTGGCATGGCGTTGCGCGCAACGTGCCAGTGGACCATGTGCCAGCGCTCGGCACCGAAGGTTTCGGCGGCCTTGACGTAGCCCATCTGGCGAATGCTCAAAGACTGGCCGCGGGCCAATCGGACATACGAGGGAATCCGCACCAGGGTGATCGCCAGCATGGCATTGAACAGGCTGGCGCCCAGGGCGGCTGCCAGGGCCATGATCAGCACCAGTGAGGGCACCGACAGCATGATGTCCATCATGCGCATGGTCACGGCGTCGAAACGTCCGCCAATCACCCCGGAAAAACAGCCCAGCAGCCCGCCGATAAAACAGGCGGAAAAGGCCACGAACAAACCGACGCCGACCGATTGACGGCTGCCGAACAGCACCCGGCTGAACAGGTCACGGCCCACTTCGTCAGTGCCGAACCAGTGCTCGGCAGAGGGCGCGGCCAGGCGCTCGGAGAGGTTCAGGGCGTTGGGGTCGTGGCTGGCCAGCCACGGTGCGAAGAGCATGCACAGCAGCACCATCAGGGTGATTGCCAGCCCGGCCATGGTCAGCGGGCTGCGGCGTATCTGATGGATCAAATAGGCGGACTTTTCACGCCAGCGCGGGGTGTGCACGGCGGTAGTCAGAGGCACAGACATTTCAATTCACCTCGCCGATACGCGGGTCGATCACGCGATACAGAAGATCGATGGCCATGTTCAGCAGCACATAGATAAACGACACCAAAATGGCGAAACCCATCACCGCCGGGAAGTCCAGTGACTGGATCGACTTGACGACGTAGGCGCCCATGCCGGGCCAGGCGAAGACGGTTTCGGTCAGCACCGCGCCGTAGAGCAAGTCGCCCAGGGTCAGCCCGAGTACCGTCACCGAAGGGATCAGTGCATTGGGCAGGGCGTGGCGCAGGATCACGGTCCAGCGCGACAGGCCATAGGCGCGGGCCGTGCGGATGTAGTCCTCGCCAAGCTGGTCGAGCATGGCTGAACGAATCTGCCGGGCGATCACCCCCAGGGTCACGAAGCCCAGCGTGGCAGCGGGCAGGATGAGGTGTTTAAGCGCATCCAGAAATAGGCTGAAGTTCCCGGCCAGCAGGGCGTCAATCAGGTAAAACCCGGTGATCGTGGTTGGCGGGGCAAGCCCTTCGGACAGACGCCCGCCGCCGGGCAGCCAGCCCAGGTGGCCATAAAACAGCACGATGGCGCCCAGTCCCAGCCAGAAGGCCGGGGTCGAAATCCCGGTGACCGCCAGGGTCCGCGCAATTTGGTCGATGGCGCGGTTGTGATACACGGCCGACAACACGCCCAGCGGCACGCCCACCACAATCGCCAGGAACAACGCGACCACCGCCAGTTCCAGGGTCGCCGGGAAGAACGCCTGCAGGTCTTCGAGCACTGGGCGATTGGTACGGATCGACGTGCCGAGGTCGCCCTGCAGCAGGTCCAGCAGGTAGCGGCCATATTGTTGGTACAGCGGCAAATCCAGCCCCAGTTGATGGCGGATACCGGCCACCAGTTCATCGCTGGCGCGGTCACCGGCAATCAGCCGAGCGGGGTCGCCAGGGATCAGGTGGGAAATGGCAAAAGTAATCAGCGAAACACCGAACACGACCAGCAACAGGCCAAGCAGGCGCTTGCGCAACAACGTCAGGAAGGCCATAAGGCACCTCTGTTACTCAAACGACAGACATCAGAAAACCGTGCACGCCTTTAGCGGCGTGCACGAAAGCGCTGGTTCACTTGCTCATGCTGCCCAGGTTGAACACCTGCTCAAGCATGGGATTGAACACATAGCCTTTGACCGAATCACGCATCGGCAAGGTGTAGCTCTTTTGGTAGAGGTACACGTAAGCACTGTCGTTGAGCGTCTGTTTCTGGGCGTCCTGATACAGCTCAACACGCTTGGCCTGATCGCTGGTGGTGGCCGCTTCACGAATCAATGTGTCGACCTTAGGGTTGCTGTAGAACGAGCGGTTGCCTTGCAGGCCCTGCATTTTGGAGTCGAACCAGAAGTTCATGAACATGTACGGGTCAGCGAAGTCAGGGCTCCAGGTGCCAACGGCGATGTCGTAGTCAGCCTGGCCAACACGTTCGCGCAGGGCGGCGTTGGCGGTCTTCTCCATCTTCAGATTAATGCCCAGCGGCATCAGGGCCGCTTGCAGGGTCAGGCCAATCGGTTCCCAGTTGGCGTCCTTGTCCGAGTACATGTAGCTCAGGTGGGTGATCTTCTTCGGCACTTTGGCCAGGCTGTCGGCTGCTGCAGTCATGTCTTGTTTCATGTTCGGCAGCGAGCTGTCATACGCCCACATGCCTTTGGGAATCGGCCCGTTCAGCAGCTCAGCCTTGTCCTTGAGGATGCCTTTGACGATGCCGTTGTAATCCACCGCTTCGGTGATCGCACGGCGGGCGTCGACGTTGGTCAGCGGGCCTTTCTTGTTGTTGAGGTACAGGTAAGTCACCCGCAAGGACGGGTACTCCTTGACCGCAATGCCAGGCTTGCTGGCCAGTGCACCCAACTGGTCTTCGGGCATGTCTTCAATAATGTCGAGGTCGCCACGTTCCAGCTGCAAACGGCGTACCGACGGCTCGGCGATGATCTTCAGTACCACGGTTTTCAACGCAGGGGCGGGGCCCGCGTAGTAAGGGTTTGGCTCCAGGGTCAGCGACTGGCCTTTTTGCCAGTTGGCCAGGCGATAAGGGCCAGAGCCTGCGGTGTGGCTGGACAGCCAGGCGTTGGTTTCTGCGCCTTTGTTCGCCACCAGCGGGTTAACCACCGATGCGCCGTTGTGGGCCAGGGTGAACAGGAACGGCGCAAATGGCGTTTTCAAGGTGAAGCGGATGGTCTGCGGGTCAACCACGGTGACCACCATGTCTTCCGGGAACGCGCCTGACGGCCCTTGCTTGAGCGTCATCAAGCGGTCGAACGAGAATTTCACTGCCGCGGCGTCTACTGCGCTGCCGTCATCGAACTTGTTGCCGGTCTTGAGCTTGAACTCCCACACCAGATTGTCCGGGGAAACGGTCCAGCTCTCGGCCAGATCGCCCTCGACTTCGGTGCTGCTCTTGTCGCCGTCGGTCTTGTAGCCCACCAAACGCTGATAGGACGGGTAGGTGATGGTCCAGTCGTTGTTATCAAACGTCACGGCGGGATCGAGGGTTTGCGGGTCGGCGGGCTTGCCGATAATCAGCGTGTCTTGTGCCACGGCGGCAGTTGCTGCTTGCCAGGCGCCGAGGCTCAAGGCTGCGCACAAGACGCTGAGCGCCAGTGTGCGGGCACGGGGAGGGGTGTGGCGGTTCACGGAGTTCATGACGGTCATTGCCGGTTTCCTTCAACATTCGATGTCTGGAAGTGGGTCAGGTTTTTTTTGGAATCTATAACCGGGCAGTAGCAGGTGAAGCATGTTTGCAGCGTTTTTGTTGTTCTTTTCAGGCGTTGCGCTGGCCCTGAAACTCTTTGGTTTCATCGGCCCGTTACGGCTCAAACAGGTGTTATTCGTGGATCAAGGGGTAATGATCGGCGTTGGGTAATTCGTAATGCCACCACTCACTGGCGATCGGCTGGAAGCCGGCTCCGAGCATCACCCCCAACAGCAGCAGGCGATTGCGTTGCACTTGTACGGGCAAGTCCGGGTAGAACTGATGCGAGGTTTCTTCCATCGTGTCGAAACCCGTGCCCATATCCAGTGCTACGCCGTCGCCGTCCACCAGTGTCAAGTCCACGGCGACACCGCGACTGTGGTGTGAGCCCAGATGCGGGTCGCGCACGTAGTCTCCGTTGGGCAGTGCTTCCCATAACAGGAACTGCGCGGCAGGCGGCCGATAGGCGTCATAAATCAGCAGGCTGAAACCGGCCAGTCGCGCCAGTTCGCTGGCCTTGCGCAGGCAGGCGGCGGCATCGCGATGCAGCAGGCAACGGGTGGTCGGGTAGATCACTTTGCCGGCCAGATTGTCGGCAGTGGCGTAGATCATGTTGATCTGCACCTGAAACTGCTGGGCATCAATCTCAATCAGTGGGCTGGGGCTGGTAACGCTCTGATTCACACACTCACTCCTGGGGCGATTCGTTTGGGGCAATGCGCTTAACCTTCGAACTGGCCGAAGGCTTTTTGCAGTTGACGGTTCTTGGCCAAACGGACGTCCAGATGTTCGCCATATTGCTGCGCAACAGCTGAAACCATGAGATTCAGCAGGCATGCCAGCGGCGCCGGAGAATCCCAGAATTGGCCAACATCGGTTTTGATCTGCAACAGATCCAGCGCGTAGTCGCGGGCCCATGGGCATTGCAGGTCGGTGATCAGGGCCAGGGGCAACGCGTTATCAAGGGCCGCGTTGCAAAAGTGTTGGGTCACGCTGGAATACGCCCGAAAGTCGGCAATGATCGCGTAGGGGTTGTCGAAGCCGGAGTTCAGCGTTTCGGCGTAAATGCCGGACAGGCCGTCCACGTAGTAAACCTTGGGGCGGATGTACTCAAGATGGCTGTGAAAGGCGGTGAGAATCCCGCGCGTGGACTGGATGCCGATAATAAACACGGCATCGGCTTCGTGGATGCGTTTGACGATCTGGGCAAAGGCTTCGCTGCGCGCCAACTCATAGACGTGCTGGATGGCCTCGATCTCACGCTGCATGGAATGGTCGAGCGCGTCGCCGCCGTTGCTTTGCGCACGAAAGGCGGCAATTCGGTCGGTGATCAACCAGGACGTCGGCACGTCACCGCGCAGGCTCTGTTTGACGTCATCCAGGTTCTGATACCCCAAAGAGCGCAAGAATCGCCCGACCGAAATGCCCGTGGTTGAGGCTTGCAGCGCAATGCTGTCCGCGGACTCGAAAGGGAGCTGTTGCGGGTTGCCCAGCAAGTAACTGGCAATGCGCTTGCCGGTCGGCGTCAAACTGGAAAACTCGTGTTCCAGCAACTGAAAAAAATTGTTTTTTCCCATAAGGATCAACGCGCGCCGACAGGTGATTGTTATGTGTATGTCATTTTGTTGCTTGGTGTTATCAACATAACATCAGTCTTTGAGCGGACACAATGGCTTTTCAGCCAACGGATCGATTCGTGTGCTCGCAAAAGCACAACAATAGAAAACGTTTTACTGAGTAAAAGTTTTATTGACTAAAGAATATTATCGGATAATTATTCTCCTGCATCTGCTCTTATGCAGAGTCACTTTCAGGGGCAACCCGATGAGTCAGAACACCATGCCTTCACTGGCCTGTCTTTACGTCCAGACCAACGAATCTTCACTCGACACACGCCTCGCGCCTTTGCTTATGCAAGGCTTCCCCGCAGAGCCTATGCGCCGCGTCACCTGGAAAAACTGGATGAGCCCCCCGTTCAACCAGTGGGGGTTCCGCAATTTGGCGCGCCTGCGTCCCAGCATTGATGTGCAGGCGGGCTCAGGGCGAGTCAGTACGTTGCAAGAATCCCCATTAGCGCTGGATGAACTTCATTTCGATAGCGAGTGTGGTCTGGGTATCAGCGTCATCGACCACCTGGTGGCCAGTCAGACCGATGCGTTTTTGGTGATGCAGGGCGACACCGTGTTGTTCGAGCGCTACTTCAACGGTCAACGGCCCCGCGACCGGCACATCATGTTCTCGGTGACCAAGTCACTGATCGGCACACTGGGTGAGCAACTGGTCAGTGACGGTGTACTTAATCCAGCGTTGCCCGTCGCGTTTTATGTGCCTGAATTGGTGGGCAGCGCGTTTGGTGATGCCACTGTGCGCCAGCTGTTCGACATGGCCGTGGGCATTGAGTACAACGAGGTCTATGACGACCCTAACTCGCAGAGTTCGCAATACGGCTATGCCTGCGGTTTTCAGCCTGCACCCGCGCAGTACGCCCAGTTCGAGTCGCTGTACCAGTACCTGCCGTCTCTGAAAAAACGTGGCACCCACGGTGGCTTTTTTCATTACGTGACGGCCACCACAGAAGCCTTGGCCTGGGTCATGGAGCGCGCCTCGGGCAAGGCCTGCGATCAGTTACTGCAAGGCATCTGGGCGCAGTTGGGGTGCGAGCGTGACGGCTACTTTATGGCCGACCCCTGGGGCCGCAGTGTCGCGGGTGCCGGGTTCAGTGCTACCCCGCGTGACATGGCGCGCTTCGGCCGCCTTCTGGCCAACAATGGTCGCCTGGATGGACTGCAACTGCTGTCGAGCGAAACGATCGAGCGCCTCTTCGCCGGTGCCGATCCGGCGATCTACGCCCAAGACGCCGACTTCTCTAAATGGACCCCTGGCGCTTCTTACCGCAGCCAGTGGTACGTCTTCAACGACCACAGCCAGGCGATTATGGCGGGTGGTATTCACGGCCAATACCTGTTTATCGATAAGCCATCCGGTGTGGTGATCGTCAAACAGTCATCGCTAAACGATGCGGTCAGCCCGTTCGATGCTGACAGCGTGCGCATGCTGCGAGCCATTGCTGCGCACTTAAGCCACTGAAACATCCAATAAATACAAGAAATCTGCGTCCTGCTCGCCTGGCTCTGCCAGGCGTTGGTGGCGCTCTGCGCCGCCATTTCACTGCCCTGTAACAACAATAATCACACAGGAGCTTCATATGGTTTCAATGACGCGTTTATCTCGAGCGCTCTTGGCGTTCGGCTTACCTTTGACCACCCACGTTGCGTTGGCTGGCTATACCTTTGAGGACGGCAACCTCAAAGGTGAGGTCAACTTCACCGCTGGCGGTGCGACCCTTTCCACCCGTAACGTCAACTTCGGCAGTGGCCGCGTCGATGCTCGCAGTGGAAAAAAAGAGGGTACGAAAATCGACTGGCAGGAGTTCTACATCAAGCCCGGCGTCAAGTTGGAATACGCCCTGCAACCAGACTTCAGCCTGCTGGCCGGTGGCTCGCTGGTAGCGGCGACCACCTTCGGCGATGGTGATGCCGGTGGCCTTACGCGCAGCTCCGATGGTGATGTTGCCACTGAGGAACTCTACGGCGGTTTCCGCGCCGGGGAATGGACGCTGACGGCCGGGCGGCAGAACTACATGATCGGTACTGGCTTCATCGTCATGGACGGCAACCTTGATCAGTTCAATGACGGAGCTTACTGGCTTGGCCCAAGAACGGCTTTCAAGGATTCGGCCATCCTGGCCTGGGATCATGGGGCACTGAAGACCCAGGCTTTCACCTTGCGAACCGACGATGATCTGGGTGACTTTCGCATGACAGGCGCCAACCTGGATTACACCCTCGACGAGCAGGTGACGCTGGGCGCAATGGCGATGAGGGTCAATGCGCTGGGTCCCAAAGGCAGTACGGCTCCTCGATTCAGAGATGGCATGCCGGTGTACAACGTGAGGGCACTCAACGCCAAAGTGCCGGGGGTGCCGGCCCTGACGCTCAATGCCGAATACGCGCTGGAGAAGGGCAGCGGTGAGGGTGTCGATTACGATGCCAAGGCTTGGTATGGACAGGCGGAGTATGCCTTCAATACCTTGCCCCTGACGCCCGTCATCGGTTATCGCTACGCCAGCTTTTCCGGCGATGACAACCTCAGCGACAATCGCCAGAAAGCCTGGGATCCTCTGAGCAAAGGCTTCATCGACTGGAGCACTTGGCTGGTAGGGGATATCGTCGGTAACTACCTGTTGTTCAACACCAACGAAAACGTTCAGCAGTTCTCGCTCAAAACCCACCTGAATCCAACCGTGACCCTGGGGGCGATTCACTATCAGTTCTGGCTGGACGAGAAGAACTACATGGGCGCACCCGTCAGCGATCGACGGTTTGCCGATGAGAGCGTGATCTTTCTCGACTGGACCCCGACGCCGTCGCTCTATACGTCGCTGTCCTATAACTGGGTCAAGCCGCTGGCCGCAGCGAAGCAAGTGTTCGGCGATAATCAGAAATTCAGCGCGCTGGAACTGTACTTCACCTACCGCTATTAAGTGTCGCGAGCCGCCGCGGCCGCGTAGGAGTGTTTCACCATGAACAAGAATGTACGCAACACCCTGTTGTCCGTTGCGCTGTCATTGCTGACGACGGGCGTTTCCCTCGCGCAAGAGCGCACAGTGCGGATCTATAACTGGATCGAATACTTGCCACCGGAAATCCTCAAGAGCTTTCAGGAGGAAACCGGAATCCGTCCTATTTATGACGTGTTCGACAGCGTCGAGACCCTGCAGTCCAAGTTGCTCACCGGCAACTCTGGCTATGATGTGGTCTACCCCGGCAGCGCCAACCTGAGCCACTTGATCGCAGCAGGTGCCGTCCAGCCTCTGGACCGTAGCCAGTTGCCTAACTGGCAGCATCTGGATCCGGAGTTCATGAAGACCCTGGAGGTGGCGGGCGACAGCGGTAACCGCTATGCGGCGCCCTACCTGTGGGGGACCACGCTGATTGGCTACAACGTTGACAAGGTTCAGAAGATTCTCGGTGCCAATGTGCAGATGAACACATGGGACATGATCTTCAAGGAAGAAAACCTCTCCAAGCTGGCCAGTTGTGGTGTTGGCTTGCTGGATGCAGCCAACGAGATCGTGCCCATTGCTTTGCACTATCAGGGCCTTGACCCTAACAGCCAGAAACGCGAGGACTACCCGCAGGCTCAGGCGGCGATGATGAAAATTCGGCCTTACATCACCTACTTCAACTCGTCGCGCTACGGCATGGACCTGGCTAATGGTGACATTTGCGTCGCCGTGGGGTGGTCGGGTGGCGTGGCGCTGGCCAAACAACTGGCCGATGCGGCAGGCAAGGGGGTGAGGGTGGAAATGGCCTTGCCCAAGGAAGGTGCGCCGATGTGGTCTGACGTGATGATGGTGCCGGTAAACGCCCCTAACACCAAAGAGGCCTATGAGTTCATCAATTACATCCTGCGCCCGGATGTGATTGCCCGGATCAGTAACAAAATCGGCTACCCCAACCCGAACAAGGATGCCTTCGCACTGGTGAATGCCGACATCCGTAACAACCCCAACATGTATGTGCCGGACGAAGCGCGCAAAACACTGTTCGCTCTGCAGCCCATGCCGCCAGCCCTGGAGCGGATCCGCACGCGCATCTGGACCAGCATCAAGACCAATCGCTGATCATCGTGGCCCGGTACGTTGTGCCGGGCTCGACAGGCGTGTGTGCTGTATGTGAGTCATTCCTGCGGCACCCAGCCCACCTCAACGCAAACTGGCGATGTCCAGTCTTTCAAGGGTTTGAGCATCCAGTCTCAGCTGCGTCGAACGCGCCAGGCTATTCAGTTGCTCCAGGTTGGTGGCGCTGGCAATGGCAGAGCCAATGCCAGGCTGGTGCATGACCCAGGCCAAGGCGATTTCCGCGGGTGAAACCTCCTGTTCCTGCGCCACCTGATGCAGAACGCGCAAAATTCGCATGCCGCGCTCATCGAAGTACTTTTCCAGATCCTCGCGGCGAGCGCTATGCGTCAGGTCAATCAGGCCCTTGTATTTGCCACTGAGAAAACCCGAGGCAAGGCTGAAATACGTCAGTACCTCGCAGCCCTCGGCCACGGCAAAAGAACACAACTGCTGCTCGAAGTCATGGCGATCATAGAGGTTGTATTCCACCTGAAGGCAGGCGTAATGGGGCAAGGCGTGGTGATCGGCAGCGCGTTTAGCGGCGTGTAGATCATCCAGGGTGTAGTTGGATGCGCCGATCGAGCGCACTTTGCCGCAGGCCATCAACGTAGCGTAGGTCTCCAGAGTTTCCTCGTGGGTTGTTGAGGCATCCGGGTAGTGGGAGAAGTACAAATCGATGTAATCGGTTTGCAGTCGACGCAGCGAGTCATCTACGGCTTGCAGGATCCGGCCTTTCGAAAGCCCTTGCTGCGCAGGTGAAAGCTCGGCGCCAACCTTGGTGATGATTTTTATCTCACTGCGCCGGTGGCTGTTCAGGCTCAACCATTTACCAATGATGGCTTCCGACTCGCCGCCGCGATTACCGGTGGCCCAGATCGAATAGGCGTCTGCGGTATCAATGGTGTTGATGCCGCGTTCAAACGCAGCGTCGAGTAGCCTGAGCGAATCGTGTTCGTTGACGGTCCAGCCAAAGACATTCCCACCCAGCACCAGGCGTGAACTCTCCATCGTTGAACTGCTCAGATCATCTTTTTTCATACCGGTCCGCCGTTCGATTTAAAAATAGACCCTCTGGTTTTTGGCGTTCAACCAAACACCTTGCGAGGTGATTGCATTTGATTGTTTTCTCAGGCCCGCATGCCATAAAAGAGCAGCTCGGTGATTCGTCTTACCTGAGCGGAGTGGGACTCGATATCCAGTTGCTCCTGGTTGACCAATCTGAACAATTGCAGGTGTGAATAGTCGTTCAACAAGAACGCGGCCAAGTCGACGTTGAGGTCGGCGCGGAGTTTGCCAGCCTGCTGCAATTCTCTCAGTAACCCACTGATTTCAGCCCTGAGCACATCGTTCATGGCGCGATAGCCTTCGGGCAGTTCATTGTCGCCGCCAAACAGAATCAGCGGCAGCAGTTCACGCCAGAGGCTGGGGTGCATGACTTCCATTGCGTAACCGGTCAACCGGCGCTCCAGGTAGCACATCGCGTCGACCGGGTCCTCAATCTCGAAGATCTGGCTGCGGGTATCTTTGAGTGCACGCTGGTCGGCGTCGTGCAGGATTTCCAGAATGATTTCCTGCTTGTTACCAAAATACTTGAACACGGTGGGCGCCGAGACCCCGGCCTGGTTGGCGATCTGTTCGATGGTGGTGCTTTGGAAACCCTGGCGCTCAAACAGTTCGATCGCTGCCTTGCTGATGGCTTGGCGTCGTTCGACTTTCTGACGTTCACGTAGTCCGCTCACGGGAGGTCC
This sequence comes from Pseudomonas sp. CCC3.1, assembly GCF_034347405.1. Lineage (NCBI taxonomy): Bacteria > Pseudomonadati > Pseudomonadota > Gammaproteobacteria > Pseudomonadales > Pseudomonadaceae > Pseudomonas > Pseudomonas sp. CCC3.1. Next base: position 2,093,037 of record NZ_CP133778.1, read on the forward strand.
TTGTTGCTGTGAAAAAGGGAGCCAGATTTAGCCCAAACATCCATGCAAAATACTTAGTCGAGTAAAACTTTTAAAGCACTAATTTTTGTAGTGCGCTCTTTCGCAGGAAAGCATGACTTGGGAGACGGAGTTTGCGGTGAAGCGTTCGGCGGCCTTACCCCCGAACGCCTACTCTAGCGATGACTGTTGGTACTTCTTCAGCCGATAGGCAAATTGCGCCCGACTCAACCCCAGCAGTCGGGCAGCCGCAGCCAAATTGCCTTCGCTCTTTTGCAGTGCTTCGTCGATCAAGCGCGACTCCAGGCCGTCAATGGAGAAGCCTTGTTCAAGCTGGGTCAAGGTTTCCAGCAAGTCCGGGCGACGCTGTGCACTGTCGGGGTTGCGGTCGATTGTGGCGAGGCTGCCCTTGTCGTCCAGAGAGTACAATTCCTGGGGTATTGGTTCGTTGCGAAACAGGTGGATCAGGTCGATGGCTTGACCATCCTCGCTGGCGATCAGGCCGCGCTCTATCAGGTTCTGCAGTTCTCGCACGTTTCCGGGGAAGTCGTAGCGCAGCAATGCTTTGAGCGCGCGCATGGTCAGCCCGGCCGGTTTGCGCGCGTAGTCCTGGCAGAAGCGCCGCAGGAACGCATTGACCAATAACGGGATGTCGTCGCGTCGTTCACGCAGTGGCGGCAGGGTGATGGGGAAGACGTTCAAGCGGTAGAACAGGTCCTCTCGGAAGTCTCCAGCGGCTACCGCTTTGCGCAAATCGACGTTGGTTGCCGCCACCACCCGCACATCGACCTTTATTGGCTGAGCACCGCCCACTCGCTCTATCTCGCGCTCCTGTAAGGCCCGCAGTAGCTTGCCTTGGCCGGGCAGGCTGAGGCTGGCGATCTCATCGAGAAACAAGGTGCCGCCGTGGGCCCGCTCGAAGCGCCCTGGGCGCGAATGGGTTGCCCCGGTATAGGCGCCGCGCTCGACACCGAACAGTTCAGCCTCAATCAAATTGTCCGGGATCGCGGCACAGTTGAGGGCCACGAAGGGCGCTTGATGGCGTGGGCTGTACTGATGGAGTTGGCGTGCAAATAGCTCCTTCCCGGCCCCGGATTCACCGCTGAACAATACCGTGGCGGGGGTAGGCGCAACACGCTGCAAGGCAAGGGTGGCTGCGTTAAAAGCGGCGCTGGCGCCGATAGGTTTTAGCTCGCCCGGCATTTCCCACCTGTCATCGGGGGCCGGTGCTGGTGCCGGACGCTGCCTGGGCGTGACGCTGGATGGCGAGGCGGTGAGATAACTCAGGTCTTGTTCAACATTGCCCCATTGTTCGGCGGTCTTGCCGACGACACGGCAGGTCTCGTGCCCCATGCCCCGGCATTCGATTTCACGGAAGATCACCATGCGGCCGAACAGCCCGCTGACATAACCGATGGCATAGCCAAGTTCGGTCCAACATACCGGGTCCTGGCCGATTCCGTAGGCGGCGATATGCTCGTCGGCCTCGCAGGAGTGATGCCAGAGAAATTCACCTTCGTAGAAGCCGGAGTCTGCGTCGAACTTGAAGTGCAGGGGCTCGACCTTGGTCATGCCTTCGAGGGTATGCAGGCGAGTGCCAGCAGAGAAAATCGCCGCTGCATCAGCGTCCGGCCAACGCTCGCGGATCAGCCGCGCATCGCGTGCCCCAGACAGGTAGCCGGTGCGGGTAAACAGCCCACGGGTCTGTTCCAGGCCTTGGCGGTCAATGATTTCGCGCCGCAGTGCGCCGAAGGATGAGCTGTGCAACAGCAGCATGCGCTGATCGTTGAGCCAGATGCGTCCGTCGACAGGGGAAAAAAACAGGCATTCGGTCAACTCGGCCAGGGTCGGTGAGTTGCCATCGGCCAGTTGGGTACTGTCCCCACGGGGCGAGAAATGCGCTTCGCGCAGTGCGAGACTCTGCAACAGCAAGTGGGGGTTAATCATGGTATGCCCCTGATGCAATGGATGGTCTAAATGAGTAACTTGATTAATAGTTATTAAACATAACTTTATCATTTGAACAAGTGACCTGATGCTGGCCGAGCGCAGAGGCCATTGCGCGATCGTTGAGTACTCGTCTTTAACCCTCAAGCCAGAGCCTTTTCCATCTAAATAACGGACGCACTCAAGAAGACGGCACAGCCCTTGCTCTAGTGCTTTGACGACGCAGACGATTCCAGCACTTGAGCAAGGTGTCGTCGGGCGATAACAAGCACAAGAGCCGGGAGGCCCAAATGTCGGTGAGTGAACCTTCTGATTTTCTGCGGGACGAGTTGTGGTGCGAGCGCATCTTCAACGGTGATTGGGTACGCCCATTGGGCGGCAGTAATAGCGTACGAGAGCCAGCTACCGGCGAGGTGCTGACGGTCTCCGGCTTGGCTGATGCTGCGGATATTGCGTTTGCCAGTCTCAACGCTTCCCGAGTACAGCCGGGCTGGGCGGCATTAGGCCCGCGCGAGCGGGCCGAGATCTTCCGCAAAGCCGCAGCATTGGCTCAGCAACACTTTGCCGAACTGGCGCTGTACATCGCACGGGAAAGCGGCAGCAGTCTGTTCAAGGGGGAGCATGAGGTCCGTGAGGCGATTGTCTTGTTGCATCAGGCGGCAGGCCTGCTGTCTCAGTCTCACGGCCTGGTTCTTCCGAGCGAGGCGGGGCGCTTGTCTTATGCACGTCGGCTGCCCCATGGCGTGGTTGGGGTGATATCTCCGTTCAACTTTCCTCTGGTGCTCTCCTTGCGCTCGGTTGCCCCCGCATTAGCGGCCGGCAATGCCGTAGTGCTCAAGCCAGATCCACAGACGCCGGTCAGTGGTGGCTTCATCATCGCCCGGTTATTTGAGGAGGCCGGGCTGCCCAAAGGGTTGTTGCAGGTTTTACCGGGTGCAGCGGTGGCTGGCGAGGCGCTGTGCCGCGACCCGCATGTACGGATGATTGCGTTCACCGGCTCAACCGCAGCGGGCCGCAAAGTCGCAGAGGTGGCCGGGCGACATCTGAAAAAAGTGGCCCTGGAGTTGGGCGGCAAGAACTCGCTGATCGTGCTCGAAGACGCCGACCTTGAACGGGCGGCCAGCAACGCCGCGTGGGGGGCTTGGTTGCATCAGGGGCAAATTTGCATGGCCACCGGACGCATCCTGGCCCATGAGTCAATCGCCGAAGAACTGGTGCGCAGGCTTGCAGAGAAAGCGCGCGCAATCACCGTCGGCAATGCCGCGCGTGGTGAAGCAGTGCTGGGCCCTCTGATCAACAAACACCAGTTGCAGCGCGTGCATGAAATCGTCACTGAGAGTGTCAGGGCCGGGGCAACGCTGGAAGCCGGCGGCGAGTTTGAACAGCTCTTCTATCAACCTACGGTCCTTTCTGGCGTGCGTCCGGGGATGCGTGCGTTCGACGAGGAAATCTTCGGTCCAGTCGCCACGGTGGTGAGTTTTACCAACGACGAGGATGCCATCGAGTTGGCCAATCGTACCGAGTATGGCTTGTCCGCGGGGATCATCTCGCCTTCGGTCGGGCGTGCGATGGCGATCGGCGAGCGCCTCAATTGCGGTCTGCTGCATATCAACGATCAGACAGTGGCTGATGAGTGCATCAATCCATTTGGTGGGCGTGGCAGTTCGGGAAATGCCGGCAGCGTTGGCGGCCCGGCGGACTGGGACGAATACACACAATGGCAGTGGGTGACGATCAAGGACACCGCGCCGCGCTACCCGTTCTAACGGGAGCAGGCCTTAGCGTGTGCTGGGTCAGCCGGTTGAATACACAACAATAATAAGAGGACACACTATGAAACTCGACAACAAGATCGTGCTGGTGACCGGGGTTTCCTCGGGTATCGGTGCAGCCACTGCAAGTCTGCTGCGTTTTCACGGTGCGCACGTGATAGGCATAGACCTAAAGGCCCCGAACATGACCCTGGACGGCTTTGTCCAAGGTGACCTGAGCAGTGCCGAGCGTATCGACCGGCTGTTGCCGCAATTGCCGACACGGATCGACAGTCTGTGCAACATCGCCGGGGTCCCGGGCACTGCAAATCCGCTATTGCTGGCACAGGTCAATTACCTGGGGGTGCGCCACCTGAGCAGTGCGTTACTGCCACGCCTCTCGGCTGGCGGCAGCATCGTCAATGTTGCCTCAATCCTCGGCGCCGAGTGGCCACAACGCCTGGATCTGCACAAGGCGCTGGCGCGCATCGAAGGTTTTGCCACCGCGCAAGACTGGTTGGCCGAGCACCCGGTCCCCGCCGAGACCTGCTACCAGTATTTCAAGGAAGCCTTGATCGTTTGGAATTACCTCCAGGCCCAGCCTTGGTTTATGGAACATTCCGTGCGCATGAACAGTGTGGCGCCAGGCCCCGTTTTCACGCCCATCCTCAGCGACTTTGTCAGCATGCTCGGTGAGTCCCGAGTCCAGGCTGATGCCCATCGCATAAAACGCCCCGGTTATGCCGATGAGGTGGCGGCGGTTATTGCTTTCTTGTGTGCCGACGAGTCGCGCTGGATCAACGGCGTCAACCTGGCAGTCGATGGCGGATTGGCCTCCACCTACATCTAAAGCTATGTGGCGAGAGGGCTGCCCCCTCGCCACACGTGCAACGCTATGCCGAAAATAAAAATAATGAGGAGCGTCTATGGACAACGTTAAACGTTGCTTTCGTTTCAAAAATTGCGCCCTGTTTCTGGCGTTATGCAGTGCAGGCGTGATGATCGAGAGGGTCGAGGCCGCGCAAATGGACCTCGGTGATTCCGATTGGAAACTGCGCTGGGACAACACCATCAAGTACAGCCAGGCTTGGCGTCTTCAGGGGCATGACAGTCGTTTGCTCAATGCGCCAACCGCTAACGGCCTGTATCCCTCGATCCAGAGCCAGGGCGATAAAAACTTCAGCAGAGGCCTGGTCTCCAATCGCCTGGACCTGTTTTCCGAAATGGACCTCAGTCGGAAAAATTACGGGCTGCGTGTGAGTGGTGCGGCCTGGTACGACGATATCTACAACCAGGACACCGACAGCAGCGAGCAACCGCACTTTCTCCGCGAGACCCGCAAGCTACATGGTCGCGATGGCGAAATCCTCGATGCGTTTGTGTTCCTGCGAGGTGACCTCGGCGAAGATTCCCAGGGTGTGGTGCGGTTGGGGCGGCATAGCCTGATCTACGGCGAAAGTCTGTTCTACGGAGGCAACGGGATTGCCAATGCGCAGGGTCCAACTGACGTGGTCAAGTTGCTTAGCGTGCCGGGGACCCAGTTCAAGGAGATCCTGCGTCCGGTCAATCAGATCTCCGGGCAGTTGCAGATCAACCCGCAGTTGTCAGTGGGCGCTTACTACCAGTTTGAGTGGGAGCGTTCCAATCTGCCCGGCGCCGGTAGTTACCTGAGCGATGTCGACGCCATCGGCTACGGTAGCGGTTCGCTGCATGAGGTTTTTGGTAACGACACCGTGAATGGCGGTGATCTAAAACCAAGGAATTCGGGGCAGGGCGGCATGCAGATCCGCTTCAAACCGACCGGGACTGAACTGGAGCTGGGTTTTTACGCTGCGCAGTATCACGACAAAACCCCGATTGGGCTGTATGCCTACCTCGACGGCGCAGCGGCGGCGGCCACCGGTTTGCCCATCCTGGGCTCGTACCGTCAGGTCTACGCCGAAGATATCAAGACGGCTGGCGTCAGCTTTTCCACCGCCTATGGCCCGTTCAACTTTGCCGGTGAAACCTCCGTGCGCTGGAATGCGCCATTGGTGAGCAATCTGCAAGTGGTGGCAGCGGGCATCGATGCCGACGGCGACAACCACTCGCTGTTTGCTCGGGGCAAAACTGCGCACGCCAACCTGTCAGCGATTTACCTTTTATCACCGACCGCTTTTTGGGATGGCGGCTCGGCACTGGCCGAACTGGCCTGGAACCGAACCCTAAGTATCACTGAGAACGCGGCGGCTCTGGATGCCAATACGACCCGTGATGCGACGGCGTTACGCGTATTGGTGGAGCCAGCGTACTTCCAGATTGTCGACGGGATCGACCTGACTGTGCCCATCGGCATGGGCGTGGTGCTCGACGGGCGCTCTTCGGCGGTCAACAAGTCGGGTTTCGGCAATACCCATTCCGGCGACTGGAGTGTCGGGCTCAAAGCCACTTACTTGCAGCGTTGGGACGTTGGCCTCAATTACGTGAACTTCTTCGGTGCACCGAAAGCCGGGCTGCGCGAGGACGGGAATTTCAGCTATGGGCAGTCGCTGGCTGACCGCGACTTCGTCTCGCTCTACGTGAAAACCTCATTCTAATAAGGTGGATTCGCCATGCAGAACACAGTATTTATCAACACCTGCGTCCTTACCCTGGCGCTTGCTGGCATGAGCCTGACACAGGCAGCGGTGTCGCCTGAGCAGGCAGCACGCCTGAAATCCGAGCTGACGCCCCTTGGCGGTGAACGGGCGGGTAACGCCGATGGCAGCATTCCAGCCTGGGAAGGTGGTTTCACCCAGGTCGCGCCGGGTTACAAGCCGGGTGATAAACGTCCCGATCCATTCGCCGGCGAGAAACCGTTGTACTCGATCAAGGCCTCGAACATGGAGCAGTACGCCAGTGAACTGGCCGAGGGTACCAAGGTTCTGTTGAAGAAATACCCGGACTACCGACTGGACGTTTACCCGACCCATCGCTCTGCAGCCGCCCCGCAATGGGTGTATGGCAATACCGCCAAGAATGCCATCCGCGCCACGCTGGACGTTGAGACCGAGAAAGTCACTAATGCCTACGGCGGCATTCCGTTCCCGATTCCGGAGAATGGTGCGCAAGTGCTGTGGAACTACCGCCTTTCCTGGCAGGGCGGCGATACCATCAACTCGCCTTTTGACACGTGGCTGATGACAGCGGGCGGCAAGAAAGTCCAGGCGACTCGTGCCCAGTACACCTACCAGTTTCCCTACTACGTCGAAAACGGCAGTCTGGAAAACTTCTCCGGCAAATACCTGATTGGCAAACTACTCACCGAACTGCCATCGTCCAAGGCCGGTGAAGGCCTGATGACCCATTGGGACCTGGACCCGGCTAACCGCGCGGCCTGGCAGTACCTGGTTGGTCAACGCCGGGTGCGTCGAGCGCCGAACATCGCCTACGACACGCCGGACTTCGTCACCTCGGGGGTTGGACTGTTTGATGAAGCGTTCATGCTGTTCGGGCCTACCGATCGCTACGACCTCAAGTTGATGGGCAAGAAAGAACTGATCGTTGCCTACAACAATAACCGCGCCGGTCTGGCCAAGAGCGATGACTTGGTCAAGCAGAACTTCCTCAACCCCGATTTGGTGCGTTGGGAGAAACATCGGGTCTGGGTGGTCGAGGCCACGCTCAAACCGGGTAAACGCCATGTGGTGCCGCGTCGGACCTACTACATCGACGAGGACTCTTGGCAGATCCTGATGGCTGACGGTTATGACGCTCAGGGCAAACTTGGACGCCAGATGTATTCGCTGACGCTGCTGGCACCGGACCTGCCAGCGCTCACCGCACAGGTTATGTGGGGCAGTTATAACCTGGACACTGGTGCCTACTTCCTCAACTCCTCAAGCAATGACTTGGCGGTGCAGTACCAGAAAGTTGCAAAACCTTCCGCCTCATTCTTTACGCCGGATGCCATGGCCAACGAAAACATGCGTTGAACCCTGGGCGGCTGTGGCGGGTGAAAGCCCGTCGCGGTCGCGTGCGTTTTTCCAAGCGGGATAAAGACATGAACGTTGAAAGATTTTTTGCGAGTTTCGGCCTGCGATGGGGGGGCTGCGCCCTGGCGTTGTGTCTGTTGGCGAGCACGTCCTTCGCTGCGCAGGCTGGGACATTCGCGGTACTGCAGCAGCAGGCAGTGCTGACGAGCAAGGCCTCGCGCGCGGTATTACTCGGGTTGGCTCGGGCCGGGGACCGTTTGGTGGCTGTCGGAGAAAGGGGCATCGTGTTGCTCTCGGACGACTCGGGAAAAAGTTGGCGCCAGGCCAGTGTGCCGGTCAGCGTCAGCCTGACGGCGGTGCAATTCGTCGACGCCGAGCAGGGCTGGGCGGTTGGTCATCTGGGCGTGGTGTTGCACAGCGAAGACGGCGGTGAAACCTGGCACAAGCAGCTCGATGGTGAACGCGCCGCCAAGCTGGCAGTGCAGGCCGCGCAGCGTATTACCGATCAGCCGGGTGGTGCCAACCACCTGGAACAGGCACAGCATCTGCTGCGCGACGGGCCGGACAAGCCCTTTCTCGATGTGTACTTCAGTGATCGACGGCAGGGTTACATCGTGGGTGCCTACAACCAGATCTACCGCACGGACGACGGCGGGCAAACCTGGCAAGCCTGGATGCAGCATGTGGACAACCCGCAGGGCCTGAACCTGTATGGCATCCGCGCCTCGGGCACTGATCTGCTGTTGGTGGGGGAGCGCGGTTTGCTGTTGCGTTCGACCGATGCCGGGCAATCCTTCCAGACCTTGAAATCACCCTATGAAGGCAGCTTTTTCGGTCTGCTCCGCACCCGTGACGGCGCCTTGATTGCCTACGGTTTGCGTGGCAACGCCTGGTGGTCCGATGATCGCGGCAACCGTTGGCGGCGCCTCGACACTGGCGTGGAGTCAACGCTGGCGAGCGCCATCGAGTTGCGTGACGGCAGCCTGCTGATGGCCAGCCAAAGCGGTGAGCTTTTGTTCAGCCATGACCAGGGCCGCAGTTTTGTAAAACGTCTGAGCCGCAGTGGCACGACCGTCGCGGCCGTGCAGCAAGCGGCCGATGGCAGTCTGGCCAGCGTCGGTTTGAGTGGCGTGGCCGCCGACCAGGCCCCACAGGCAACCGGCAAACCTTGAACCTTCATGGTGCAGTGCTATCGGGCCTTAGCCCGTGCAACAGGAGTCAGACTTGAAAGACGACAAAATCCAAACCGTGATCGGCCGCCTGGCAGACTTCGACCAGACTTCAGGCAACTTTGCCGAACGGGCGATCTTCAACCATCGACCACTGGTTATCCTGCTGTGTCTGCTGGTGACCTTGCTGTTGGGTTGGCAGGCCACCCGTGTCGGCATCAACGCCAGTTATGAAAAGACCATCCCGACCGGCCACCCCTATGTCGCTAACTTCTTGGAACATCGCAGCGAGTTGAGCGGCTTGGGCAATTCGCTGCGCATCGCCGTGGAGGTCAAGGAAGGCAGCATCTTCACCCAGGACTACCTTGATACCCTGGCCAAGCTCAACGACGAACTCTACCTGCTGCCGGGTGTCGACCGCCCTTACATGAAGTCGTTATGGACTCCGACCACGCGCTGGACGGCTGTGACGGAAGAGGGCTTGGATGGCGGCACGGTAATCCCCGATGACTACGATGGCTCCGCCGCCAGTATTGAACAGGTGCGGACCAACGTCGCCCGGTCCGGCGAGGTCGGACAGTTGGTAGCCGGCAACTTTAAATCCAGTGTGATCTTTGTGCCCTTGCTGGATATCAACCCGCAGACCGGAAAAGCCCTCGACTCCGGCGAGTTTTCTCGGCAACTGGAAGCCCTACGGGACAAGTACCAGACGGATAACCTGCGGATTCACATCACCGGTTTCACCAAAATCGCAGGCGACCTGATCGAGGGGTTAACCCAGGTCCTGCTATTTTTCGTCGTCGCGGTCTTGGTAACCATGGTGGTGCTGTATAGCTACACCCGCTGCGCGCGCAGCACTTTGATGGTGGTGACGTGTTCGCTGGTGGCAGTGCTCTGGCAGCTGGGTCTGCTCGCCATCCTCGGTTATGAGCTGGACCCCTACTCGGCGTTGGTGCCGTTTCTGGTGTTCGCCATCGGCATGAGCCATGGCGCACAAAAGATGAACGGCATCATGCAGGACGTTGGGCGCGGCACCCACCGCGTGGTGGCCGCGCGTTATACCTTTCGCCGTCTGTTCGCCGCAGGCATGACGGCGCTGCTCTGTGATGCAGTGGGGTTCGCTGTGTTGCTGTTGATCAATATCCGAGTAATCCAGGACCTGGCGATAACCGCCAGCCTTGGTGTGGCGGTGCTGATCCTCACCAACCTGATCATGCTACCGATCCTACTCAGTTATATCGGGGTCAGCCCGGCAGCGGCACAGCGCAGCCTGAGCTCGGAAACCGCCGAGCTGCAAGCGCAGATCAAACATCCGTTGTGGCGTTTTCTCGATTTGTTCACTCAGCGGCGCTGGGCCATTGGCGCGATGTTGGGCGGTCTGCTGCTGGCAGCACTCGGTTTTGCTGTGAGCCTTCATCTGAAGATTGGTGATCTTGATCCCGGTGCGCCGGAGTTGCGAGCCGACTCGCGTTACAACCGTGATGCGCTATTTATGACGCGCAACTACGCAGCCAGCTCGGATATTTTCGTGGTCATGATCAAGACCCCGGAAGATCAGTGCACTCGCTACCCCAGCCTGTCAGCGGTGGATGCGCTGGCCTGGAGGCTGGAGCAATTACCTGGCGTGGAGTCGACCACGTCCATGGCGGCGCTGAGCAAGATAGCCACAGTCGGTTACAACGAAGGTAACTTCAAATGGTATGAGCTGATCCCCAATGACGGCGCGTTGGGTGCGGTGCAGACCCGTGCACCGCGAGAGCTGTTCAACCAGGGCTGTTCGATGCTGTCGCTTTACGTTTACTTGACTGACCACAAGGCCGATACCCTGAACCGAGTGGTGGAGGCCAGCGAGAAATTTATCAGCGAACATCAGGTACCAGAGGTCAAGTTCATGTTGGCCGCTGGCAGTGCTGGCATCGAAGCTGCGACCAATATCGTGGTGAAAAAATCCATGCATGAAATGCTGTTCTGGGTATACGGCGCGGTCAGTCTGTTATGCCTGTTGACCTTCCGCAGTTGGCGAGCAACCCTCTGCGCGATGCTGCCATTGATCCTCACTTCAATTCTGTGTGAGGCGCTAATGGTGGTGTTGGGGATGGGCGTTAAAGTGGCGACACTGCCGGTGATTGCGCTCGGCGTGGGCATTGGCATCGACTACGCGCTCTATGTATTGAGCGTGATTCTCGCTCGAATGCGCGCCGGAGACACCTTGCCCCAAGCCTATTATCAGGCGCTGTTGTTTACAGGAAAGGTGGTATTGCTGACCGCAATGACGTTGGCAGTCGCGGTGTCGACTTGGGCGTTTTCGCCAATCAAATTCCAGGCTGATATGGGCATCCTGCTGGCCTTCATGTTCTTGGTGAACATGCTGGGCGCCTTGATCCTGCTGCCAGCATTGGCTTGGCTTCTGTTGCCGCAAAAGGTCTTTGCAAAAAAGCCTGAAACGAGGCCGCTTACGCAGTCAGTCAAGGAGCGCTAAGGGGGCAAAGATGGCTGCGCCAACGTTGACTTCGTCCTCCGGTTGAACAAGGCCGGTCATGTTGATCTAGATGGCCAGCAGTCAGTCATCCACTGAGTTTTTTGTAGGAAAAGTGCTGAATATTGCGGGTTTTGTTCATTCTAGGGCCGCAGGTTGCGGCTTAACCTGATTTCAGTCGAAGTGTCGTTTGTCAGCGGCACACGCTGGAGAAGTGAATGAACAATTATAAGAGTAATGATTGGCTCGGCCTGAGCGGTGCTGTGTGTGTAGTGACAGGGGCCGCAGGCGGCATCGGTGCAGTTGTCGCGCGTGAATTGGTCAAGCAAGGTGCTTCGGTCGTATTGCTTGATTTGGATGTCAGCAAATGCACCGAGCTGGCCGCGAATTTGAGTGAGCACAGTGAAGTGCCAGTCAGCGCCTTAGCCTGTGATATCAGCGACCCAGACAGTGTTCGGCAAGCCGCTGCGCAGGTTCAGGCACGCCATGGCCGTTGCGATGTTCTGGTCAATAACGCCAGCGTCCTGCGCGCGGCGTCCCTCGAGACCATAACGCTTGAACAATGGAATCAGGTGCTTTCGGTCAACCTCAGTGGCTACTTACTGTGCGCCCAGGCATTCGGGCAGCAAATGCTCGCTCAAGGCCGTGGCCGTATCATTAATATCGCCTCTATTGCCGCCCATTCGCCGCAGCCTTGGAGCGGCGCTTACAGCACTGCCAAGGCCGGAGTCGCGATGCTTTCACGACAGTTCGCGGTGGAGTGGGGCGACCGTGGCATCCGCAGTAATGCCATTTGCCCTGGGCTGATCCGTACCCCCCTGTCAGCAGCCTTTTACGCCGACCCCGACATCGAACGACAACGTTGCGCCATGACTGCCAGCTGCCGCATTGGCGAGCCGCAGGACATAGCCGATGCCGTGTTATTTCTGGCCAGTGCGCGATCCAGCTATATCAACGGTACCGAATTGGTAGTAGATGGCGGTTTTGAAAGTATGCCGATGGCATTGTTGCCGCGGCCAGGTTTCGTGGGGGCGCGACCATGAATCGGGTGTGCGATGTGCTTGTCATCGGTGCCGGGGCGGGTGGGCTCAGTACTGCAATTGTCGCGAAAAAGGCCGGTCTTGATGTGATTGTCATTGAGAAGGCCGATTTTTTTGGAGGTACCACGGCATTTTCTGGCGGGGTTCTGTGGATTCCCGACAACCACCTTGGCAAGGCGCAAAACAGCGGCGACAGCCTCGACTTGGCCAGAACCTACTTACGTGCTGAGGCCGGCAAGCATTACGACGCGCCGGCGGTGGAAGCGTTTCTGGAGAACGGCCCGAAGATGGTCGAGTTCTTCGAGCGCGAGACCTGCGTCAAGTTTGTGCCCACCTTATATCCTGACTATCACCCCGACGCGCCCGGGGGGCTCGCCATCGGCCGTTCGATCCTCGCCGCGCCGTTCGATATTCGAGAGTTAGGGGCTGATATGAAGCGTTTGCGGCCCCCGCTTAAAACCATCACGTTCATCGGCATGATGTTCAACTCGTCCAACGCTGATTTAAAACACTTCTTCAATGCTACGCGCTCGTTGACGTCGTTCATTTACGTGGCCAAGCGGCTGGGTACGCATATGCGCGAGATGATGATGTATCGGCGCGGTACTCAGGTGACCAGCGGCAATGCCTTGGCAGCGCGACTGGCCAAGTCGGCGCTTGATCTTGGCATTCCTATTGTCACCGGAGTCGCCGCTCGGCAATTACTCAAGGAAAAAGGTTGCGTTACAGGTGTGCTGGCTTCTGGCGCCCAAGGCGAATTTCGCATCGATGCGCGCCGCGGCGTTGTCTTGGCGAGCGGTGGCTTCTCCCATGACACGCAGCGATTACGCGAGGCTTACCCCCATGTGAAACGCGGAGGCGAGCATTTTTCGCCGGTACCCGACAGTAATACTGGCGACAGTCTGCGAATGGCTGAAGCAGTGGGCGGGCAAGTGGATATTTGTCTGCAAGCAGCGGCTGCTTGGATGCCGGTCTCGAAAGTGCCAACCGGTGACGGGGAGTTCACTGCATTCCCGCATCTTCTGGATCGCTACAAGCCCGGCATCATTGGCGTCGATGTCGCCGGGCGACGCTTCACCAATGAATCCAACTCTTACCATGACGTCGGCGAGGCCATGATCAACAACGACGTGACGCGCAGCCAGACCGCCATGTGGCTGGTCTGCGATGCCCGGACGCTGGGCAAGTACGGCCTGGGTTTTGCCAAGCCATCCCCCATGCCTCTGGGTACGTTGTTGCGCAATGGTTACCTGTTAAAGGGCCGTACGCTGGCTGAGTTGGCGCTCAAGGCGGGCATTGACGGCCCCGGGCTTGAGCAAACAGTTGAGCGCTACAACCAAGGTGCAAGCGTAGGCAAGGACGTTGAGTTCGGTCGTGGTACGACAGCATTCAACCGCTTCCTCGCGGATCCGCAACATAAGCCTAATCCCTGCGTGGCACCCATCGGTGCCGGACCTTACTACGCGGTCAAATTGGTGATGGGCGATTTGGGGACTTTCGATGGGCTGCGAACCAGCACCGTGGGTGAAGTATTGGACCAGAAAAACAGCCCGATCCCAGGGCTCTATGCGGTGGGCAATGACCGCGCCAGCATCATGGGTGGGAATTACCCCGGTGCCGGCATCACCTTGGGACCCATCATGACGTTCGGTTTCATCACTGGCCGTCATTTGGCCAAGACCTCTTTGGGCACTGAAAACACCGAACAGGAGCAGGTCGCATGATCCTATCCAAACCAGTCGTTGATCATCGCATTTACACCATCGTGCCCCGCGGGATGGCTGAATTTCTCAACGCGTTCGACCAGTTGGCGATGCCTCTGCTGCTCAAGCATTTGGGCGCACCGCTGGCGTTCTACACCAGTAGCATCGGCCCGCTGAACCAGGTGGTTCATCTATGGGGTTACGACAGCCTCGACGACATGGAAAAGCGCAGCATGGCTCGCGACAGTGATCCAGATTTCGGCGCTTATCTACAGGCGACCCGTCATCTGATCGTGGCTCAGGAAACGTGCATTATCAGACCGGTGCACTTGGCAAGCTTGGATCACTCCAAGTAAGTGACCTACACGATTGAGTCACCACAATAATAAGAATGAGGGACACTCGATGGACCAGCAAAAAACGATTGATGTGAGTGAGTGGATCGATACTCACCCGGTGGGTCGCTTTCAGAGATGGGTTGTATTTTTCGGTTTTCTGATCATCGCCCTTGATGGTTTTGACGTCGCCATCATGGGCTTTATAGCACCGCAGTTAAAAGCGGAATGGGGGTTGGGGCCGCAGGCGTTGGGTCCGGTACTCAGCGCTGCGTTGATTGGGTTAGCGGGCGGTGCATTAACGGCCGGACCGCTGGCTGATCGGTATGGCCGAAGGATCGTGCTGCTATGCAGTATCGGCTTGTTTGGGGGGCTGACCATCGCTACAGCCTTCGCCTCGGATGTGCAAACCTTGGTCGCTTTGCGCTTTTTGACCGGCCTTGGTCTGGGCGCCGCTATGCCGAACGCAAGTATCCTCGTGAGTGAGTACGCACCGGCACGCAGCCGTTCATTCTTCATCACCGTCGCTTTTTGCGGTTTCTCGTTAGGGGCAGCAGTGGGAGGTTTTGCCAGTGCCTGGATGATCCCGAATTTAGGATGGCAAAGTGTGTTGGTACTGGGCGGCGTCTTGCCGTTACTGGTGCTACCGATCCTGTATTTCAAGCTACCGGAGTCGGTGACCTTTCTGGTGTCGCAGCGTGCGGCGTCTGAACGTATTCACGCCATCATGAAGCAGCTGGCACCTGGTCTGGTGACTGCAAACATAACGTTTCTGATGCCCCAAGTGGGCAAGCCTGCGGCTGGCGCCATTGGTCTGGTGCTATCGCGGCGCTATCTGTTTGGCACGCTGATGCTCTGGGTCGGCTACATCATTGCCCTGTTTATGGTTTACCTCTTTAGCGGCTGGTTGCCGACGTTGATAAAAGAGGTCGGCCAATACAGCGTTGCTGATGCGGCTGTGGTCACCGCTATCTTTCAGGTTGGTGGTCCAGCGGGTGCCATTTTCGTGGGCTGGGCGATGGATCGTTGGGGCAAGCGTAACGTGTTGACGCTTGCATTTTTGGGCTGCGGTGTGGCGATCTTTGCCATCGGCCAGTCCACCGGTCATTTTGTTTTACTGTGTGCAGTCGCCTGTATCGTCGGCTTCGGGCTCAACGGGGTGTCCGTCGGCATGAACGCCTTGGCGGCCAGTTATTACCCCACTCAAGCCCGCGCCACGGGCGCTAGCTGGATGAGCGGTGTCGGTCGGATAGGGGCTGTTTTGAGTGCATTCGCAGGTGCGCAGATGCTCAGTCTGGGTTGGTCGCTGGCTGAGATCTGCATGACGATGCTGATTCCGGCTGGCGTTGCCGCGTTGGCGATTTATTGCCAGTGTCGGCACGCCTCTCTATTGACACAACCTTTGCAATCGGCCGAGAAGGTAGCTCTATCGCGAGTGCCCAGACACACAGGGGAAAAGCTGGGGTGATTACGCGGGCCGTTACAAGAATGGGTCAAGCTACCGCGCGTGTTGGCCGAGCGCGCTGCGGTTGAGCGTTCACTGGCGCGAGGCGTGGGCCTGCTGGCGAAACTCGCTGGGGCTGAGCTGAGTGTGTTTGCGAAAGAATCGGCTGAAGTAGCCGACATCGAGATAGCCCATGCCATGGGCTATCTGCTTAACGCTCTGGGACGAATGGGCCAACTCGCGCTTGGCTTCAAGGATCAGCCTGGCGTTCAGCAAGGTCATTGGCGTCATTCCCAACTGTTCATGACACAGGCGTCCTAGGGTTACCACGGTAATACCGAGGCGACTGGCGTAGTCATTGAGCGACAGGTGTTCGCGAAAATGCTGATTCGCCAATTCGCGAAAGGCAATGATCTGCTGGCTACGTCGATCATGATGGTGCGCAGGCAGGCCTTCGGTGTCCTCGCTCAGGCGTAGCATCTGGATCACCAGTGCGAGGAGTAATGACATGCTGCACGCAACGTGCTCCCGCCCACGGCCGTGATACTCCTCGTACAACGCTCGGTACAGCGGCATCAGCGGGTTATCGACTGGCGCCCAATGCGGTAGAGCAACGATATAGGGCTTCTGGATCTGCGGTAATAGGCGGGGGGAGAGCACCTGGATGATGTTTACCAGCGGGTGCTGGACGGCCGTAATCACATGCCCGTCGACCTGTCCGTGCCAAGCGAAGCCATGAACGATTTGTTCAGGGATAAATAGCAAGCACGGCGCCTTGACCTTGACCCACTGGTTGTCCAGTAGCACTTGGCCTTCGCCACTTTGCAGGTACAGCATCTGTAACAGCCCGTCGTGACGATGGGCGGCGATCTCCCAGTTGTAACTACCTGAGCGGTGTGAGATTGATTCGACGTGCAGGAAGTCATGCCAGACCGGCGGAGTCGACTCGCCGAACAGGACATAGTAGGGAATCGTGTTCATTATATTTATAGTCTACGAGAGTACCTGGGCCTTACCTTAGCGAATTTTTTTGGCGTTGGCTAATGCCCCTCTTAATGGGTGTAAAAGTCTCGATAGTTGTCGGTTTTGTCCATGCTTGGGCGTGCTGTCGTACTTGTAGGCGAGGCATCACGATTCGTTTAAATGCATCGATTTAATGGGTGATTAATAACAAAACCTAGTCACTGTTTGCGTTGGGTGATTGTTGATGAGTACTGAAGCGCAGCATTTTTCGATCGATATCGCCCATTAACAGGCGTTTAAAAAACGACGTGGATTAGATGAAATGCTTACGGGTCGCAGCGTTTATTTTTTCTTGAAAAAGTCATCAGCGACGAGCGTTTTCTCCGTCGAAAAAATGGACTCGTATATTGCTTCATGTGGAACGCCACGGACTAACCATGCGCTAGCGTTATAAGCACGGGCCTTATTGAAAAACGCTAGGTGCCTCTCGTCTCCGAGCTCAAAGAGTCTGAATTGCTGCTCCTCCATGTCGGCGATAAGTTCGTCGAACAGCACGGGATCATTTTTTGAAAGTGCGACAACTATATCGGCTGTGTTTAAGCCAGCTTCATTGGCTGCCCACAAAACGATACGCGTTGCCACTTCCATCTTTTTGCTTGGGATAATAGCGTCCAATGCCTGTTGAACATCTGGATAGGTGGACGCCAATCGTGCAGGTATTGCCTTTTTTTCCGTAGTGCTCATTGCAGACTCCCGATGGCTTTTTGATCACCCCGCGAGCGTTCATCTGCTCGGCGGCCCTTCACCTTTATAAAGCGGCCAGTTAATCGGGTGTTTTTCAGTTCACTGGCTGGCCGGCAAGCACTCTTGCTGCGATGTAACCGAAGGTCATACCCGGACCGAGAGTGATGCCACCGCTAGGGTAATGGCCGTTCATGATGCTGTTCATGTCATTGCCCACGGCAAACAGCCCTGGAATGGGCGAGTCGTGTTCGTCTAATGCCCGCGCGCAGGCATCGGTCTTTAGACCGGCGAAGGTGCCAAGGCTGCCGGGCGCCAGCTTAACCGCGTAGAACGGCCCTTTGCGCAGGCTACCAAGGGACGGATTTGGCCCGTGTAGAACTTCGCCTTGGGCTTTGTTGTAGTGCGATTCTCCGCGATGGAAGAGCGGGTCACGACCCAGTTCGGCGTCAATGTTAAAGGCGCTGACGGTGGCTTCCAGTTGTTGCTCATCGATGCCGCATTGGCGTGCCAATTCGATCAACGTCGGGGCCTTGAACAGGTAGCCCTCGCGTACGTACCGCGCAGTTGGGAACGGAAAAGGTTTGGACCAGCCCAGACCATAGCGACGTTGGGCGTGGTGATCGCAGATCAGCCACGATGTCGGGGTTTCTCCGGAACCCGTGGCTGCAAACAGTGCGCACATGTAGTCGTGGTAGGAGTCGGCTTCGTTGACGAAGCGTCGGCCATCGTTGCGCACGGCGATGAACCCGGGTTTGGCTCGTTCCATCAGGTGCGGAAAACCGCTGAACCCCCCATCTTTGCGCTGCACACGCGACACCGGTGCCCAAGCGGCGGCATTGCTCAGGTCGGATGCCACGCATGCCCCGACGCTCTCGCCCAGGCGCAGGCCATCGCCGGTGTTGCCCTTGGGCGCTGCGCTGAAATGTTCGGTGCCATGGGGCGCATGCTTGAAAAGGCGTGCGATGCGCTGCCGGTCGTGGGGGAAACCACCGCAAGCGAGCACTACACCACGTCGGGCTCGAATTTCGATCAAGCGTCCGGCAGACTCGACGCGTGCCCCGACCACCCGCTCACCCTCACGTAGCAGTTCTCGCACGGGCGTGTCAGTCAGCAGGCGGACCTTGCAATCCAGGGCGCTTTTGAGCAAGCGGGCGACCAGTGCATTGCCGTTCACCAGGTGCATGCCCCGACCATGACGGAGCAGGTCGCGGGCGTGGCGCAACAGGCGCTTACCGGCGTAGAGCAATGAGGACGGTGACTGGCGGGCATTGAGAAAATGGTTGAGGTCGGCGCCGCCGGCAATGCCCATTCCTGCCAGGCTAATCATGTCGAGCGGGCGTCGTAGTTTGTTGATCCAAGGGCCAAGGAGGCGACCGTCAAAGGGTTGCGCACAGACCGAGCGCCCCCCTTTTGCGTGGCCTTCGCTGGCGTGAAAGTCAGGCATTTTGCTGCCGGAGAAAAACTGCACCTCAGTATGGCGTTGGAAAAAATCAACCATCTTCGGGCCTTGTTCTAAGAACGCCTCCACGCGAGGGTCGAGCACTTCGCTGTGCAGTTCGTTACGCAGGTACACCCTCGACTGCTCCACGTCTTCAACGATGCCGTCGGCGATGGCCAATGGGTTGCGCGGAATCCACAGCCAGCCCCCTGACCAAGCGCTGGTGCCGCCTAGTTGCGGCTCCTTTTCCACCACGATGACGTCAAGGTTCAGTTGCCCGGCAGTCACCGCCGCTGCCAGCCCAGAGGCACCAGAGCCGACGACTAGGACATCACAAAGCAGGGGGTCGCTGATGCACATAAAAAATACCGCGAGAGTGAATGAGGTTGGCCGCTCCCGATCAGAAGCGGCGCGATGCTGCGACGGGGTTATTTGAGCGGGGAAAAGTCGGTCGGACGCAGCAGTCGCGACTCCAGCGTCACCACCGCATCCAGCGCCTTGTTCTGCCGCGCGAATTCCTGCCAACGCGCATCTGCCGCCATGGCGTTGCGGCGTGTCATGCGATCGTCAAGGCTGTCATAGCCCCAGATGTGCACCACTTGATTGACCTCACCTATTTCGGTGGTGAAGAAGCCAACCAGATTGCCCAAGTGTTCTTGCTGCACGGCCAATGCGGCGCTTTTGTACAGGGCCAGCCAGTCGCCGAGCTTGGTTGGTTTAATCGTGTAGGTGCGCAGTTCGTAGTACATGGTGTTCTCCAGTGCAGGATGGTTATGTCGTGTGTTGATCGAGTCGGCGTGCAATATCGCTGGCGGCGAGGTAACCGAATGTGATGCCGGGGCCGAGGGTGATTCCGGGACCTGGGTAGGTGCCGTCCATGATTGAATTCATTTCGTTGCCGGCGGCGTAGAGTCCGGGGATCGGCGTGTTGCTGCGATCGAGCACGTTGGCCTGGCCATTAGTGACGAGTCCACGGGCTGAACCCAGGTCGCCGGTAAACAAACGCACGGCATAGAACGGCGCCTTGAGCAGCGGTTTCAGGCATGGATTCGGCTGATGTAGCGGGTCGCCCATGTACCGGTTGTAGGCCGTACTGCCCTTGCCGAACTGGCGGTCGACACCGTGTTCGGCATCGGCGTTGAACTGCGCCAGGGTGTGCTCCAGAGCGCTCGCGTCGATGCCGGCGATGCGCGCCAATTCGCTGAGGCTGTCGGCACGCAGCAGATAACCAGCCTCGATCAGAGCACTGTTGTCGACGGGGCGCGGTCGTGCCAGGCCGATGCCATAGTTGTTCAGGGCTTCGCTGTCACAGATCAACCAACAGGGGGCGTTCGCGCCGTTATTGGCGAACATGCCCTCGACGAAACAGTGGTAGGAGTCGGATTCATTGACGAAGCGTTGTCCGGCACGGTTGACCGCGATCACGCCAGGTTTGGCGCGGTCGGTGACCAGATGCGGAAAGCGTTCTATGCTGCCGTCGGCCTTGTGCAACACAGAGACCGGGGCCCAGAAGAAATTCGCCGACAGGTTGTGACCGATTGCAGCGTTGACCGACGCAGCCAACCGTTGCCCGTCACCGACGTTGGCGGGCGGTGACATGCTCCAGTGCTCCGAATCAGTGTATGGCCGCTGTTCTGCGGCATGCGCTCCTGCAGCAAAGCCGCCCATGGCCAGCACCACGCCGCCACGCGCGAATACCGAACGGGTGACTCCCCCTCTGGAAATCTGCACCCCCTTGACCGAGCCCTGTTCGGTGATCAACTCCTCGGGCGTCGCCTGGAGCCATATATCGACTCCGTTGGTCAGGGCAGTGGTGGCCAGGCGCGCGATCAAGGCATTGCCTACGGTCAGGCGGGTGCCGCGTGGGTGGCTGAGACGGTCGATGGCATAACGTCCCATCAGTTTCAGGCAGTGCCAAAGGGACTTCGGCGAACGCTTGAAACTCAAAAAGTGTTGAATGTCGACACGGTTGACCATCATGCCGCCGAACAGCAGCATGCCGTCCGGGGGGCGTTTGAGGGCTTTGAAATGCTCACCAAGGCGGCGCCCGTCGTACTCGTCTATTTCCAGCGCGCGGCCGGTTTGAGTGCCTCCCGGCAAGTCCGGGTAATAGTCGGGCGAGAGCGGCCGCAAGCTATATTTGAGTTCGCTGTGGGTTTCAAGGTACCGCAGAGCTTCACGCCCCTGCTCGATGAAGGCATCGATCAATTGCGGGTTGTAGCCAACACCGATCACTTCTTTCAGGTAACGGCGCATCTGTTCGGCGGGCAGGTGATGCCCGGCGACCCGGGCCTGATCGGTATCGTGCAGCCACACAGCCCCACCGGAAATCGCCGATGTACCGCCGAAGGCATTGGTCTTTTCCACCAGCAGGACCTTGAGACCGTGGCAACTGGCAGTCACTGCGGCGGCGAAACCGGCGGCCCCGCTACCCAGGACAATCACGTCATAGGTCAGGTCTGCATCGGCAGGCGGCAGAGAGGTCGTAGTGTTCATTGTTAACGCCTGTTAAGGACACGGCCGGAAAATCAGATATCCAACGGAGTCACGCCGATGAAGTGACCGAGGTTGCCCAACTGGGCCAGGGCCATTTGGGGGCCAGTCTGAATTGGGCAGCCGAGGCTTCGGGCAAAGGCGAGAAACGGTGTCACCGCGGGTGATGTCACGACATCGGCCACCAGGGTGTTGGCGCTCAGGGTTTCCATCAGCGCTGCTGGCAAAGGCAGGGGCCCGTCATCGCGGGTTGCCCCCATGCCGACGGGTGAGGCATTGACGACAAGGTCGAAGTGCTCAAGCGAAGCCGGCCTGGTACTGATCACACTCTCGGGGAACGTGCTGCGCAAGAGTTCACCCAGCACCTCGACACGCTCGTGACTGATGTCGCTGATCACCAAGTGGCTCACCCCGGCTTGGCACAGCGAATACGCAATTGCGCTTCCCACGCCGCCAGTGCCAATTACCAGGGCCTGTTTGTTTTTTGGATTGAAACCCTGCTTGCGAGCAGCGTTGAGAAAACCTTCGCCGTCCACGATATCGCCCACCAGTCGGCCGTCGGGTTCGCGGCGAATCACATTGACCGAGCGCAGCGCCGCCGAGCGGTCACTGACGCTGTCCAGGCGGCTGGCCAACATCTGCTTGTAAGGCACGGTCACCACGCACCCGCGCAAGTTTTGCCAGCCGCGCAGGGTCTGTAGGAAGTCATCCAAAGCCGGCTGCGCAAGGTCGATGGCGAGCATGACGACGTTCTGCTGGTGGTCGGCGAACCAGCGATTGAAATTTTCCGGCGATTTCACCTGGGCTACCGGTGAGCCGACGATGGCGACCAGTTCAGTCGAACCCTGAATCATGGGATGTTCCCGCTTATTGGCTGTGTTGTAGGGCCAATACTGCAAGCGGTGAACACAGCGAACAATCGAGCCTGAGGCTGGTCAGGTTGATAATCGCATTGTCAGTGCGATAATCGCAGTCAATGTGCAATAAAAGAGTCCAAGTGATGAAGCAACCCACCATCCACCCACGGGATTTGATCGTCGGCCTGCAAAAAGGCCTTGCGCTGTTGCAGTTGTTTTCTCAAGAGCACCCGCGTCTGAGCGTGCCTGAAGTAGCGCGCATGGCTGGTATGACCCAGAGCGCTGCCCGGCGTTTTCTTCTGACCTTGGTGCATGACGACTTTGCGCAGACTGACGGCCGCCATTACTGGTTAACCGCCAAGACCTTGCGTATCGGACAGGCTTATGTCGATTCTGCCGTGCTGCCGCGTATGTTGCGGCCCATTGTCGAGCAGGTGGCACGTACCACCCAGGAGCATGTGTCGGTAGGTGTTCGCGACGGTGATGACATTGTGCATGTGGTGCGCAGTCGTTATAGCCACATAACCTCAATGTCGATCCGCCCCGGGTCACGGGTGCCGATGTACTGCACCGGCAGCGGACGACTGTGGCTCGCGAGTTTTTCGCAGGAAGCGCTTGGCGCTTACTTCAAACGCAACCTGCCTCAGGCCATTACGCCTTACACACTCACCGACGAAGCAATGATCCGCCGCGAAATCACCTTGGCGGGCGAGCGGGGTTACGTAATGGTGGATCAGGAATACGAAGTGGGCATGCGGGTGCTGAGCGTGCCGCTGATTGATAGGGAAGGGCAATTGCAGGCAACGTTGACGTTAACGACTCACGCGTCGCGCATGACTGTTGAGGAGATGCGTGAACGGTATTTGTCGGCGCTTTACGAAGGACAGGCGCTTTTACGGCCAATCATGACGCTTTGAATTTCATGAGCCATTGAACGGCGCATCAGCGTGCAGTGCTTGTGTGCAGGGGCGATCTTTTGATACGGGGGGCAAAAACCGGTATCAAAAGATCGCAGCCTTCAGCAGCTCCAAGGTGGGTTTGTTGTCTATTACGCCGCCTTGGTTTTCAACGCCTCGGCAATGTAATCCGCTTGTCGAATGGCCAGGCTGACGATGGTCAACGTAGGGTTCTCTGCCGCGCTGGTGGTGAACTGACTCCCATCCGAGATAAACAGATTGGGCACTTCGTGGCTCTGGCCATGTTTGTTGCACACCCCATCAGCTTCTTTAAGGCTCATGCGGCAGGTACCCAGGTTGTGGGTTGAAGGGTAGGGCGGAACGCGGTGGGTTTTCAGCGCGCCCACCGCTTCGTACACCGCGCTGCCTTGTTTGAAGGCGTGTTCGCGCATGGCCAGGTCATTGGGGTGATCGTCGTAGTGCACGTTGGCCACGGGGATGCCCAGGTGGTCCTTGGTGTCACTCAAGGTGATGCGGTTGGTCTCGCGGGGCATGTCTTCGCCCACCAGCCACATACCCGCCAGGTGCGTGTAGTTGTCCATCACGCGGGTAAAATCCCGGCCCCAGGCACCCGGATTGAAAAACGCGGCCATAAACGAAGGTCCTAGGGAAATGGTCTCCATTTCATAGCCGCCGACAAAACCGCGATCCGGGTTGAAACGCGACTCGTCACTGATCAATCCCGCCATGATCGTGCCGCGATAAAAGTGCACCGGGTCGCTGAATTCAGCAAAAACCGAACCGGTGGTGTGGCGCATGTAGTGCTTGCCGACCATGCCCGCCCCGTTGCCCAAGCCGTGTGGAAACATCGAGCTGGAGGAGTTCAGCAGCAACCTCGGTGTCTCGATGGCGTTGCCGGCAATGGCCACGATGCGGCCTTTTTGCCGCTGCAACTGGCCCTTGGCATCGGCATACACCACGGCGTTGGCGCGGCCTTTGGCGTCGTGTTCAATGCGCACGGCATGCGCCTGGGTACGCAGATCAAGCTTGCCGGTGGCTTCAGCGGCGGGGATCTCGGTGTAGAGCGTTGACCACTTCGCGCCCATCTTGCAGCCCTGAAAACAGAACCCGAGCTGCATGCATTGCGCGCGTCCATCACGGCCACGGCTGTTGATCGCCATGTGCCCGGTCGAGCACTCCTTGTAACCGAGTTTGGTGGCGCCGTTGTACATCACCTGGAAGTTGTTATTGCCTGGCAGTCCGGGAATATCGTTCGTGCGTGTAACCCCCATCTTGTTTTCGGCGCGCTCGTAATAGGGTTCCAGCTCGGCCAGGGTCAAGGGCCAGTCCAGCACGCTGGCGTCTTTAACGTCGCCGTACATCTGGCGTGCGCGAAACTCGTGCTCTTGCAGGCGAATACTGGCGCCCGCCCAATGGGTGGTGGTGCCGCCCACGGTTTTGCAGATCCAGGCGGGCAGGTTGGGGAAGTCTTTGGCAATCTGCCAAGAGCCCGATGTGGTGCGGGTGTCGCCCCAGGACAATTGTGCAAACGAAGGCCATTCATCGTTGATGAACGTCGCCGGGGATTGCCGTGCGCCGGCCTCAAGCAGCACCACCGGGATGCCCTTTTGGCACAGCTCGTTGGCCAGCGTGCCGCCCCCAGCGCCGGAGCCGATGATGATGACCACTGAATCGTCGTCAAAACTGTAAGTCGTCATGCTCGCTGCTCCTCAAGAAAACGCACGGGGACTGGCTTCGGCTGGCGCGGCGGGTAGCCACTTCAGGTCATTGAAGCCACGCATCAGGTAGCCACCCTTGGGAAAGGAAGCCCCTTCGTAGCCAAAATGCTCATAAGCCAGTTCATTGCTGTAGAGCGAGTTGACCGAGGTTGCGCGCACCTGTTTGAAAAACGCTGAATCCTGGATTTTTTCGAGCAGGGCGACTTGCTGGTTTTCATTGAGGCTCGACCACTTGCCGCCTGCCAGGCTGTCCAGTTCAGACAAGCCTTTCTCAAGCTGTGGCAACACGGAAGGATCGGCAGACGCGCGCTCATCAAGCGCCTTCACGGCAAAGGCGTAGACAGCGTCTTCCATACGGTCATGGGGATAAATGCGGCGCACCACGAGCAGCAACTTGGATGCTGTATCGCTGGGCAGTGTGTTCATTTCCATGGCCCATGACCGGCTGGGAGCCAGTAACGCAATGGGGCCGGAGCCGAACATGAGGGTGCCTAACAAAAAACCGCCACTTCCTTGCAGGAAACGACGACGATTGACCTTTAGGTCTTGCATGAAATGTCTCCTTCTTATTTTTATTTAGGAGTAACAGTGTCACAGGCAAATCATAGATCGCGGGTTCACGGGAAAGGTCATAGGGCGCTATGGCGTAACACCTGTCCCGTCAGCCGCTTTTATTGGTAATGACCTCCACGCTGCAATACCTCGATCTTGTAGCCATCGGGGTCCTGGATGAAAAAGAAGCGCGCAAGCAACGCACCGTCCCGTTTGAACTCCTTGATTGGGGCGGGCGATAACTTCAGCTCGGTCAGCCGATTGAACTGCTGGTCGAGATCATCCACCACGAAGGCGGTGTGCCCGTAGCCCGTGCCATGGGTGTATTCGGTTTGGCCTTTGTTCCAGGTCAGCTCGATTTCTGCGCCACTTTCGACATCTCGTAAATACACCAGGGAGAAATCATCGAAGTCCAGGCGATGAGACTCGATGAGCCCAAACGCCTGCTGATAGAAACCCATGGATTTTTCGAGATCGCCTACGCGGATCATGCTGTGAATAAACTTTGCCATTGCCTCTACCTGCTTTTTTTGGAATGCCTGATTCTTGTTATAAGCACCTTTCAATTGATCATGAGCCCAAGCGCAGGCCGGTAGGTAATAGAGGGGTACTACGTTTTTCACCCTTCTATTGATGCATCGAGCGTAAAGTGTCGGGCGTTGCCATCGCTGAACAGAGGTGCCTAATGTCCCCACGCCGTTCAACCCTGATCGCCCTGTTGGTGGCCGTCACGTTCTTTATGGAGAACCTCGACGCCACGGTGATCAGTACCGCGTTGCCGGATCTGGCCAGGACATTTGGCGTGACCGCCGTGGACGTGAACATCGGCATGAGCGCCTACATGCTGGCGGTGGCGGTGTTTATTCCCCTCAGTGGCTGGTTGGCCGATCGCTTCGGCTCGCGGCGGGTTTTTAGCGTGGCCATCGTGCTGTTCAGTCTGTCGTCGTTGATGTGCGGCCTGAGTGAAAGCCTCGAAACGTTCGTCATGGCGCGGGTGCTGCAAGGCATCAGCGGGGCGATGATGGTGCCGGTCGGGCGTTTGGCAGTGCTGCGCGCCACCGAGAAGAAAGACCTGGTGCGGATGATTTCATTCATCACCTGGCCCGGCCTGGTGGCCCCGATAGTCGGGCCGCCGGTGGGCGGTTTTATCGTCACTCACGCTTCATGGCCGTGGATTTTCTACCTCAACCTGCCCTTGGGCCTGCTCGCGTTGATCGGCGCCTTGGTGTTGATTCCCAAGGCGCACGACGTCAGTGCCCGGGCCTTCGATTTCAGTGGTTTTCTGCTGGTGGGCATCGCCAGTTCGGCGTTGTTGTATGGCGTGGAAATGCTTGGGCAAAACCGCGGCAGTCTCCTGCCGGGCCTGCTGTTGAGCGGTGCAGGTCTGCTGCTCGGCCTGTTTGCCTGGCGCCACATGCGCCAGCACGCGCAACCGCTGCTGGCGCTGGGCGTCATGAGCGTGCGCACCTTCAGTGTGAGCCTGCTCGGTGGGTCGGTTTTTCGGGTTGCGATCAGCACCTTGCCTTTCTTGCTGCCGCTGATGTTTCAACTGGCGTTCGGCCTGTCGGCATTCGATGCTGGGCTGTTGGTGCTGGCGGTATTTGCCGGCAACCTGGCCATGAAGCCATTCACCACTTGGGTGATGCAGCGCTGGGGCTTTCGCCCGGTATTGATGGTCAATGGCATCCTCGGGGTGCTGGCGATTGCCGCCTGCGCCTTGCTGGATGAACACATGAGCTGGGCGTTGATCCTGTTCATCCTGTTCGTGGGCGGCTTGTCCCGCTCCATGCAGTTCACCGTCTACAACACCTTGGGTTTTGCCGACGTGCCCAAAACCCAGATAAGCGATGCTTCCACCTTGTTCAGCATGTTCTTCCAATTGAGCATGGCGATGGGCGTGGCCATTGGCGCCTTGCTGTTGCGCTTTGCCATGAGCCTGCATGGCAATGCGGGGCAGGCGCAAACGACCGACTTCCAACTGACCTTCCTGTGTGTGGCAGTGATCGCAACCCTCGCGCTGCTGGATAACCTGCGGCTGCCACCCAAGGCCGGGGAATCGGTGTTGCAAAGGTAATGATCTACTTGAGTTGGCGCTTCAACTCATCACGGGCGCGCTCCATTAATGCCCGGTCTCGCCACGCCACGCGTTGCTCCCAGTCTTGCAGTGGGACCAATGCGCGGCGTTGGGCTTCGACCTTGGCGACCAGATCGTGGGTCCAGGGGTCGTGCTGGCCGCGTTCGGCGCCCATGCGGGCATAGGCCGGGCCCATTTTCAGGGCGTGCGAGCCAATCCCGCCACGGGTGTTGAGGTCGACGGTCTCGAAGGGGCCCATAAAGGTCCAGCGCAGGCCCAGGCCCTGGCTCACGACTTTGTCGATGTCGGCGACCGAGCTGACGCCGTCGCGTACCAGGCAATAGGCTTCTCGCAGCAGGGCCCCTTGCAAGCGATTGAACACAAACCCTTCGATTTCTTTGTTCAGGCGCACGGGCGATAAGCCTGCCTCTGTGTACAGCGCCATGGCGCGCTCGACGTGTTG
The DNA here is from genome assembly GCF_034347405.1 of Pseudomonas sp. CCC3.1. Classification (NCBI taxonomy): domain Bacteria; kingdom Pseudomonadati; phylum Pseudomonadota; class Gammaproteobacteria; order Pseudomonadales; family Pseudomonadaceae; genus Pseudomonas; species Pseudomonas sp. CCC3.1. The sequence goes on from NZ_CP133778.1 coordinate 2,121,071, forward strand.
CGGGTCGGTAAAAGGCGCCGGGACAATTTCAATCACCGGTAACAAGTACGGCGGGTTGCCAGGGTGTGCCACCAGGCAGCGACTGCGGCCGGGCAGGGTGTCGGCGAAGCTGGAGGCGGTCAGTGCCGACGAAGAACTGGCAAGGATGGCGTCGTGCGGGGCGAGGCAGTCGAATTGGCGGAACAGCTCGATTTTCAGTTCAAGGCGCTCGGGTGCGCACTCCTGGATCAAGCGGGCGCCTGCCACGGCACTGGCCAGGTCGCTGCACAGTTCGACGCGGGCGTTCAGGGTTTCAGGGGTTTCTTGCAGCAGGCCGTAATGCTGCAACTCGACGCAGCGACTGTTGATTTCTTCGTGGGCCAATTGCAGGCGCCGGGTATCCGGGTCTTGCAGGCGCACGCGCCAGCCCGCTCGGGCGAAGACGATGGCGAAGGCCACGCCGATGCTGCCTGCGCCAATAATGGCGACCAGGGGGGAAGGTGTGTTCATGGGTTCTCCAGGTGTTGTCAGGGGGCAAGAAAGTCAGTGCACGACGCGCACCATGGCGCTGCGTCCGGGGGCGGTGTGTACGCGGATAAAACCACTGAGGCGGGCGTCAACAGCCGGATCGCCGCTGTCGACAAACATCTGGCCTTGGGGCAATGCGGCAATTTTTGCCGCGCTGGCCAGTACGTGCAGATGGGCTGCGGGGATGGCTGCCAGCACGCGAGCGCTGATTTGCTGGTTGCCGCGCCCGAACAGGCAGCCTTGGCCACCCGTGAGGCTGACCACCACATGGGCCGGGTAGCGGGCCGCGAGCGTCAAGAGGTCGCGCTCGTTGGCATCGCGGCAAATCAAGGTGTGGTCGAGGTAGGCGTCAACGCCCAGCAGTGTGCCGTCCCCCGTGAGGTGGCCAGCCAGTGCTTGAAGGGTTCTGCCGGGGCCGAGGAAGTAAACGTGTCCGGGGAGCATGCGGGCGGCGAATAGCGCGGCTTCGGCTTCAATGGCCCGGTCCGGATGGCTGCTGCCAGACTTGGCACTTTGCATGTGCCGCGGGTCGGCGGGCACCGGGGCGTAGCCGTATAGGCGGGTGCTGACGCGGTCGGCACGCGAGGCGTGTTCGTCGATGTCGAGCAGTTCAGCTTCGCGGCTGGCGACTTGGCCGTTGAGGCAATGTCGGGCGAGTTCACCGGCATGTTCGGGAGAGCGGGCAAACACGCCGGAATACATTTTCACCCCGCAAGGAATACCCAGCAGGGGCGTGCGCGTTGCGGATAAGGCGGTCGCCACGTCGCGGGCCGTGCCATCGCCGCCGCCGAACAGCAGCAGGTCGACGGACTGCGCGAGCAATGCGCGGCACGCTTGAACTGTGTCGTGGGACGAGTGCTCAAGCGCTGGCGTAACGACGATTTGCGCGGGCAAGCCTGCTGATTCGCAAGCCCGTTCGCCCATCTCGCCCGCCACGGTAAAGACTTGCACATCACCGCCGACCAAGCGCTTCAAGGCCCGAACACAGCGCTCATGGGCCTGCGGTCTGGCACCCAGCGCAAGGGCGAGGGCAACGGTCTCGGCACCATCGCTGCCTTTGAGGCCTACGGGACCGCCCAGCCCGGCGAAGGGGTTAATGACCACGCCAATTTTGAATGCCATCGATACCTGCCTTCGGCTCATTGAGCGGTTGCGAGCGTCAGCATTGCCACGTAGATTGTGCGCAATACAAACTAAAGTTCGCATTCATTCCAATATTGCGTCCGGAGGTAAGATGAGTCAACCCAGTTCTGCCCATCCGTTTATGGCGAATGCTGTGCCTGATATCAAGCAGGAGATGCTCGATGTGCTTGGTGTCGATTGCATTGAAGCGCTTTTCGAACAGATTCCTGAGGCGCATCGCTTAAAAGAAATTCCCGAACTTATGGGCGCTATGCGTTCAGAGGCGACCTTGAGTCGTCATCTGCGTGAAACGCTCGCTCGAAACCACAATTGCAGCGAGATGCTGAGTTTTCTAGGGGGCGGTTGCTGGCAGCATCACGTGCCAGCGATCTGCAATGAAATTGCCGGGCGCAGTGAGTTTCTGACCTCGGTGTGGGGCACACCTTCTTCAGATCAGGGGCGCTGTCAGGCATGGTTCGAGTTCAGCAGTCAGTTGGGTGAACTGGTTGGTTGCGAGTATGTCGGCTTGCCGGTCTATAGCTGGGGCTGCGCGGCCGGGCATGCCTTGCGCATGGCCTCGCGGCTCAACGGGCGCAGCACCTTGCTGCTGCCGATGATTATCGATCCGGAGCGACTGGCGGTGATTCGCAATTACTGTGAGCCCCGGATGGCCAATGAGCTGACTGTGGAGTTTGTCGCCGCCGATCCATTGACCGGGGCCATGGACCTGGACGACCTCAAGCGCAAGCTGGGCAGCCATGTGGCAGCGGTGTATCTGGAAACGCCGAATTACTTTGGCCTGATCGACGGTGCGGCGGCGACCATCGCCGAGCTGACTCATGCTCATGGCGCGGAGTTTGTGGTCGGTGTCGACCCGATCTCGCTGGGGGTGCTGGCACCGCCGCCGGACTACGGTGCCGACATTGTGGTCGGCACCACGCAGACGCTGGGCATTCCGATGTATGGCGGCGGTGGGCTGGGCGGTTTTATCGCCACCCGCGACGAAGAGCGTTATGCCCGCGAATACCCGACGCTGCTGGTCAGTATCACCACGACTTCGCGCCCCGGTGAAGTCGGTTTTGGCTTGTCACTGGCCGAGCAATCGTCTTACGGGCTGCGTGAGAACGGCAAGGACTGGACCGGCAACTCGGTGTACCTGTGGGCCATCGCCAATGCGGTGTACATGTCGCTGATGGGGCCGCAGGGGTTTGTCGATGTCGGTGAGTTGATCGTGGCCCAGGCGCAGCAGGCGGCCCGTCGCTTGGGTGAATTACCGGGGGTTTCGATCCGTTATGGCGGCGGCTTCTTCAAAGAGTTTGTGGTCGATTTCACTGCCAGCGGCCAGTCGGTGGCGATGATCAATCAAGCCTTGCTGGCGCGGGGGATTTTCGGCGGGCACGACCTTGGCCAGGAGTTTCCCGGCATGGGCCAAATTGCTTTGTACTGTGTGACCGAATTGCATCAGGACGCTGATATCGACCGCTTGGTCGATGCCCTTCGCGAGGTACTGAACCATGAATGAACCTGTCAAATTGCGCCGCTATCAGGCGGCTGTCTGGGACGAGCCGGTGGTCATGACCTTGTCCCGTCCGGGGCGGCGCGGCGTGGTCTTTGCGGCGCCCAGTGTGCCGTGTGACCTGAGTGCGATCCCGGCAGCGATGCGTCGTAAAGCCGTGCCGCAACTGCCGCAAATGTCCGAGCCTGATGTGCTGCGCCACTATCTGCATCTGTCGCAGCAGACCTTGGGCATGATGGGGATTTCGCTGTTTGGCACCTGCACCATGAAGTACAACGCACGCGTCAATGAGGCGATTACTGCACGTGACGACGTGGCGCAACTGCACCCGCGCCAGCCCGATTCGACGTTACAGGGTTCGCTGCAAATCATGCATAACCTGGACCTGAACCTGCGTGCGCTGTCGGGCATGGACCGTTTTGTGTTTCAGGCGGCGGGTGGCGCCGATGCGGCCTTTTTGCACGTGTGCGTGACCCGTGCTTATCACGCAGCGCGCGGCGAACTGGACACCCGAGACGAAATCATCACCTCGATCCAGTCGCACCCGTGCAACCCGGCGACGGCCGCCACGGCGGGTTTCAAAATCATCACGTTGCCGTTGGAAGAAAACGGCTATCCCTCGCTCGATGCGCTCAAGGCGGCCGTGTCGTCGCGCACGGCGGCGCTGATGATCAATAACCCGGACGACATGGGCATCTACAATCCGGACATTGCCGAATGGGTGCGGGTGGTCAAAGAGGCGGGAGGTTTGTGCTTCTACGATCACGCGAACTTCAACGGAGTGATGAGCAAAGTGCGGGCCCGTGACCTGGGCTTTGATGCGTGCATGTTCATGCTGCACAAAACCTTCGGTGCGCCCAAGGGCGGTGGCGGCCCGGCGGTGGGGGCTTATGGTTGCAGTGAAGAATTGATTCCCTATCTGCCCGGCCCGTTGTTGGTGCAAGAACCGGAAGGGTTTCGGCTAGAGGCGGGCACTGAGCTGGGCATTGGCCGGGTGCGCGAGTTTTTGGGCAATATGCCGCAGGTGATCAAGGCCTACGCCTGGGTGCGGGCCATGGGGATCGAAGGCATTGCCGAGGCCTCGGACCTGTCGGTGCTGGCCAACAACTACATGGGCAAAAAGCTCAGCGAGATTCGCGGGGTGACGTGTTCGCATCCGCAGGTCAAGGCATGGCGTCTGGAAATGACCCGCTATAGCCTTGAAGTGCTGGAGCGCGAAACAGGAATCAGCGCTTACGATGTGCAGAACCGGATGGTTGATTACGGGGTTGATGCCTTTTGGTTGGCGCACGAACCTTGGGTGATCGCTCAGCCGTTTACACCTGAGGCGGGCGAGATGTGGTCCAAGGAAGACATCGATTACTGGATCGCGGTGCTGGCGCAGGTGTGCCAGGAAGCCTACGACACCCCCGAACTGGTGCGCACTGCGCCGCACAATCATCCGATCGGGCGCCTCGACACGGGTCCGCTGGAAGACCCGGCACGCTGGGCGACGACGTGGCGTGCCTACCGGCGCAAGCACCCCGACGCCTGATAAAAAAGCCACCGGCGCGAGGTGCGTCGGTGGCTCCGGGGTTTCAGCCTTTCCAGTGGCCTTCGGCGTGCAACTGGGTGAAGACCTTGTCCACGGCGCGACGGGCGCGCGCGACCATTTCGGCCACTTCTTCCTCGCTGATAACAAACGGCGGCGAGAAGGAAATCGAATCGCCCTGAGGCAAGGCGCGGGTGATCAGGCCTTCTTCCAGTGCGGCGCGAGCAATGCGCGGCGCGACCTTGAGGGCCGGATCGAACGGAGTGGCCGGATCGCGGCGGGCCACAAACTCCACCGCGCCCATCAGTCCGACGCCACGTATTTCACCGACGGCAGGGTGATCGGCGAAGGTCTCGCGCAGCAGCCGATGCATCAGCTCACCACGCGCCGCGGCTTGCGCCACCAGGCCTTCGTCTTCAATGATTTGCAGGTTGGTCAAGGCCACCGCAGCAGCCAGCGGGTGGGCGCTGTAGGTGTAGCCGTGGGCGAAGGCGCCGTATTTTTCGCCGCCCAGCAGCAGGCCTTGCCAGATTTTCTCGGAAATGATGCACGCCGACAGCGGCACGTAGGCTGAGGTGATGCCCTTGGCGACGGTCATCAGATCGGGGCGCATGCCCATTTTTTCGCTGCCGAACTGGGTGCCCAGGCGACCGAAACCGCAGATCACTTCATCGGCAATCAGCAGCACGTCGTACTTGTCGAGTACAGCTTGCATCGCCGGGTAGTAACCGGCTGGCGGCACGATCACGCCACCGGCGCCCATGACGGGCTCCATGATCATCGCGGCCACGGTGTCCGGGCCTTCGGCCAGGATCAGGTTTTCCAGGTCAGCCGCCAGGCGTGCGACAAAGGCCGCGTCGCTTTGTCCGGCTTCGGCTTGCCACAAGCGGTGCGGGGCGGTGGTGTGGCGGATAAACGGCAGCGGCAGGTCAAAGCCTGCGTGCATGCCCGGCAAGCCGGTGAGGCCCGCCGCTACCACCGTCACGCCGTGATAACCGCGATTGCGCGCGATGATTTTCTTTTTCTGCGGCAGGCCGCGGGCGTTGTTGTAGTACCACACCAGCTTGACTTGGGTGTCGTTGGCGTCGGAGCCGGAGTTGCCAAAAAACACCTTGGACATCGGCACCGGCGACAGCTGGATCAGCTTCTCGGCCAGCAGGATTGGCGTGTCGGTGGCCATCGACGAGAACGAGTGGTAGTAGGGCAGGCGCAACGCCTGGGCATGCAGGGTGTCGGCGATTTCCTGGCGACCGTACCCGACGTTGACGCACCACAGGCCCGCCATCGAATCGATGTAGCGCCGCCCGTGGCTGTCTTCCAGCCAGACGCCTTCGCCCTTGGTCATCACCAGGGGGCCGTTGCGTTCGTGCTCGGCGAGCGCGGTAAACGGGTGCAGAAAATAACGCCGGTCCAAGTCATGCAGATCGGTCGTTGGAGTATGTGGGTCCATGGTTTCTCCTGTGGCAAGCCTGGTGTTTGGTTGATTATTTGTGCGCATTGCGGTGATATGGGCGTTGTGCGAACATAAATCTACACCTTAATTCCGCAACGAGGAAACAAATCATGCTGAACTTGAAAGACCCTTCACTGCTCAAGCAAGCGATCTTCGTCAATGGTGCATGGTCGGTTCCCCAGGACTGTGGCTGGATTGAGGTGACTAACCCCAGTACCGGTGAGTTAGTAGGCCGAGTGCCTAAAGCTGGGCGCAAAGAGACTGTCGAGGCCATTGAAGGGGCGGAGCAGGCGTTTCGGTTGTGGGCGGCGCGTACGGCCAGCGAGCGGGCAAAAATAGTCAAGCGCTGGTACGAGCTGATTGTTGAAAACGTCGATGACCTGGCGTTGATCCTGACCGCGGAACAAGGCAAGCCGTTGGCCGAAGCCAAGGGTGAGATCCTGTACGGCGCGGCGTTTTTCGAGTGGTTCGCCGAAGAGGCCAAGCGGGTTTATGGCGAAGTCATGCCTGCGGCCCAGCCGGGCCAGCGTTTGCTGGTACTGCGCCAGCCAATCGGCGTGTGCGCGGCGATCACGCCGTGGAACTTCCCGATGGCGATGATCCCGCGCAAGGCCGGTCCGGCGATTGCGGCCGGTTGCAGCATGGTGCTCAAACCTGCCAGCGCGACCCCGTTTTCGGCGTTGGCGCTGGCCGAGTTGGGTCAGCGTGCCGGGCTGCCTGCCGGAGTATTCAGTGTGGTGACGGGTGCGGCCGGGGAGGTCGGTGACGAGCTGTCGACCCATCCGCTGGTGCGTAAAGTCACCTTCACCGGGTCTACCGAGGTGGGCCGTTCATTGATGGCCAAAGCGGCCGGGACCATTAAAAAAGTCGCGCTGGAGTTGGGCGGTAATGCGCCGTTGATCATTTTTGATGACGCTGACATCGACATTGCCGTCAGCGGCGCCATCGCCTCAAAATTCCGCAACATGGGCCAGACCTGCGTTTGCGCCAACCGCATCTATGTACAGAGTGGGATTCATGACCGCTTTGTCGAGCGTTTCGCGGCAGCGGTGGCGGCATTGAAAGTGGGGGACGGACAGGCCGAGGGCGTTCAGCAAGGGCCGCTGATCGACGAAGCCGCGGTGCGTAAAGTCCAGCAGCACATCGATGATGCGCTGGCACTGGGTGCGCGGATCGTCACCGGGGGGCATCGTCATGCCTTGGGCCAAACCTTTTTCGAGCCGACAGTGCTTGCGGATGTCACCGCGCAGATGCGCATTGCGGTGGAAGAAACCTTTGGTCCGGTGGCGCCGGTGTTTCGTTTTGAAACAGAAGCTGAAGTCATTGCGGCTGCCAATGACACTGAGTTTGGCCTCGCGGCGTATTTCTTTACCCGAGATAACGCGCGTGTGTGGCGAGTCAGTGAGGCGCTGGAAGTAGGGATTGTCGGGGTTAATACCGGCGCCACTTCTTATGAGGGTGCTCCGTTCGGCGGCGTGAAGTCATCGGGCATTGGCCGTGAAGGGTCGCACCATGCCATCGAGGAGTTCACCGAACTAAAATACGTATGCGTTGCTCAGGTGAGCTGATATATTCCGGCCTAAACTTCTGTGCGCACGTCGCACAGACTTTCTCAAGGAATGGTGTCAAAAATGCTCGATACAGACGCTCCGATCGACGATTTAGAGAACCGTGATCGCGATTACGTGGGATCTTTTGCCCGTGGTCTTGAGGTCATCAAGACCTTCACTCGGCACACGCCACGCCGCACGCTCAGCGAAGTCGCTGAAGCCAGCGGCATGAGCCGGGCGACTGCGCGGCGGTTTCTGCTGACCCTGGTGCGCGAAGGCTATGCCGAGACCGATGGCAAGTATTTCAGCCTCAAGCCGAAGATCCTCGAGATCGGCTTTTCTGCCTTGTCCTCGATGAACATCTGGGATGTCGCGCAGCCGATCATGAGCGCCTTGTCCGACCGCTTGCAGGAGTCCTGCTTCGCTGCCGTGCTGGATGGTGATGGAGTGATTTACGTGGCGCGGGCCAACTCGACGCGGGTGGTCAATATCAGCATTTCGATTGGCAGCCGTTCACCGGCGCATTCTGTTTCGACTGGGCGGGTGTTGCTCGCGGCACTGCCAGAGGCCGAGTTGCAGGAGTACCTGGACAAGACCACGTTGACCAAATTCACCCAGCACACCGTGACGTCCAAGGTGAAGCTGCGAGAGCTGATCAATGAAACCCGTTTGCGCGGCTGGTCGATTGTCGATCAAGAACTGGAGATCAGCCTGCGTTCCATCTCGGTGCCGATTCGTGATCGCGAGGGGCGGGTGGTGGCGGCACTTAATGTGCCTTGCCCCACTGAGCGTGTGACCCTGCAAGACATGAGCACACGGATTCTTTCCGAGCTGCTGGAAGCTTCAAAAAATATTACTCAGGCGTTGCAAGGCTAGCGTTTTTGCCGGGCCGCCACTGAATAAGCTGCGCTCTGATCGACGGATCGAGCGCATTTTTTTTGCCTGCCATTTCGCTTGAAGTACTGTTACAAATTCCTTCGAAAACATTGCGAACACTAGTTTGCAATGCGCACAATTGTGCGATAAGTTACCTGCCACATCGATAACAAAAAACATTAAACGATGGAGTAGCACTTATGAACGTTGCACCTGCGCGGGTCTTTGCGTCTGCGCCTCCTCTCGCCCTTTGGGCCCTGTCTCGACGTTTGCATGCCGGTAACGGCTGCGCGTTATTTCACCTGGATTTCGGCGGTCGGTAATTCGACCAGAAGCACTTTTGCCTGCGCGTTGGCATTGTCGATGCAAGGGCTACTTCGTGGAGTCTCGAATGTTTGACCTTAAAGGTAAGACGTTGCTTGTGACAGGCGCATCCAAAGGTATCGGCGCAGCGATTGCGACGGCCCTGGGTGAGGCCGGCGCGCGCGTTATTGCGCATTACGGCGGTGACCGCAACGGGGCTGAGCAGGCGCTCGCCACTGTGCCCCAAGCCAACAAGCTGTTTTTGCAGGCCGACCTGCATGACTTGGCCGCTGTCGAGCAGCTGTGGGATCAGGCGCAAGCCTGGCAGGGACGTATTGATGGTTTCGTCAATAACGCGGCAATCATGCGCTGGCACGGCGGGTTCGCAGTGGATGATCAAACCTGGGACGGCGTCTGGGAGGAGACCCTCAGCGTTAATGTGCTGGCGCCAGCACGGCTGATCCGGCGCGCAGTGAAGCATTTTCAGGCCAATGGTGGGGGCATTCTGATCACGATTTCCAGCTGGGCTGCGCAGCGCGGCGTCACTAACCCCGACACCATCGCTTACGCCGCTTCCAAGGCTGCCGTGCGCTCGATGACCCAGACGGTGGCGCGTGCTTATGCCAAGCAGGGGATTGTTGCTTATATCGTGGCGCCAGGCGTGGTGCGCACGCAGATGTCTGAATCGTTCGCCCAAACCCAGGGAGGTGAGGCGCAAGTGACTGCGCAACTGGCCATGGGGGAATGGGTGCCACCCGACGATATCGCAGCGTTAGTGGCGTTCCTGGCCAGCGGCCGATCGAAGCACCTGAGTGGTGCAACGCTGGATGTAAACGGCGCCAGTTACGTGCGTTGATCGCTTTTATCGAATCCTTAAAGTGCGCCATGCGGTTAATTGTTCGTATGGAGAATAAATTTATTGACACAGATGCAATGAAGTCAGACATTGAGATTCCAGCCCGCGCTGGCGTCGCCTGTCAACCACTCAGGAGTTTCACATGCTTAAAATGAAAGCTGTCATTCTCTCGCTGGCCGTCGCTGTGGCGGCCGTGTCCGGCGCCGTGCAAGCACGCAGCCTCGATGCAATCATCCAGAGCGGCACCTTGCGTGTCGGGGTTAACCCGAACTTCCCGCCGATGAGTTCTTACAACGACAAGAACGAACTGGTGGGCTTCGACATCGACGCTGCCAACGAAATTGCCCGCAACCTCAACGTCAAGACTGAGTTTGTGCCGACCGAAAGCGCGCAGCGTGTGCCGTTTTTGCAATCAGACCGTATCGACATTTCGCTGGGCGCCCTGACGCGTAACTCCGAGCGCGCCAAATTGATCGATTTCACCGTGCCGCTGCACACCGAAACAATGGCGGTGCTGACCACCGACAAACTCAAGGTTGATAACTGGAAGCAGCTTGATAACCCGGACGTCAAGCTGGTCAACATGCGCGGCAACTGGTCAGTCGACTACCTGAAAAAAGAGCTGCCCAAGGCCAACGTCCTGTTGGTCGAAACCATTGCTGACACCGTACGTGCAGTGGCCCAGGGGCGTGGCGATGCAATTGTCGAGAACATCGACTTCTTCATGAACTTCACCAAGAACTATCCCAATGTTAACTGGCGTGTCCTCAAGGACCCGATTTCGGTGGGTTACGACTGTATCGGGGTGGCCAAAAACAGCACGGGGCTGCGCGACTACCTGAACGTCGTGCTCTATGAGATGCACAGCAACGGCTTCGTCAATACCGCGTGGCAGAAAGCATACGGCTCACCGATGCTCAAACCTGTGGACGCCAACCCGTACTTTTAACTCCCGTCAGCCCCCTGCGCAGCCTGATGGTTGGACAGGGGGTGGCGTAAAAAAACGGATAGCCTCGTGGACTACACCTTTCAGTTCTCCAACGTGATCGAGAAACTCCCCTACTTGTTGGGCGGGGCGGTACTGACGCTGGAAATCGCGTTTATTTCGTTCTGGCTCGGGTCGGCGATCGGTCTGGCGGGTGCCATGGCCAAGTTGCATGGCGGGCGCCTGCTGCGCTCCATCGTCAGCGTCTACATCACGTTGTTCACCAACACCCCGGCACTGGTGCAGATCTTCTTCCTGTTCTATGCCTTGCCGGATGTCGGCATTGTGCTGGACCCGATGACGGCCGTGCTGATTGGCCTGACGCTCAACTCGGGTGCCTACCTGATTGACATCCTGCGTTCGGGGGTCGAATCGGTGCGCAAAGCCGAGATCGAAACCGCCGTGACCCTGGGCATGTCCGGGTTGCAAACCGTGCGTTACGTGATCTTGCCGCACATTGCCAAGACCATTTACGCGCCGCTGTGCAACTTCTTTGTCTGGCTGGTGCTGGGCAGCTCCATCGGCGCCATTTTCGGGGTCGAGGAACTGACTGGCCGGGCCATCAATATCTCGACCGCCAACCTGCGAACCATTGAAACCTTCTCGGTGGTGGCGGCGATCTACGTGGCATTGACCTTTATTGCGTCGATTGCCTTGGGGCTGGTTGGCCGTCACCTGTTTCGCGCAAAAATCAAGGTGTTCTGATGTTCGATCTGATCATTTCCCAGGCTCCGCGATTCTTCACCTGGTACACCCTGGTTTTCGTTCTCGAAGCCATGGGCCGTACGCTGATGATGACGGTAATCGGTTGTTCCGTCGGAGCAGTCGCAGGTTTTGCGATCACGGTCATCCGCAGTACCACCAGCAAGTGGCTGATGCTGTTTCGACTGGTCGTGACGGTCTATGTCGAAGTGTTCCGGCGCATCCCGTTTCTGGTGATCCTGTTTATCGTGATGTACGCCTCGCAAGGCCTTGGCTCCAACATTTCACTCTCGGCGATTGCGACCGTTTCGGTTTGCCTGGTGGCGACCGCGTTCCTCTCGGAGATCATCCGGGCCGGGCTCGAATCGGTGCCTCGCCAGCAGCTTGAAGCGGCGCAAGTGATGAACTTTGGCTTTAGCCGAACGCTGTTCATGGTGCTGTTGCCACAGTCCTGGAAAGTCATTCTGCCGCCCGCGTTCGCCTTCATGGTGATGTTCATCAAGGACACCTCACTGGCGTCGCAGATGGGGGTCGTCGAGCTGACGTTCGCCGGCAAAGTATTGATGAATCGGGGCTATTCGCCGTTCCTGGTGTACGGCGTGATCCTGGCTGCTTATTTCGCGTTGTCTTACCCACTCAGTCGACTGGGCGCTCATCTGGAGAAACGTCTTGGCTCACCTAAACGTCGTAAATCTGTCGAGCGCGTACGCGCACATTCCGGTCCTGCAAAACGTCAACTTGTCAGTCGATCGCGGTGAAGTCATTAGCCTGATCGGGCCGTCCGGTTCAGGCAAAAGTACCTTGCTGCGCGTGTTGATGGGCCTGCTGCCGCCCACCTCCGGGCAGGTGCTGATTGATGATGAGCCGCTCGATTACGTGTCGAAAAAAAGCCTGCGTGCAGCGCGGGACAAAATGGCCATCGTCTTTCAGCAATACAACCTGTTCCAGAACATGGACGTGTTGCGCAACGTCACGGTGGCGCCGACCAAGGTCAAAAAGCGCCCGCTGGCCGACGTTGAAGTCGAGGCCAAGGCACTGCTGACCAAGGTCGGTCTGGGCGAGAAATACCACGCCTACCCGGACGAGTTGTCTGGCGGTCAGCAGCAGCGCGTGGCGATTGCCCGAGCGCTGGCGCTGCGCCCGCAGATTCTGTTGCTGGACGAAGTGACGGCGGCACTCGATCCGGAGCTGGTCAACGAAGTGCTCGACACCGTGCGCGCGCTGGCCAGAGAAGGGATCACCATGTTGCTGGTTTCCCACGAGATGTCTTTCGTGCGGGAGGTGTCGACGCGCATCGTGATGATGGACAAGGGCCAGGTCGTCGAAATCGGTACGCCGAAGCAGATCTTCGAGGCCCCGGTCGAAGCCCGCACGCGTGAATTCGTCGGCAAGATCTTGCGCCACTGAGGCGTTACACGGGTTTAAGGAGGCGCGGGATGAAAGAGATTGCGATCACCTTCGAAGGCGCCGAGTTCACGGCCCGTCACGGCGAGTCATTGGCGGCGGCGCTGATCGCTGGCGGTGTGCGGCATTTTCGGGAAACCCGCAGTGGTGCCTGCCGGGGGATTTTTTGTGGGATGGGGGTGTGCCAGGAATGCCTGGTCGAGATCGATGGCCAGCCCAATCAGCGGGCCTGCATGACCAAGGTCGTGGCGCCGATCAGCGTCAAGCGCAGCGTGGGTAACTCGCCGTTGCCGCTGGACGTGGCGCAAACGGTGGTGATCGAGCCGATCCCGGTACGCACCCCGGATGTTCTGGTGATTGGTGCCGGGCCGGGCGGTCTGGCGGCGGCGCTGGCTGCGCGGCAAGCGGGGGCTAGCGTGGTGGTGCTGGATGAGCGGAGCATTGCCGGGGGCCAGTATTACAAGCAGGTCAGCGTTATGGGCCCGGACATCGCTGCGCCTGATCGTCAGCACCGAGAGGGCGCGAGCCTGATCGCCGAGGTCAAGGCTGCGGGTGTGGTGTTGATCGGCGATGCGTTGGTCTGGGGGGCCTTTGAGCCCGGTGAATACGGGGTGGCGATCAACGGCCACACCCAGCGCTGGAAACCGCGTTGCACGGTGATTGCCACCGGAGCTTATGAACGTGGCTGGCATGTGCCGGGCTGGACCTTGCCGGGGGTCATGACCACGGGGGCGGCGCAAACCTTATGGCGCACGGCCCGGCGTTTACCGGGCAAGCGTGTATTGATCGCCGGGAATGGGCCTTTAAACCTGCAACTGGCTGCCGAGTTGCAGGCGGGCGGGGCGCAGGTGGTGGCGGTGGTCGAAGCGGCGGCCGCGCCGGGCGTGGCAACCTTGGGCAGTGTGTTGCGCATGCTGATTGCCGCGCCGGGCTTGATGCTTGACGGACTGGCGTATCGGCGGGCATTGCAACGCGCCAAGGGGCGAATGATCCACCGGGCGGTGGTCAGCGCTATTGAGGCGCAGGGCGACACATTGCGCGTCAACGTGTGCGGCACCGACGGCCAACTGTTGCCGGAGGTGTTCGACGTCGATTGCGTGTGTCTGGGGTATGGCTTCGAACCGGCCAATGAGCTGTTGCGGGCCTTGGGGTGCAGCCACGATTACGACGAGCAGCGCCGCCAGTTGGTGACTCGCCGTGACCGCCGTGGCCAGACCGATATCGAGGGTGTGTTTGCGCTGGGTGATTGCACTGGGCTGGGCGGGGCCAAAGCCGCGCTGGCCGAAGGGCGCATCGTGGGGCTGGAAGCCGCTATGGCTTGCGGCTTCCAGCCCAGTGGCGAATTGCACGAAAGTGGCTGCGAAGCCGAGGCCGAACTCAAGCGCCAGCGGGCGTTTCAAAAAGCTTTGTGGACGCTGTACAAGGCCGATCCCAAACCGCCCGCGCTCAACACGCAAACGAAGCAAGGCTGTTTGGTGTGTCGCTGTGAAGAAGTCAGTTTTGCCACGTTGCAACAGGCGCTGGATGACGGCATCAGCACGGTGGGTGCAATCAAGCGCCATACGCGGATCGGCATGGGGCGTTGCCAAGGCCGTTATTGCGCAGCGACGCTCGATGAAAAAGTCTGCGCCCTCAATGGAACTCAACGCGGCGAACTATCCGGTTTTGCCCCGCGTTTACCGGTCAAGCCGGTCACCATTGCTGAGCTGGCGGGTTCGCTGGAAAAAATAAATCAGCGCTAGCGCGAACTAATGTTCGCCATGCTAACATCTGTTCGCAGATGTTCAGGGTTCTGTCGTTTTGAATAAGGCTTTTCTGCTCGATTAGGCAGTTAAAACGTCATTAATTGACAATTAGCGCGAACATAAAACATGCCCGCGCACAATCGTACGAAGATCGGAGTCAAGCATGAGCAAAGAATTTCGCGGCAGCTACGGCGTAACCGTTACGCCTTTTACCGCTGATGGCAGTCAGATCGACTACAAGGCACTGGCCGCGTTTATCGAATGGCAAATCAGCTCCGGTTCGCCGGGCATCATCATTCTCGGCACCACGGGCGAGTTCCTGACCATCTCGGATGACGAGCGCACCCAGTACATCGAAACCACGGTCAAACTGGTCAACGGCCGTATCGATGTACTCGTCGGGACCATGGACGCCTACACGCCCAATGCCGTGCGCTATACCCGTGAAGCCGAAGCGTTGGGCGCTGACGGTTTCATGATTGCGCCGCCGTATTACTACACCCCGACCGAAGACGAAATCTTCAATTACTACAAGGCAATTTCCGAGTCGACCTCGCTGCCGATCATGCTCTACAACAACCCGGTGACCACCAATGTCGACATGTCTGCCGCCCTGGTGGCGCGCATGACCAAGGCGTTCGACAACGTGCGTTACATCAAGGAAGCGAGCATGGATGTCGGGCGTATCTACGACATCGTCGAAGGCACGCAAGGGGTGATGAATGTGTTTGCTGGCGAGCGCCCGGTCGAGAGCTTTTTGCTCGGCGCGGTGGGCTATGTGAACCCGTACGCCAACTACATCCCGCACGCCTCGACACGCCTCTGGGACGCGCTGGTTGAAGGCAAATTGCAAGAGGCCAGCAAGATCCAAGCGATGATCAGCAGCTTCGATCACATCATTGCCGAAGGTCACCCAACCTACGGCCATCAGTGCTACTCCAAGGCATTGGCGGCGTCGCAGGGGTATCCGGTGGGGGATGTGCGTGCACCGTTGACTCAGTTCGCTGATCTCGGCCAGGAAGGTGTGGAGCGTCGTACGCGGATCGTCAGCATCATTGATGACATCAACAGCTACGTTGCCGCCCAGGCAGCCAAATAAACAGGGAGCCAGGATGAGCCGTCCACCGTTGTTCACGCCGTTCGAATCTCGCGGGGTGCATTTTCGCAATCGTCTGGTGGTGTCGCCCATGTGTCAGTACCAGGCTGTTGAAGGCCTGATCAACGATTGGCACTTTGCCCATCACGCCCGGTTTGCGCTGGGCGGGGTTGGCGGTGCACTGCTGGAGGCCACGGCGGTGGTGCGCGAGGGGCGCATCAGCCCCGGCTGCCTGGGCATCTGGAGTGACGAGCAAATTGCTGGCCTGCGGCGCATCGCCGAGCTTTATCACCAACACGGCGTACCGCTGGGCGTGCAGTTGGCCCATGCGGGGCGCAAAGCCAGTTCGGCGGTGCCATGGCTGGGCAACGGACCCTTGACGTATGAGAGTCCGGATCCGGCGTGGCAAATCCTCGCGCCTTCGGCATTGGCGCACACCGTTGACTGGCCGACACCTAAAGTCGCCAGCCTCGATGACATTGCACGGGTCATCGAAGGCTTCGCGGCGGGTGCACGACGTGCGGTGGAGGCGGGGCTGGATTTCGTCGAGATTCACGGTGCGCACGGTTATCTGATTCATTCGTTTTTTTCGCCGTTGGCCAACCTGCGCACCGACGCCTACGGTGGCAGCTTTGCCAACCGCGCGCGGCTGGCGCTGGAAGTCGTGCGCGGGGTTCGGGCGGTGGTGCCCGCGAGTATGCCAGTGTGGTATCGCGCTTCGTGTGTGGATGACGGCGAGGGCGGGATCAGCATTGATGATACGGTACGCCTGGCCGCGTTGCTGGCGGCTGAAGGGGTTGATTTGGTGGATTGTTCGGCGGGCGGGATTCTTGGCCCGGTCGCACGCTCAGCCACCGTCGCCACGCCGGGGCATCAAGTGCCCTATGCCGCGCAGATTCGTGCGCAAGCGCGTGTCCCGACCATGGCCGTAGGGCTGATCACCGAAGCGCATCAGGCCAATCAAGTGATTGAAGAGGGCGCCGCGGACCTGGTGGCATTGGGTCGGGCATTGCTGGATGATCCCAACTTCGCCTACCACGCGGCCCTGCAATTGCAGGTGCCCGATGCCCATGAGCTGCTGGCGCAGTCACATGGTTTTTTTCTTGCTCGACGTCAGGCGCGTACTGAGGTGAAGGCCACATGAGTGATGATTCGGAGTACTTCCCATGGCCGATGTAATCGTGATCGGCGGCGGCCTGGCCGGTTGCGCCACAGCCTATTACCTGGCCAAAGATGGCGTCGATGTACTGGTATTGGAGCGTTCAGAACTCAACACCCAAGCATCGGGCTCGAATGCGGGCAGCTTGCACGCACAGATCCCTCACGATCCGTTCGTCAATAAAGGCCCGGAGTGGGCCCGGCGTTTTGCGCCGAGCATCGCGCTGATGGCGCGCTCCATTGCCATGTGGCACGCGTTGCCGAACGAACTGGGTGTCGACCTCGAAGTCTCGACCAAAGGCGGCCTGCTGGTGGCCACCAGCGAGCAGCAATTGCGCGAAATAGAGGCCAAAGCCAGCCTGGAGCGTGAGCACGGTCTGGAGATCAACCTGCTCGACCAGGCGGCGGTGCGTCAGTTGGCACCGTACTTGTCGGACCGCGTGCTCGGTGGCGCGTTTTGTCCCATCGAGGGCAAGGCCAGCCCGCTGATTGCCACCTTGGCTTATGCCGATGCAGCCAAGCGCCTGGGGGTTAAATTTCGCCGTCATTGCGAAGTGCTGGGTGTCGAACGCGGCCAACACAATTACCGCGTGCAACTGGCCGATGAGCAATTGATCGCGCGGCGCATCGTCAATGCCGCCGGTGCGGATGCCGGGCGCATTGCGGCGATGCTCGGCATCAAGACCGACGTGCAGGGTTTTGCGATCCAAGTGGCAGTGACCGAGCAGACCGGGCCAATTATCCCGCATCTGGTGTACTCGGCCGGAGAAAAACTCACCCTCAAGCAGAACGCTATCGGCTCGGTGCTGATCGGCGGTGGTTGGCCTGCGCGCTGGCATGGGCGTGGGCATCCCGTGACCGACCCCGATTCACTGGCGCAGAACATGGCGCTGGCCCTGCAAACCGTGCCAGCGCTCGGCCCGCTGCGCGTGATCCGCACGTGGGCAGCGGTGGTCAACGGCACCGACGACTGGCGACCGATCTTGGGTGAAGTGCCGGGCTCACCCGGATTCTTCATGAACTTCTTCCCGTGGATGGGCTTCACGGCCGGGCCGATCATTGCGCGGATCATTGCCAGCCTGGTGCAGGACAAGCCGGTACCGCTGGACATCGATTACCGACCTTTCCTGTGCCAGTAATGGCTGAACTGCGGAGTGCTGACATGACTGAACAGGTCGTACTGATCACCGGCGGCACGGGTGGGCTGGGCATGGCCTTTGCCCAGCGCTTTCGACAGGCGGGTGCGCGCGTGTACTGCGCCGACCTGCCGGGCTCGGCGGATGAAAACACCCAGGACTTCATCCCTTGTGACGTCACCAACGCCGAAGACTTGCAGCGTGCGGTGGCTCACATCCTCGCGCAAAGTGAACGGCTTGACGTGTGCATCGCCAATGCCGGGTGGGTGCCGCCGTGGCGCAGCACGCAAACATTGTCAGTTGATGAGTGGGACAAAACCCAAGCCATCAACGTGCGTGGCGTGGCGTTCACCTTGGCGGCGAGTGCGCAAGCACTGAAGGCCAGTCGTGGGGTGGCGTTGTTGATGTCATCGATCAACGGCCGATTCGCCCATGGCCAGCAAATGGCCTACAGCGCCTCCAAACACGCCGTGCTCGGGATCATGCGTGCTGCTGCCCGCGACCTCGGACCGCATGGGGTACGAGTCAACGCCATTGCCCCCGGCCCGGTCGCGACCCAGGCGTTGCTGGGGCGTGTCGCGGCTCGCCAGCCGAACCACGACACAGCGACACAACAAGCGTTACAAACGATGGCCGAGCGCAACGCACTCAAGCGACTGGTCAGCGCCGAAGAAGTGGCCGAGGCGGGCTACTTCTTGTGCTCATCAGCTGCCAGTGGCATCACAGGCGTGGTACTGCCGGTGGATGCGGGTATTGAGAGCTTATAGGCGCGTTCGGGCTTTTGATCTGTTTTTTGATCTTAGGGGCCCCCTTAAACCACGCTGGCCGAACGCAGGTATTGCGCAGTGGGTAACCCGGCAGGACGCCGGGTTAGCCGCGACACGGCCAGGGATGGCCGATCGCGGCGGGCCCACGGAGCAATACCTGTGGTGAGGGCATGCCGAGCCAGAGCGAGGCACCGAGGGGTAGGGGCAAGAGCGTTTTGGTTAC